>JAJYFE010000233.1 GCA_021785435.1 Planctomycetota bacterium
TTTGCGGTTGGCCGCGGCGCCGAGAATCAACCCGGCAAGGCCGCCGATTTCAAAGCCGCCGACTTTCGCCAACACATCGAGGCCGTCCCGTCGGTCCGGCTGATTGATGCGCAGGGCCTGCTGGATGACCTGAATCTTGTGGGCCAGTTGGGCATCGTCCAACCCCGTGCCGCGACCGGTTAAATCCGTGACCGGTCGGCCGGTCAAAACGGCGCCGATGGCCGCGCTGGCCGTGGTGTTGCCGATCCCCATGTCGCCGGTGCCAATCACGTCGCAATCGGCGGCCAATTCTTCCGCCAGACTGATGCCGTTGGTCAGGCTTTGCAAGGCCTGGGCCGGTGACATCGCCGGGCCGTCGACCAGGTTGGCGGTGCCGGCGGCGACGCGCCGGTGCACAATGCGTTCGCCCAGTGCGGACAGATCACCCGCCACCCCCATATCCACCACCACCACCCGCGCTCCGCAGCAGCGGGCCACGGCATTAATACCCGCGCCGCCGTGGACAAAATTATGCACCATCTGGACGGTGACGGCTTGCGGGTATTTGCTTACGCCCGCCGCAGCGACACCATGATCACCCGCCATGGTAACGATGGCCTTGCGCTGGACGGGTGGATGCATCTGCCGGGTCATGCCGGCCAGATCCACCGCCAGATCGAGCAACCGGCCCAAGGCCCAATGGGGCATCGTTAATTGTTCGATGCGGGCGGTGGCCTGCTGGCGCAGGGACTTGTCCTGTGGCGTAATTCGGCCAACGGTTCGTTCGAGCAGGCCATGGGCGGACACGGTTGTTCCAGGGGTGGTATGGGTTTTTCGTGTCGTGGGGGTCATAGGTAATTCCTTAAATGGTAATGTTGAAGCCGCGCCGGCACTCCGCGCAAATGGTCAGGCTTCCGCCAACCGGGTTTCTCCGCCGGCGGCGATGGCGGCGCCGATGCGGGCGGCGACGTCGACGGCGAAGCAGCCGTCTTCACCGGTAACCGCGGGTGCCGCGCCGGTGCGCACGGAATGCAAAAAGGATTCGATCTCCGCCCGCAGGGGCTCGCATTCTTCCACCACCAGCGGTTCGTAACGAACCAATTCGGTGTAATTCAGATCGCCAAGCTCCGCCAACTCTCCGGCGGCGATTTTGCGCCGCACCATATCCAACTGCTGCTCATTGGCGGTGCGCTGAATCACCACGCCGGCTTTTTTGTGATAATCCACGCTGGCATACATCTCGGGGCTGAACAGGCGCATGCGGCGCTCGGTTTTCAGCGCCAGACGCGAAGCCGTCAGATTAGCCACGCAGCCGTTGGTAAAAACCAGGCGGGCGTTCGCGATATCCTCGAATTGGCCAATGACGGATACGCCCACCGCCGCGACTGACTCAACCGGGGCTGCGACAAAATGGTGCACAATATCAATGTCGTGAATCATCAGGTCCAGCACCACGCCGATATCGACGCTCCGAAATGTCATCGGGCTGACGCGATGCACTTCCACGAACCGGGGTTTAAGACAATGCCGGTCCAGGGCCCGCACGACGGGATTAAAGCGTTCCGAATGCCCGACCTGCAGCACGCACCCGCGGTTACGGGCCAGATTGACGATGCCCCGCGCTTCCAGCAGACTGGGCGCCAGCGGTTTTTCAATCAGCAGGTGCGCCCCCCGCCTGAAAAATTCCTCGGCCAGGGCGCGATGCTGTACGGTCGGCGCGGCGATGCTGGCGGCCTGGGGCGTGATGCCCGCGGCGAACAGATCCGCCGCGGAGCGGAAGGCCGGGCAATGAAATTGTTCGCCCGCCGCGGCGGCCCGCGCCGGGTCCGGGTCGCAGACGCCTACCAATCGGCAGCCGGGTTGCTCCGTATAAATGCGGGCGTGGTGGCAGCCCATGCGGCCGGCGCCGGCCACCGCCACGTTCAGAATGGCTGCTTCCTGCATCATACGGAACGCTAAAATATAGCCACGCACGCTTTTTTCCAAGCCGTCTGCCGTGGCCGCAGCGAGCAATGGTGAAACACGAACGTGTAGGGCCGTGGCAAACTGTAGTGCTCTGTTGCCACTTAGCTTGCGGGTACCACGGCCGCCGCCATGCAACGGGTCACCGCAGGCGACTCCCTACGGCGATTCAAAAGCCGGGGCTTCGGGTTCGGTGGCGGGTCCGGGGCTCTTTCGCCCACCAGTAATTCATGGATTGACAGAGGAGTAGAGCCGCCGCCCCTGCGGATGGCGGCCCGCGTATGCCACTCATCTTCGAAGACTCGCTATTGCCATTCATATTCGACGCTTTTAGCCGGCGCAAAAACAGTGGTAGGAAATTATCAAAAAGCGTTCCATAGATGGTGTTGCAAAAGTCACCCCACAGCAGCCATGTAAAAACAATGGCCAGCGTGCCTAAGGTGTAATGCAGGGTGCCGGCGGTGTAGATTCTCTTGGTGCTGGCGACGATAGATGGGCGGTCGTTTAATCCGTAGTTCCCCCCATGGAAAATGAAAGACCTCTGTATTGACAGGGGTTTTCTTCATCTTTGGCGGTCACCGTACTGGGTACAGCCCCAGGAGCTCCAAGGCCCGCTGCTGGAGCGGCGAGGCCTCG
>JAJYFE010000127.1 GCA_021785435.1 Planctomycetota bacterium
CATTGAGGCGTTCATTGCCACATACAGCCAGAATGCCAAGCCGTTCAAATGGCGGAAACGAGAAGTGAAGGGGTCTCAACTTAGAAATACTATCGTTAATTTATGCAATTAATCACTAGATACGGGGCGTGACGCCATCTTCAGGACCGACTCCCACGCGCAAAATCTGTCCGGAGGCCTCCGGGACGTCCCCGTGGAAGCTGAAAGTTGATGAGAGAGCGCTCGTCCCTGGCGCCTCAAGGCAGCGTGGTGGAGCCCATCAGGTACCGGTCGCATTCGCGGGCGGCGCCTCGACCTTCGCTGATGGCCCAGACCACCAGAGATTGGCCGCGGCGGCAGTCGCCGGCGGCGAACACGCCTTCCACGGAGGTGGCGAAGCGGCCAAACTCCGCTTTAAAATTAGAACGTGAATCGGTCTGAAGGCCCAATTGAGCGGCCAAGGTATCCTCCGGTCCCAGGAAGCCCATCGCCAACAGGACCAGGTTGGCCGTCCATTCTTTTTCCGTACCGGGCACTTCGTGCGGCGTAATCTTGCCGTTGGTATTCGCCCATTGCACTTGAATGGTTCGCACCGCCCGCACCGCGCCGGAGGCGTCGCCCAAAAATTCCTTGGTTAACAGGCAATACTGGCGGGGATCCGCGCCAAACCTGGTCTGAGCCTCTTCATGACCGTAGTCCAGGCGATAGATCCGGGGCCATTGCGGCCAGGGGTTGTCCTGAGCGCGGGTGGCCGGGGGCTGGGTGAGCAGCTCGAAATTGACCAGATTGCGGCAGCCGTGGCGCAGGGCGGTGCCGATACAATCAGTCCCCGTGTCGCCGCCGCCAATAACGATTACATCGCGGTCCTGCGCGGAGATATAGGCTCCGTCGCGATGGTTGGAATCGAGCAGGCTTTTGGTGTTGGCGTGCAAGAATTCCAAGGCGAAATGAATGCCTTTAAGCTGCCGACCCGGGACCGGCAGATCCCGCGGCCGGGTGGCGCCGCAGGCGAGGATCATCGCGTCAAATTCACGCAGCAGTTCGTGGCTATTGACCTGCTTGCCCACATGGGTATTGACGACGAATTTCACCCCCTCCTGCCGCATCAGCTCCACGCGGCGCTGCACCACCTGTTTATCGAGCTTCATGTTGGGTATGCCGTACATGAGCAGGCCGCCAATGCGGTCGGCGCGTTCGAACACGGTTACCAGATGGCCGGCGTGATTGAGTTGATCGGCGGCGGTCAGCCCGGCCGGACCGGAACCAATGATCGCCACCGTCTTGCCGGTACGGGCCGGCGGTGGCCGCGGCGTAACCCAGCCGTGTGCCCAGGCGTGATTGATGATTTCCTGCTCGATATTCTTGATCGTCACCGGCGGGGTATTGATGCCCAGCACGCAGGAACCTTCGCACGGAGCCGGACAAACGCGACCGGTGAACTCGGGAAAATTATTGGTCTGCCAGAGGCGCAGGAGGGCCGCTTTCCATTGATCCCGGTAAACCAAATCATTCCATTCAGGAATAATATTGTGAACGGGGCAGGCGCTCTGACAGAACGGGATGCCGCAGTCCATGCACCGGGCGGCCTGTTGGCGGAGGCGAGGCTCAGGCATCTCGGTATGAAATTCTTTCCAGTCGCCCAAGCGCAGTGGAACCGACCGGTGCACTGGCAATTCGCGCGGATATTCCATAAAGCCCGTGGGCTTACCCATGGCGCACCGCCTGGGCCGCGCCCTGGTTTACCGGCACCGCTTCGGCCGGCGCGGTGGACTCCCGGGGTGGTTGCCGCAGCGCCAGGCGGTAGTCAATGGGCATCACTTTGTGGAACAACGGGCAGCGCTCATCCCAATGTTTTAGAATATCCTCCGCGACGGTGCTGCCGGTATACCGCTGATGGTCCTGAATCATCTCTTTTAACTCGGCGACGTCGCGGGGATCCAGCACCTTCTCCAGTTCCACCATGGCCAGATTGCAGCGTGCCAGAAATTGTTCGTCGGGGTCATAGACGTACGCAATGCCGCCCGACATGCCGGCGGCAAAATTACGGCCGGTCGGACCTAAAACCGCCACGCGGCCGCCGGTCATATATTCGCAGCCATGATCCCCCACCGCTTCCACTACGGCCCGCGCGCCCGAATTGCGCACGGCGAACCGTTCGCCGGCGGCGCCGCGAAAGAACGCTTTGCCGCTGGTGGCGCCATATAGCGCCACGTTGCCGATGATAATGTTTTCCTGGGGATTAAACGTGCTGCGCCGATCGGGGTAGACGGCGATGACGCCGCCGGAAAGTCCCTTGCCGACATAGTCATTCGAATCGCCTTCCAGCTCCAGCGTTACGCCATGGGCCAACCAGGCGCCAAAACTTTGACCTGCCGAGCCCTGGAATTGCAGATGAATGGTGTCATCGGGCAAACCGGCCTCACCATAGCGTTGGGCGATTGCGTGGCTCAACATGGCGCCGACGGCGCGATGGATGTTGCGGATCGGATACTGGCGGCGAATGGGCACCCCGGTTTCCAGGGCGGTGCGGACTTCGGCGATGATGCGATTATCCAGCGCGGCGGCCAGACCATGATCTTGCTTGCGGGTGCAATAGACGCCAGCCGCTTCATGCGGTTTGACAGCGGGTGAAAGGATGGGGGTTAAATCCAGCCCCTGCGCTTTCCAGTGGCTGATGGCGGGGCCGACCTGGAGTCGGTCCACGCGGCCAATCATATCCTGGAACGTACGGAAACCCATGTACGCCATCAATTCGCGTACTTCTTCGGCCAGCAGGAAGAAAAAGTTGACGACGAATTCCGGCTGCCCCGAAAACTTCTGGCGCAACACGGGATCCTGCGTCGCCACGCCTACCGGGCATGTGTTCAAATGGCAGACCCGCATCATGATGCAGCCGAGCGTCACCAGCGGCACGGTGGAAAAACCGAATTCCTCCGCGCCCAGCAGCGCACCGATCACCACGTCACGGCCCGTCTTTAACTGGCCGTCTACTTGCACCACGATGCGGCTGCGCAAATCATTGAGCACCAAGGTTTGGTGCGTTTCCGCCAGGCCCAGTTCCCAGGGCGTGCCGGCGTGTTTGATGCTGGTTAAGGGGGAGGCGCCCGTGCCGCCGTCATGGCCGGCAATCAGCACATGGTCGGCGTGGGCCTTGGCCACCCCTGCGGCCACGGTCCCGACGCCCATCTCCGCGACCAGTTTCACGCTGATGCGCGCCGCGGGGTTGGCGTTTTTCAGATCGTAAATAAGTTGGGCCAAGTCCTCAATGGAATAGATGTCATGGTGCGGTGGCGGGCTGATCAGTTGCACGCCCGGCGTGGCATGACGCAGCTGTCCGATATAACGATTGACTTTATGGCCGGGCAGTTGGCCACCCTCACCGGGCTTGGCGCCCTGGGCCATCTTGATTTGCAGCTCATCCGCGTTGGTCAGGTAGTTGATGGTCACCCCAAAGCGGGCGCTGGCCACCTGTTTGATGGCGCTGCGCCGCCAATCCCCGTTCGGATCACGCTTAAAGCGCCGGGGATCCTCACCGCCCTCGCCGGTGTTGGACTTTCCGCCCAGGCGGTTCATCGCGATGGCCAGGGTTTCGTGCGCTTCCGGAGAGATGGAACCGAGGCTCATGGCGCCGGTAACGAAACGCTTGACAATTTCCTTCGCGGGTTCCACCTCGGCCAACAGCACCGGCTCATCACCCGGCTTGAGCTTAAACAGGCCACGGAGAGTACACAGCCGCCCGTTCTGATCGTTAATCCATTTGGCGTATTTGGCGTAGACCTCGCGGTTGTTGCCGCGGGCGGCCTCCTGCACCCAGGCGATGGTTTCCGGGTTGAGCAAATGCCGTTCGCCATTCTGGCGCCAGGCGTATTGCCCGCCCTCCGGGAGCACCGGTAAACGCAGGTCCGTCGGCGACGCGGGAAAGCCGATGGCGTGGCGGCGCAGGGCCTCGGCGGCAAGCACCGGAAAATCCACCCCCTCAATTTTGGAGGCGGTGCCGGTGAAGCAGCGTTCGATCACATGGTGGTGCAGGCCAACCGCTTCAAATATCTGGGCGCCCTTATAGCTTGGCAACGTGGAAATGCCCATCTTGCTCATGACTTTCAGCACGCCCTTGTCGGCGGCCTTAATATAATTGCCGACAATTTTTTCATCATCCAGATCCGAATTGATCCTATTTTCGCGGCGCAAATTCCACAGGATTTCAAAGGCCAGATAGGGATTAATCGCATCCGCACCGTAACCGATCAACAGGGCATAATGGTGAACTTCACGGGCTTCGCCGGTCTCCAGGATCAACCCGATACGGGTGCGCGTCCCCGCACGGACCAGATGATGGTGGGCCGCCCCGCAGGCCAGCAGGGCTGGCACGGCCACATGGGCCGCATCCACCTTGCGATCGCTTAAGACCGCCAGCTGGCAGCCATCTTCCACCGCCCGCGAGAGCTCATCGCAAAGGCGCTCCAGGGCGACGGTCATAGCCTCTGGCCCGCCGCTGCGGTCAAAGACGGTGTCGATCACCCTGGCTTGCCAGCCGCGATAATTCATGGTTTTCAGCCGCGCCATCTGTTCGTTGGTCAGAAGGGGTGTGGCCAGCCACAGGCGGTGACAGTGTCCCGGGGTGGCCTGGAGCAGATTTTTTTCCGGGCCAATATAGCTTTCCAGGCTCATGACAATGGATTCTTTATCGAAATCCAGCGGGGGATTGGTCACCTGCGCGAAGGATTGCTGGAAGTAGTCGTATAGAAGCCGCGGCTGATCGCTCAAACAGGCCAGCGCTGCATCGTTGCCCATTGACCCGACGGCCTCTTGGGCGTTAACCGCCATCGGCAGCATCAGTTTGTACACATCTTCCGTCGTGTAACCGAGGCACTGCGCCCGGGCCAGGAGCGTCTGGCGATCCAACCGGGGAGTCGGGGGCGGCGCGGGCAAGTCCTCCAAGGTGAGCCGTTGCTCCTGCAGCCATTGGCCGTAGGGATGCTCCGCGGCCAATGCAGCCTTAAGCTCCGCATCGTCGATAATGCGGCCCTGTTCAAAATCGACCAGGAACATGCGCCCCGGCTGCAGCCGCCCTTTACGGGCCACCTGTTCTGGCGGCACATCCAGCACCCCGACTTCGCTGGCCATGATCACCAGATCATCTTTGGTCACGTAGTAGCGGCTCGGACGCAGGCCATTGCGGTCCAGCACCGCCCCGATGCATCGGCCATCTGTGAACGCCACCGAGGCCGGACCATCCCACGGTTCCATCAGGCAGGAATGGTATTCATAGAAAGCCCGGCGGCGGGGGTCCATCGATTCATGGTTCTGCCAGGCCTCGGGAATCATCATCATGACCGCGTGGGGCAGGCGGCGCCCGGTATGCAGCAGCATCTCCAGGCAGTTGTCGAATTCGCCGGAATCGGAGGTGTCCGGCTCGATCACCGGTTTGATCTGGTCAATATCCGCAGCGAACAGGTCGCTGGCAAAGAGCGCCTCCCGGGCCCGCATCCAGTTGAGATTTCCGCGGCGGGTATTGATTTCGCCGTTGTGGGCCATGAAGCGGAACGGCTGGGCCCGGTCCCACGAAGGGAACGTGTTCGTGCTGAAGCGCGCGTGCACCAACGCCAGGTGACTGACATAATCCGGGTCCGTCAAGTCCGCCCGGAAATATGGCCGCAGCTGCAGTGAGGTCAGTTGACCTTTGTAGATCAACACCTTGGTGGAAAGGCTGCACATGTAGAAATATTCGGCCTGGGCCAGTTCGCTGCCGCGAATCAGACGCGTGGCTTGTTTGCGCACGATGTAGAGCTGGCGTTCCAGAGATTCGGCCCCCATCCCCTGCGGTCCCTGCACGAACAGCATGCGCATCCGCGGTTCGGTGCGCCGGGCGGTGTGGCCGAGCATATGGTTATCCACCGGGACGTCGCGCCATCCCAGCAGCGTCAGGCGGCGCTGGTGGATCAGGTCCGCCACCGCCCGCTCACACCAGGAACGCTCTTCGTTATCGGAAGGCAAAAAGACGAGGCCCGTGCCATAACTGCCCGGCGGCGGAAGCTGCAAACCCGCATCACGGCCAGCTACCTTCGCCAAAAAGGCGTGCGGCAGGGCGGTTAAAATTCCCGCACCATCGCCCGTGTTTTCTTCGCAGCCGCTGGCGCCGCGGTGGTCCATGTGTTCCAACGCGGCGATCGCACGGGTGACGATGTCGTGACTCGGACGCCCTTTAATATGTGCGATAAACCCCACCCCGCAGCTGTCGTGCTCGTAGGCCGGATCGTACAATCCGCGCCCAGCGCGACGCACGTCCCTCTTCCAATGGTTTGGCAAAACTGAAACCTCCGGTGCGGGTTTATAGCCCTCAACTGCACGGCGTCTGCGCTTTTGGCCGCCAAGCCAGTCCTGCGCACTAACCACTTCATTTTACATTCGCCGTCACTTACCAGCAAATCTTTTCCGTCCACCGCCCTTAAAAAATATCATACCACTCTTCGCGGCGCCTATCATGAAGCAGGCTAATCGGGGCCTGTCGCCCCAGGAGGTGCAAGATGTCCGTCACCACCCTGTCACGTTTGCGACCAGCGCCGGAGCTTCGCTTCGCCGGTTCGGGTCACCTGATTGAGCTGCGCCTAGCCCTGGAGCGCCTGCTCAGCGAGCCACCCCATCCCACCCAGGGCCATCGTCAAATTACCTTGTATCGGCACGGGTCATCCACCCTGGCCCTGTTCTATTTCAACGCGTGGGGGCGTCTGCTGGATCACGGCGCCGACGCAGTGGTCACCCTGCACCTGCTGGAAGGGCAGCTCAATGTCCATACGGCCCAGGGCACCTATCGCATGGAAGCGGGCCAGATTCTGGTCCTGGCGCCAAATGTCCCGCACGACGTGCAGGCTGTAAAAAACAGCCGCATGTTGATGACCATTTGCTTCAAGCCAGAGTACAGATGCGCCACCAGCTAAGGCGGCCGGACCGAGTGGCTTTCGAGGTTCGGGGCTTAACCAGCAAACGGCGGACGATCAGCCGGTCGCTGTCCAAACCGAATAGCGCAGGGTGGGGCGAGGGGGCATCATTGATAACAGCGTTTTTCAGGCGAGCCGGCTTTGAGAAGTCCCGCGTGGCGGGGATAGGCATCGTTGAATTTGGTCAGGGTAACGCCATTACCGGCCGCATTGTAGACGACGCTGTTCATGAATGCCCGCATCAGTAGAATACCCCTCCCGCCGGCACAGCTAAGACGGCAGTTACGGGTGGGATCTGGCAGCGCCGCCGGATTAAAACCACCCCCTTCATCCTCGACCACGACGTCGGCGCGATGCGGCGTGATGCGGTACTTGATGTGAATGCTCTTGTGGGGATCGAGTTGATTTCCATGCCGGACGGCGTTGGTGAGAGCTTCCTCGATGGCGAGTTTCAGGGCGAACAGGTCGCGATCGGTATAGGCCAGGCGCCGGCAGTGAGCCAAAATTCGATCTTCCACCTGGCGTGCCGGGGCGAAGGCGCTAGGGACGTCCACGCGGCGCCACAAACTGGCGGCTGGGGATTCATCCGGTGGGCGACCGCGCCGCCCTTTGTTCTTGGGTACTCGCATGGTCTGCATAGAACGCTCGCAAGCTGTGCTGTACCCCGCCCGTTACCGATTCCCTGGGCGTATTGGACGTCCTTGCCCGGGAAGATTCATTCCGCACCAATCATTGTATCTCTCCACCGCGGCGGCCTGTGGCCTTGGGCTACTGGGCACCGGCCTGCGTCGGCGGCGCCATACTCTCCTTGGCTTCCTTAACGGTAGGATAAATACGAAACAGATTATTAAGTCTTGTGATCTGGAAAACTTCGTAAATCTGGGGGTTGATGCCGCAAAGACGCAGTTGTCCATCATGGTGGCGGATCTTATTGTTGGTGGAAATCAGCGTGCCCAACGCCGCCGAAGACAGATGGTCCACTCCGGCGAACGAAATAACCAGTTTGGGGCGATATTCGGCTTCAATGAGCGCGGTCAGTTCGTCATCAATCTGGGCGATATTTGCCTCATCCAGGATCCGATGGGCGGTAAATTCCACTAACATGATCTCGCCGTCGCGGCTGACTTTTAAGTGTGCCGCCTCCTGTGGCATGAATGCATCTCCCGATCGACACAAGGGCCCCGGCGGGACCCACCCCGCGCCGCCCCCAAGTGCTGCCGCAAGGTTCGCCGATTCTGACGGCGGCAAGCGCCATGCCCCATCAGCCGACCAAACCTTTTTGCGAACCGAGCCAACAATTCACAGCGCCATCATAAATCCGGATTGGAAACTGTCAATATCCTATGCGGACGCCGCAAGATGCGCAACAAATTCCTCAAGTAGCGCCGGCAAGGTGGCGGGCGGATGCGGCATCATTCGCGTTACGATCTCGGTTTGAAGCGCCCGTTCGTGCGCGTTCATATATTCCAGGCGCGACCGCCCGGCCACCCGGGCCAACAGACAGCCGAGCGTATGACGCACCGCGTACGGTTCCAGTTCACCAGCCCAGGGGACATCTCCGCAGGCCCGGCGGTATTCGTCCCAGAATAACCGGGCCGCTTGAACGAAGCGCGCCCGCCAGGGGGGCAGATGGTGGGCCTTGCTAAGCAGGTGGGTCATGGCGAAGCCGATATCAAAGGCGGGATCGCCAAAATGGGAGGTTTCATGGTCCAGCAGAATGATGCGCTCCGGGCGCAACAGCACATTTTTCGGGCTGTAATCACCATGGGTAAAAGTAATCTGTCGCGCCCGCGTGCGTTCGATCAGGTGGTGCAGAAAGCCGGCTGCGGACGGAACCTGTTGACCGCTGAAGGCGTAATAGGCCTCCAGGCGGAGGGTTTCAAAGAAATCGCGGCGGCTGAAAAGCGTCCGAATTTGAGCGCGGCGCTGCCAGCCGCGGCGGTGAATGGTTCCCAGCAGGCGGCCAAAGGCCGCGATGCGTTCCGCATCGATATGCCCCTGCAACAGCGCCGCCTTAAAATTTTCGTGCGGCTGCGGCACCGCCTGCATGGCGATGATGAAGCGCTGCGGATCTTCAAAAATCAAGGCCGGCGTGCAGCCGGGCGGAGCCAGCACCTGGAGGATTTTCAGTGCCGCCGCTTCCACCAGGATGCGCTCCGGCGAGCTGAACCAGTCGATGTTGGTGCGCAATTTTTCCAACGCCTGCTTGACCACCCAAGCGCCGCCGTCGACGCCGGTGATCAGCACGGTGCGATTGGATACGCCTCCGCCCAGGACCTGAACGCGGATGGATGCCGCGGAGCCCAGGTGGCCGGTGGCACGCAGGTAGGCCGCCAGACTGGCGGGATCTTCCACATTTACCAACGGGGACAACATAGTGGACGGCTCCGAGGCCGGCGGCTGTTCAATCATGGCCAAGGAAGGAATGATATTTTATAATGCCACCGTTGCAAGCGTGCTTCGGTCTCTCGGTGCCAATGCACCGGACCACCCAAGGATTGATCCGCCACAACCTTGGGGATTCGGCCTATAAACTGCGGCTCCCGGCCGAGATCAAGGAGGACCCATGAAACGATCCGAAATCAACGGTTATCTTGACGACGCCCAAAGCTTTTTCCAGCGCTGCGGCTTCCAGTTGCCGCCGTTCGCCTTCTGGACGCCAGCCCAGTGGGGCGAGCTGGGGCCGGAAGGCGATGAAATACGCACCCACCATCTGGGTTGGGATGTGACGGATTTCGGGTCGGGCGATTTTCCGCGGCGTGGTCTGTTGCTGTTTACTATTCGCAACGGCTTGCCCGGCGACTCTTCCCGGCCGTACTGCGAAAAAATTATGGTGGTGCAGGAAAAACAGGTGACGCCCTTCCATTTCCACTTTCAAAAAACTGAGGATATCATCAATCGCGGTCCGAGCGGCGAATTGGTGGTGGAATTATATAATTCCGATCCACGCGGCGGTTTCGCGGACACGCCGGTGAGCGTGGTGTGCGATGGGGTACGCCGCACGCTTAAGGCGGGCGGCAAGGTGCGGCTTGGTCCGGGGGAAAGCATTACGCTTACCAGTGGTTTGTACCACAGTTTTTATGGCGCGGCCGGCGGCCCGACAGTGTTGGTCGGCGAAGTTTCCAGCGTCAACGATGATGCGCGCGACAATCGTTTTTATGAGCCACTGCCACGTTTTACCGCCATTGAAGAAGATGCGCCGCCGCGGTATTTGCTTTGCAATGAGTACCCCACGGCTTAGGTTCGATTATAGGTTTTAGGAACAGGGAGCGGAGAAAAGACATACGTAAAAAGGAAAAAAGGCAAAGCGGGATTGAACGCACCGCACCCGGCACCGTATCGGAGAGTCGCTACGGCGACCTTGAGCACGGTGAACCGATAAAGAGAGGTTTCGGGTTCCAGGTTCTAGGTTACAGTGGTTAGAGGTCCGGGAACACTGAAAGGCAGTCACTGGGAACCGCAAACCAAAAACCGCAAACCCAAAACTAGAAACCAGAAAATTGGAAACCAGAAACCAGCCCCTAAAATCTCTACGGAGTTTTCATGCCCAAGTCGCTTGATCAAAAACTGGTGCTTCTGGCCAAGGAGCGTTTTCATAAGACCTTCATCCTTGCCGACGCCAAAGATGCCGACATGGCCCTGGGCATAGCCGCGCCCGGTCCTGCCCGGAATGTTGCCCCTGGCGGTTTTCCGCATCGCACCTTGGCCGAATACCGCGAGCAGATCCGGCGGATTATCCGGCAGGAGTTGGTCGATATCATGCTGATGAGTTGCTCGACCAACGAGCTGCTAACCATTCGGGAGAGGTGTTTCGACCGTTCTCCGGTCACGGCGGCGGTTCGCACCAACGATTCCACCGACATCCATCTGTGCCGCGGTGACCGCTATTCCGTCAGTCCGTCGCTGCCCTTCGCTTCACCGACGCTGGATCACATTCAAGCGGGCAAGTCGCCCTGCTCGCCGTGGGAACGATCGCGCGGCGCGAACCTGGGGTTGTATTCGGTCACCTTCAACAATATCCCGGAACGCGACCGCGAAACGCTGCAGGCCTACAAGGCATTCCGGCTGGAGGCGGAAAGCCGCGGCTTTCGGCATTTTCTGGAAGTGTTCGATCCCAATGTGCCGTTTTCCGTACATGGCGTGCCGGAAGATCAGATCGGCGGTTTCGTCAATGACCATATTTGCCGGATGCTGGCCGGAGTGCCCACTTCCTCGCGGCCGCTCTTCCTGAAAATCGTCTATCACGGCCCGCGGTATATGGAAGAGTTGTGCCGGTATGATGAGTCCTTGATCGTCGGAATTTTAGGTGGCGGCTCGGGGACCACCTACGACGCCTTCAAGTTACTCCAGGAAGCCAAAAAATATGGCGCGCGTGTCGCTTTGTTCGGTCGCAAGATTAATCACGCGGAAGATCAATTGACATTTGTGGAGATGCTGCGGCATGTGGCGGAAGGTGAACTTTCAGCGGAGGAAGCGGTGCGGGCGTACCATGGCCGGCTGCAGGCGACGGGCGTAGCGCCGCAGCGCTCGCTGGCGGATGATCTGATTCTGACGACTACGATTATGCGTTACGCCTCCAGCAGCGTGCCCATCGACGGCGGGCGCATCACCAGACCCGGCGGCGCGCCGGGGAAATCCGAAGATTCGACCCTTAAGAGCCCACCCGCAGTTTCAGTTCCGTTGGCTGCCGCCGTCAAGCCGGCGCCGGTTCCCGGTCGAACGCCGACATCGCCGCCGGTGATTCGCCCGGCACCGGGAGCGCCGGCGGCGAAAAGACTTCTGGGGAGTATACCTCGCCATGGGCAAGACGAATTATGATGTGCTGGGCGCGGAAATCGCCGCCGTCGATGACCTACTGACGGTGGAGAAATATCCGCGGCCCAACGTTAAAGTGCCGGTGTTGGCGGCGGCACGGCATGGCGGTGGACCGGCCTGCACGGCGATGGCCGCTGTGGCGACCCTGGGCGGGCGGGCGGCGTTCCTGGCCCGTTTGGGTGAGGATGAGCTTTCCCAATTCCTTCGCCGCAGCCTGGCGGCGCGGGGTGTGGATATAAGCCATCTGGTACCGGATTCCGCCAGCACTCCGTATCACAGTTACTGCATCAATGATCGCAGCACGGGCGAACGAACCATCTTCTACGATAACCGGAATTTTCGGCGTCTCACCGCGGACGATGTACCGGAGGAACTGCTGGTCAGGACGCGGGTGCTGCTTCTGGATTTTATTGCCGATCCAGCGCCGGTGGCGTTGGCGCAAAAGGCGCGGCGGGCCGGCACGACGGTGGTGTTGGACCTGGAGGGGCGCTCCACCGAGGCTGTAGCGCTTTGCGACCACGTCGACCACCTGGTGGTTCCAGAAGAATTTGCGCAGTGGCGCACCGGTGAAGCGGAACTGGGCGCCGCCTGCGCCCAACTGGCGCGGCAACGGCGGGCGGCCACCGTGGTGACCGCGGGCGTCGCTGGTTGTTGGTGGACGGATTCACCGGCGCGTTCGCCGCAACATCAACCCGCCTTTAGGGTGTCCACGGTGGACACCACCGGTTGCGGCGATACGTACCACGGCGCCTACGCCCTCGCCATCGCACGCGGGCTGTCAGTGGCGGACACGGTGTTATTCGCAGCCGCCTGCGGCGCTCTGAAAGCCAGCGGCCGCAGTGGAGGCTGGGACGCCCTACCGACGGCGGAACAGGCGGCCGGGTTATTACGCGAACAACTGGCGCCCGGCGATCCGTCCCGGCGCATGATTGCCACTATTGAGCAATGGAAGGCGGGATAAGCCGGCACGCCGGCGGAGCTAGTAGTCCATCACTCTTGAAGTTTCGGGTACAGGTGTTTCAACCTGACCCGGGCGTCGGCGGTGGTGAACTGCCAATCCACACCAGTCTGGCGCGCATTGCGTTGCTCATACCAACACCGCGCC
>JAJYFE010000234.1 GCA_021785435.1 Planctomycetota bacterium
GCCGTTCTTCCGAGCGCGGAACCAGTGCTGGGAGTTTGTATTTGCCAGCCATGCCGCCAGGTTAACACGGCACTGGCTTTCTGGTTAGCTTTTAATGAAACGTGGTAGTAGGTATCTGGTTGCGGCTCTGCCGCGCTGCGATTTTTACGGTGCCGCGCGGGGAAAAATTTGCGCGGGGCGCGCGGATTTTCTGGGATTGTGGCACGGAGGAACGAAGAAATAGAAAATATTCCACTTTCCACACTCTGTCACATTTATGAAATCCACGCAATTATTTCAAGTACTTTATTTTTAACAGCCGCGGTGTCCTCTGGGTTCTCTGTGGCGAAACTTTCGGTTTAGCCGGCGTTGAGTTCCCGGTGTGCGGCGGCGACACCGGCTCCAAAAGCAAACTGGTGCCCCTGGCGGCGCAGCACCGCTTCCAGCGCGCTGATCACCCCCAGTGTGTCGAAGCCATCCACGTAACCCATATGACTGATCCGAAAAATCTTACCCTGCATCGTTCCCTGCCCCGCCGCGATATGCACGTTAAATTGCTCGCGCAAAGCGCCCCGAAACGCTTTGTCGTCAAAGCCGGGCGGATAGCAGATACCCGTAACAGAATCGACCGGAGCGCTGGAAAAAACTTTCAACCCCAGGGCCGTGGCCGCAGCGCGGGTGGCGCGGGCCAAGGTGCTGGTGCGTTTCCAAACCTGTTCCATTCCTTCCCGGGCGAGCATGGACAGGGACGCTTGCAGCCCGCGCACCAGCGTTACCGCGGGTGTCCATGGAACATCGTTATCCGCCAAGCTTTTCAAATAATGTGGCAGGCTTAAATAGAGATTGGGCTGCTGGATCGCCGACATCCTTTGCCGCGCTTTTTCCGAGATACTTATAAACGCCAGACCGGGCGGGAGCATGAGCGCCTTCTGCGAACCGGTCACGAGCATATCCACGCCCCATTCATCCGGCTTCACGGGAATGGCCCCGACGCTGGTGATGCCATCGACAATTAAAATCGCCTCGGTTTGCCGCACGTGCGCGGCGATGGCCGCCAGGTCCTGCACTGTGCAGGTGCTGGTTTCACTGTGGCAGAGGGTCACGGCGTCGTAGCGGCCGCGCCGAAGTGTTTCGGCCACTGTGGGCGGATCCACCGCCTGGCCGTAATCGGCCTTTAGAATGGTCACCTGGCATTTATTGCGCTCGGCGATGCTCACCCAGCGCTCGGCAAACTTGCCGTTGGAAAGCGCCAGCACGCGCCCCCCCTGGGGGATGACGTTAATCATGGCGGCTTCATACCCAGCGGTACCGCTGCCGGCGATGGTCACGACGGGATGGGTGGTTTGCATCACCTGCTGGAGCAGTTTTTGGCAGTTGGCAAAAAGAGCGCGGTATTCCGCCGTGCGATGATGGAATATCGGCTTGGCCATTTCCAGCAGCACCTCTTCCGGCACGCTGGTCGGACCAGGGGTAAATAAGCGCATGCGATTCATACCCGTATCTCCGTTTTATAATTGGTCCCACCAACCTGAGCCTGAGGAATCCGCGGTGCAGCCAGAGGCGACAGCGGGAGCTGCAATTAGGAGCCTTCGATCGAAGTCACTGCCGTCACCTGCGGCACTTGGGCGCGAAGTTGCTTTTCAATGCCCAGGCGCAGCGTTGCCTGCAGACTCGGGCAGCCAATACACGCCCCATGGAAACGCACCGTCACCAAGCCATCCGCGGTCACATCCACCAATTCCATATCGCCGCCATCCCATTGAATCAGCGGACGCAGCCTCGCCAACACTTCTTCCACGTGCTGCCGGAGCAACGGTTGTGAAACCGTCTGATTCGCATTGGACGCAGTGGTCATAGTCCAATCCCATGGCCATGAGCATAAGCGAATCGGGGCCAACTTTCAACGGCATCCGGTAATAGTGCGGCCTGTCGGTACTGACATAGCCGCAGGTCGATATACAGGGCGCCACCGAGTTTGAAACAAATGGCAGGGGCGAGGGCAGGTTGCTACCGCCAGTCTGGAGGCGTCAGGAGATCCATTGCGGCCCCGTTCACCGCGTTGAAACGCAGTGCTGCCAATCCGCGGCCTGGGCGAATCCAAGCGGTACTTCGATCCCGGCATCGTGCGCACTGGCATCTGTTATCGTTACGGACCGACGAACCTCAGCCTCCGCACGGGAACGAGGCCAGAGACCAGCTTGGCCGCGGGCGTTGGCGCCGGCGGTGGACCGCCGTCCATGCAAGCCAAGCTGTCTCCACCCCCCACCTACCTCCCGAGAAAGCTCTTACGACAAAAACTATCACAGGCTCTTGTCCACCCACAGGGCTTGCCGGATGGGATCAGATCTCGTGGCAAGGACGTCTCCACGGATGGCATCAATGCCGCTGCTAAGACAGTTGGGGATTTGGCCGAAGCGCCGATGACCAGCGTTTGCCAAAAGATAGGGCCACACGCGGCTTGCAGCGATTCCGCAAAGAGGGTAACCGCGCGTTGAGCTGAGCCGCCGGGGGCGGGCGGTTGGTGGGGGCCGGTCTTTCCGGGAGCAGATTCGCATTCGGCGCGGGCTTGACAAGCCGCCCGCTTTC
>JAJYFE010000128.1 GCA_021785435.1 Planctomycetota bacterium
TCGACCAGGCGGGCGCGCTTCCTTACGGGCGCGGCTCGGAATGGGCGCCCTGCTCCTGATCGACCGGTCCGCGACCCGGAGCGGGAGCAGGAATCCGAAACGAACCTTGTCCTCATCCGTAGGTGTCCGCGGAGAGCCGCACCCCGCGCTGACGCTTGGGGCTATGAACCACACACGCCCTTTCATCGCCCGGCGTCCCGGTCCAGAAATCGCCGGAGAAATCGCGCCGGGGCGGGGCCAATCGTGCTCCTGCTCCTGCTCCTGATCGACCGACCCCTCAACCAGGAGCGGGCGCTTCCTTACGGGCGCGGCTCGGAATGGGCGCCCTGCTCCTGATCGACCGGTCCTCGACCCGGAGCGGGAGCAGGAATCCGAAACGAACCTTGTCCTTATCCGTAGGTGTCCGCGGAGCACGGGCGACTCTTGCGACAGCCGTGCCGGGATGCGGGTGGCGGGGCCGCATAAACTGCCACAGGCCCATGACATCAGCCAGCCGACGTTGGGTCAGCGCGGCGCGCCGCCGCTCGCCGGTCAATGTCTGGGGAGAACAGCCTTCATTGCCATCGCGGCATCATCATTGTCGCCGGGCAGCTTGGACGACAGGGGGGTCACGTCTTGATTCCGTCCAGCATGACCACGGCCAGGGGGCCGAAAATAATCACCGGCAGCCAGGCGCCTAGAAAGGGCGACAGGTTCGCCCCAGCCAGCTGGAAACAGACGAAAGTGGTGACGAAGCAAAGGCCGGTGGTCAGGCTGCATCCGAAAAGGTTGCCCACCAGCCGGCGCGGCTCCCGCGTTAACAGGAAGGGAATGCCGATCAACAGCATAATCATATTGATGACCAGTTGGGCGCTGCGGGTATACATGATTTTCTCGAGTTGGAGGCGCAGCGCGGGCGGACTGTAGAGAATCAGGCGATCGATCTGCTCGGTCGCCAGATAATCCACGGCGTTCTTGCGTAAGATCAGCTTGAGCTGGCCGGGATTCAGCGGCGTCGTATAGACCATCTGTGGTACGGGTTCGGGCCGGACGTTGGGGTTGGTCCCACGGCGGTCGTTGACGCGCACCACATCGCTTAGCAGCCAGCCGCCGGTCCGCGGCCCCTCGCCGATGCGGGGCCGCCAGACAGCCCGGCGGGCCAGGATGCGGTGGGTGGGTATGCCGGCGGCGTTGCGTTCGATGATGCGCAAATGGTCCAGCGTTTCATCCTGGGGATTATAGCTCGAGGCCAGCACCAGGGAATGGTCGCTTTCCGGAAGGAAATAAATCGGCTGATGACGCACCAACGTTTCCGTCACCTGGCCATGCTTGCGCAACAATTGGTTCACGAAGTGCGGCATCAGCACTTCCTGATCCAGCACCACCAGCAGGGTGAATCCCAGGGCGCACAGCACGATCGGCGCCGCCACGCGATACAGCGACACGCCACTGGCCAACAGCGCAGTCAATTCGCGGTGGCGCGTCATGCGAAACATGGTAAAACCCGCCGCCAGCAGTGGAATGACGCCTGCGATCATTTGAAAGATCACCAGCGAGCGGTACATATAGAAACTGATAATTTCTTTCAGCAGACCCAGGAAGGCCGGCCAGGCGGCGGCGCTGGAATACTTCGCCCCATGGGCAAACAAGTTGAAGTTGACGATCAAGTCCAGCAGGATATAGGTGCCCAGCAGCACGCCCAGGGCCAACAAATAGTTGGCCAGAAAACTGCGGATAATGTAGCGGTCAAGCAGCTTCATCGGCTTTTCGGGTAATCTCTCAGTAGCGCAGCAGCCGGCGGTATACCAGCACGTTGAGCAACAAAATCAAGCCATTGCCGGCCCAGATCAGCGCCAGCCCCGGGGCATCCGACCCTCCGACTCGGGTAACCATTTCGCGCCCGGTGTTGATCAACAACACCAGAATCATGGCCGGCACGAAACCGACCACGAACACCGCCAAGGGATTGCGCCCCCGCAGGATAATGCCCAGGGCGGCGCCGAAAATGACCAGGACCACGCAGGAAAAGGCGAACGAGGCCCGGCTTTGCAGTTCCGAAGCAATCTGGCGGCGCAGATGTTCTTCTTGCGCGTGAAGCTGCGCCAAAAAGGAGGCCACAGCGGGCGTTGTCACGTGGGGCGCACCCGGCGTCGGATCGCGCAGCGCTCCGGCCGGGACCTTCAAGGCGGATAAAACCACCAGGGGGGGGCCGCCGTGAAAGCGCCGATTCAGACGCGGATTACGCTCGCGTACGCGGCCGGTCAAACGCAGCGCCGCACCCACGGCGCCATGGGCTTCGTTGGTCAGCAGCAACGCCGCCTGATGGGATTCGTAAAGCATCGCGGTGCGCGTGCCGCGCAGCACGGCAACGCGGACACGGCGACCATGGGCCGCTTGGAAAAGCAGTCGGTGGTTCCTGGTCCACACCGCGGCGGGGCTGGTCAGGCGAACGACCTCGGTGGGACGGGCAAAAAACAGCGGCACCTCCGGCTTGAAACGCCGTCGATACCACGCGGCCACATATTGCAGGCGCAAAAGTCGCCGTAGTTTTCGGTTCAGGGCGGCGATAGGCTGGTACAGGAAGGGATCGCGCTGCAGCCTCATCAGCCGTCCAAAATCGAGGTATTTCGGCCGGTTGGCCAGCAACGAGCCAATGACATAGGGCCGGCCATCCGGCGGCAGATAATTGATGGTTCCACGAATCTGGCGAAAAGTATTGGGATCGTACGCCACACCGCGATCCAGCTGCACCGCCAACATCATCTGGTGCGTGGGCTGGACTTGTTCAATGATGACATTGGCGGCCCGGGCCAACACGATGGTCACGGGATGACCGTGTTTCATGGGCATCGCCGCCAGTCCCCGCAATTGAATAATGCTGCGCTGGATGCCCGGGGGCGGCGGGGCCGCGGCGGAGGGCGCCAGGCGATAAGCGTCATCGGCGTAAACCACCAAGTGGCGGCCGAACGCAAATGGCTCATGCTGGCCGACATGATAGAGCAGCCACGACGCCACGTCGGTTTGCAGATTCAGAGAGGTTTTCTGGAGAAATATGGGTACCACATAACCCACCAGCAGCAGGTCGATTCCACCCACCGCCAACCCGAGAATCAGGGCGGGGAGCACCAGGAATTTATGGCTAAGTCCACTGGCGCGGGCGCCGGTGAATTCATTGTCGGTAGCCAAGCGCCAGTAAACGATGACGGCGGCAAACAGCGCCGCCAGTGGAATGGAATAGGCCAGCATCGCCGGCATCAAGTCCAGCAGCAGGCGCAGGAGTTGGACCAGGCTTAGACCTTGTTTCGTCAGCGGGCGAAAAGTGCCGCCAAACGCCAAAATGGTGGTGAGGATTGAGGTGGTCAGCAGGAAGACCCGCGCCAACTCCCGTCCGATGTACCAATGCAGCGTTCTCAATACCAGGATTCCTCATGGGGGCATACCGCCGCCGTGACGCCATGAACGGCAATATACCGAAGCGCTGCGGGTATATTCCAGTCATCCCGCGCGCAGCCATTGGGCGATTTGCGCCGCGTAATAGGTGATCACAAACGCGGCGCCGGCCCGGAAAAAGGCGTGCATGGTTTCCAGGACGCAGGGCTTCTCTTCAATCCAGCCGGCATCGGCGGCGGCTTTGAACATGGCGTATTCGCCACTGACCTGGTACACCGCGCACGGAACCGGCACAGCGTCCGCGACCCGGCTAAGGATGTCCAGGTAGGCCAGCGCGGGCTTGACCATCACCATGTCGGCGCCTTCCTGCACATCCAGCAGCGCTTCACGCATCGCCTCTTTGGCGGAGCGGCGGAAATCCATCTGATAACCGCGGCGATCGCCGAAACGCGGCGGTGATTCCGCCGCGTCGCGGAAGGGACCGTAAAACCCACTGGCGTATTTGACGGCATAGCTGAGAATGGCCCGATCCTGGAATCCGGCGTCATCCAAGGCTCGGCGAATGGCGGCGGTGGCGTGATCCATCATCCCCGAAGGGGCAAGGATATCGGCGCCCGCCTGGGCGTGCAGCACCGCCTGTTGCCCGAGCCGCTCCACGGTGGCGTCATTATCCACGGTAAGGTCGTTCCCCTGCGGGGCAGCGTCCGGTGGCGCGGGACTCTTGGTGCGGCGCTGCCGCCGGGTCGGATCGTGCGGCTTATCTGGCGCCGGCCTGCGGGGGGTCAATACGCCGCAGTGGCCATGGCTGGTGTATTCACAATAGCACAGGTCGGTGATGGCCAGGAGGTCCAATCTGGCGTCACGGACCAGGCGCAATGTCGTGCACACGGCGTTATCCGGATTGTGGGCGTAACCGCCGGTGTCATCCTTATCTGCGGCGTCGACCACCCCAAAGAGTAAAAACGCCTTTAAACCAGCGCCGGCCAATTCGCTTAAATCTTCCAGAGCCTGATCTGGCGAGAGTTGAAACTGCCCGGGCATGCTGAGAATGGGCTGCCGGATGTTTTCGCCGCGGCGGACGAATATGGGCATGACGAACCGGGCTGGCGTCAGCAAGCTGTGCGCTAGCAAGTCGCGCAGCAGTTCGCCCCGCCGCAGCCGCCGCATACGAATGTGAGCATCATGCGCCATTGTTTCCATAGCCGCCTTTTCACCGTCCGCGGATTCCCATCGCCGCAACCGGGCTTTAGTTTGGTGAACTGCCCGGCGTACCGATCATCTCGCATCCCGACTTATCGCCCCGTAATCCCGATGCTACCACCGCCATTATAAAGGATAGCGCGAGTTTTCGCGGAAGGCCTCATACATGGCCAGCACATTGGCAATGGGTGCGGCGGCCTGGACGTTGTGGATGGGATTGAAAACAAATCCACCACCGGAGCCGAAAATCTTGATTCGCTGTCGCACCTGCTGGCGAACCGCATCCGCCGTACCGAAGGGAAGGGTGTGTTGCGTGTCGATACCGCCGCCCCAAAAGGTGATGCGGTCGCCAAACCTTGCTTTGAGTTCCGCAGGCTCCATCTGGGCGGCGGAGCATTGCACGGGATTCAAAATGTCGAAGCCGGCGTCGATGAAATCGGGAATTAAGGCTCGCACCGAGCCGCAGGAATGAATAAAGCTTTTCCAGCCCGTGTGCGTGTGAATCCAGTGGTTGACCTGCTTATGGAAGGGCTGGTAGAGATCGCGATAGGTTGGACCGGATATGAAAGGCCCCTTCTGCGTGCCAAAATCGGTTCCCGTCACGAAAACCGCGGTCACTTTGTCGCCCACCGCTTCGTAAATCTTCTGCCAGTTGGCCAGCGCGATCCGGCATTGGTGCTCAAAGACGGCGTAGACATAATCGCGGCGGGTGGCGGTGCTGATGTACCATTCCTCCACCCCGCGGATTCCTTTGGGATGTTTGAGCTGCAGCCCCGGCACCAGGGCGATATCGCCGAAGGCCGTGCCACCGAAATTGGCGAGAATGGCTTTGTCCGTCTGTTCATACAGGCGGTTCGCTTCCCGCCGTAGATCCGCCAGATCGCCCGGCGTAATGGGGGAAAATTCTTCCAGGTTGTCCCGCACATCCAGATGGTTGTCATCGACCGGCCCTTGGCGCTCAATGGCGTCAAAGTAAAAGCCACCCCGGGGCATACGCCCGGACGGCGGCACGGAACGGTCGCCTTCCGGATACATCAAAATGTCGCCATTTTCCTCGGGTTGCGTGTTAAAACCTTCCGGCACCAGCACGGGCGTGCCATCGAAGGTTGTCCAGGACTTCCAACCCTCGTTCTTAAAGCCAAACAAAGTGCGGGGTAATCCCAGGCCGACCACATCCACGCCCAAGGTATCGATTAAATCCGGTTTGATTTCACCAAGCATCTGATAAGGTTCGGTCACCTTGACCGGCGTGCCGGGTGGGTCGAGTTTCAAAGCTTGGCGCAACTTGTACACCGTACTGACGTGCATACCCGTCACAGCGCTGGCCCCCAGGTCCAGCGGCACGCGGTCCGCTTCGTGATGGTCTAAGGTTAGGCGAACACGTTCCCGAGAAGTTAGCATCGCCGTTTCTCCACGGCACCTTTATGGCCGCCATTTTCGGACGGCGGCGAATATCGGTGGTGTGGATATTATAATCAGATTTTCCGGGTGGGATGATTTATTCGGATCTTCGGTCTTAAAAATAGTAAGTCGGGGAGCGATGAAGGATGCCACCGCCCGCGAGGCCTCCAGAGGCCACTCTGTATCACAATCTCCGTGTTTCTTCGCGCGACGCGAAGATTTTGGCCTGCAGGGAATCCCCGGTTTCCAGCGGAGAATCCACCCCCGGCAAGTCCGCCGAGGGTCGCCATGGCGACCCGCGCTGGGAGCAGCCATCGGCGGCGGATATCAAAGGTGACATCCATTGGCGCCGGGGCCGCAAGTCGCCTCGCCAAGAGGGTTGGCCCCGGACGAACCAGGGTGGGATGGAAGGATACCATTTTCATGTTCCGCAGGTTGAAGACTCGCCCTCAGAGAGTGCCGGCGGAGCGTGGGCGGTTACGGTTAAGAAAGGTTTCAATTTGCTCCAGGCTTTGGCCTTTGGTCTCGGGCACCAGCCGCCAGATGAAAAGCACGGCAGCTACGCCGGATACGGCGTAGATCCGGAACGTGACGGCACTGCCCGTGGCGGCGGAGAGGACTGGAAAGGTCCGGGAAACGAGATAGCACGACGCCCACAGGCAAACGGTGGCAATGGACACTGCTCGGCCCCGGATGCGCGTGGGAAAGATCTCCGCCATGACCACCCAGACTACCGGTTCCTGTGTGGCGGCGAAGATGGCGGCGTAGGCTAAGATCATCGTCAACAATTAAGAGCCGGAGGCGTGCCGCTGGAAGGCCCAACCTGACCACGCCAGGGCCAGCCCCATGATGCAGGTGCCACCGATCAAAAGAGGTTGGCGTCCCCCAGCGATCCATGAGGGTCATGCCCACGACGATGAATAATAAATTCGCCACCCCAATCCATACGGTGTCGGCGAAAGCGGCCCTAACGCCACAACCAGCCTGTTGAAATATCTCCGGAGCATAGTAAATAATGGCGTTAATACCGGTAATTTGTTGAAAGATGGTCAGTCCCATCCCGACCGCCAGCGCTAGCCGCAGCCCTGGCCGGAGCCATTCGGCCAAAGAGGTACCCTCGCGGTCGAGAGCGGCCTGGATTTCCATTATTTCACGGTCGGCCTGATCCGCGCCAGTGAGGCGCACCAGCGTTCTCCGGGCCGCTTTCAGCCGTCCCTGCTTGAGCAACCAGCGCGGACTTTCCGGCACGGCGAACAGGCAGAGCAAAAAAACGCCAACGGGGAACGCGCCCAGGGCGAACATCCAACGCCTTGGCGGCATCGGAGAGAGCCGTATGCAATACCGGGGCGTTGGTAAAGTATGCCGCCAGAATACCGCAGATAATGGCCAGCTGCTGCAGCGATACCAGTCGCCCGCGCTGCCGGGGCGGGGACATCTCTGCGATGTACAGCGGTGAAAGCATTGAAGCCACACCGATGCCCATTCCGGCGATGATGCGGAAAAGGATCAATTTGGCGATCCCGTGGGATGATCCGCAACCGATCGCCGATCTCGTGAAAAGAGTCGCCGCCAGCAGCAACACTTTCCGGCCGCCAAAACGGTCGCAGACTGCGCCGGCGAACATCGCGCCCAGCACGCAGCCGACCAGGGTGGAACTGGCGGCCCAACCCGACCATGGTCGGAGTCAGGGAGAATTCGGCCTGCATAAAACCGATAGTCCCGGAAAGGACCGCGGTATCAAAACCGAACAACCATCCACCCAACGCCGCCACCAGGCAGATCACGGTCAGATATAGGCCCTGGCCGCGTTGGTGCGTATCCCCCCGGGCCGGCGCCACGGTATTGGATGGAGTGGCCATACGGATTTTCCGGGTCGGTTTAGCTTGCAGCGGCCGCGCTCGGCCAAGGCGGTGGCTCTTTGGGGCTTACAGGCGCAGGCCACTGTCATCGGGATGTCTACTATATTGTGGCTTCCATTACCTTCCACGATGGCCGGGGCGGTTAGAATACCGTATCCTAGAACGTGCCGGGCGGTTAGCTCAGTTGGTTAGAGCGCCGTGTTTACACCGCGGATGTCAGGGGTTCGAGTCCCTTACCGCCCAATGGACCATGGCGTTGGGGTAGACCGACAAGACCGGCTCCACTGGCCACGGAGGTGATCAAGGCTCGGGTCAGACGATTATTTTGCTGGTTCGTCGAACGCCACCTCCCCGCTGTCGAGGCACTCCCGTGCCACCCCCAGCTCCCGTACCAAGATCCGGGATTGCAGCAGATGTACGATCAACTGCCCGCTGATGGCATTCATCCCGGCCCGGCACAGGCGATCCGCTAATTCCAGGAGTTTTTTCCTCGCGCTCCAACCAGGCCCCAGGTTTGATTTCCGCGTCGGCCACGCCCTGCAACATATCACCCTTTATCTTCACCGTTGTGGCATTTCCTTGGCCCAGCCCCGATTCCTCGCGGAGCACTACTATTATTATCAGCGAGATCGATATTGGATGAAAAGGTATGATGTCAACTTCCCCCAGCCGCGGCGATTCCGGGGCAAACGGAGCGGGAACGGGAACCGAAGGAGACCATTTTCAGGCCCCGGGGCAACATAATAGCTTTGATGGCCCGTGCCGCCCGAGCGGCTGCCGGGCAACTTTCATGAACCCGGTACAGGTTCAGAGCGTATAGAAGATAGGCCAAAGGATTGCTCCCAGGGAGCATCGGATCGAATTCATCGGATGTCGAATGTGCCGGTCGGCACGGTAAAAGGCCGGGCGCCTATCGGCGTGGCCTATTTAAGTCGCTTGTGGGAATGCCCATGACTGAGCCTTCAAAACCAACCTCCATGCCGGGGCGCGAGGATGAGGCCGGGGAGCCCTATTTATCCACCCCCGAGGCGGCGCTGGTGGACCGACTGTTAAGTGCTGGCGACTCCGCGGGTCGTCCGGTTGATCTCGGCCCACAGCCGGACGATGAATCTCTTCGGTCGATCCACGCGGCGCTGACCGCGTTAAGTCACCTGCCGGAGCCAGTGCCGCCACCTGGCTTGGCATGGCGTACGTTGGCGATTATTCGGCGCCGCATTTTGGGCCGCCAAGACTCACGGGAAAATCGGGTGTCTTCCAGAATTTCCTGGCCGCATTGGCGGGTTTTATGGACTCCGCGGTGGGCCAACATCGCCGCGTTGCTGCTGGTCACCGGTGTGGTGATGGCGTTGATAACGGTGGGGTTGATTCACTCGCGTCAGAGTGCCGAGCAGATCGCTTGTACCGATAATCTCCGGCAACTGGCGGGGGCATTTGGCGCCTATGCGGCGGGCAATGCCGGCCGCCTCCCGGAATTGGCGCCGCCGCAGGATGGGGATTGGCTGCCACGAGGCTTGACCGGGTCCCTGCCCCGTTCGGCCGACGCGCACAGCAATCTGGCCAATTTGGCGCTGCTGGTAGATGGTCCGGCGCGGTATACGACCTGGCGGCATTTCATTTGCCCGGCCTGTCCGACCGTGGCCGCGAGCCAGCGCCCCCTTTCCTGGCGCCAGTTTGGTTACAGTTACCTGGACCAATTGGCGCGGCATCACCATCATTGGAATGGCCGCGGTCAAGTGGTGGTGCTGGCGGACCGTAATCCCCTTTTTTATGCCCAGGGGAATCTATCCGCCCAAATGAATTCACTGAATCATGGCGAGAGGGGGCAGAATCTTCTGTATGATGATGGCCATGTCGATTGGGCCACTTCACCGGAGGTTGGCCTGGCGCATGACGACATCTGGACGGTTGGCCACCCCCCGCTGCTGCATTTCACGGGTTTGGAAGAGCCGTCTTCCCGCCGGGACATTCTTGTCGTGCCGTGATTTCCGGGCCGGCTAGGGAATCCGCCGGGTATGGATTACGATCCGCCGGTGGGAGGGCGGAAACTAAGCAAGGCGCGTTTCTGGATCAGCTCCGCCACCGGTGGAGGAACCATGCCCACCCAGGCGGAATCACCTTGTTTAATTTTTTCCAAAACCGCGGAAGAAAACATCGGTAAATAATCCTGATGGTAGTTCTCCAGCGGCTCAATAAAACCGCGGCCCACCAGGTAGCCGTAAAGCGGGCGCAGCGACGGCGCCACGGCCAGGTTTTCCATGGTGGTCAGTTGTCCGGTGGCGGGATCCAGCCACGGATAGATGTACAGCTTGTGATCGTTTTTAAACAACCGGCCAAAAGATTCGAGGATGCCACCTTCCAGGTCGCGGTAGTATTTTTCGTCAAACAGATCACGCAAACTGGCGGCGCCCATCACCATGGCCACGGGCATCCTGGTGTAACGGGTCAGATAGCCGCTCAAACGATAAAACTCAGAGTAATTGGAAATCAGAACGGTTTGGCCGCAGGCGGCGAGCATATCGGCACGGGCCAGAAAATCTTTCGGATCCACGGTTCCGCCGGTGGCGCTGGTCAGCAGATTGTGCATGGTGATTTCCATCAATTCCAGCGGCTCCCGGGGCGGGGCGGCGGCTGGCGCGGAGGCGGGTTCGGGGCGGGACCGGGTGCGGATATGCTCCCGGAATTTCCGCCGGGCCAGCTGCAGCATATCCATATGCACGTTGGTTACCGGGCGAAAACTGCCTCGCTCCACCAGGACGGCGCGGTTGTGCAGCACATCGGATGGCTGCAGAGTCTGTCCGGTCGGGGCGAACATGGCGGCGTCGCTGAAGCCCAGCTCCACCAGGCGCAGGCTCATCATCCGGTTGTCCACATAGCGGAATTCGATGCCGGAAAATTCAATCATGTCGATTTCCACGCGGTCGGTGGACAGGCCGTCGAGCAGCGAGCGCAGCAGCGCCTCCGGTTCGTAATAATGGAAAAAGGCACCGTAGAGCAGATTCACTCCCACGATGCCCAAGGCTTCCTGCTGCTGGGCGCTGTGCCGGTCCAGCATGCGCAGGTGCAGTACGATTTGGCTGTCCTGATCGCGGGGATGGGCCTGGAATTTAACGCCCATCCAGCCGCGGCCTTCCTGCCGGTCGTGGTAAGCGCGGGTCGCCACAGTGTCGGCGAAAACGAATAAGGCGCTTGTTTCCGCCCGGTCGCCCAGGCGACTTAAATTCAGCCGCTGCTCATAGTCCAACATGCTCTGCAGACGATCCCGGCTGACATAGCGCTGGGTTTTACCGTAAATGGCGTCGCTGACGGACATGTCGTAGGCGCTGATGCTTTTAGCCACGGTTCCCGCGGCTCCGCCCGCGTGGAAGAACCAGCGCACCACTTCCTGCCCGGCGCCAATTTCGGCGAAGGTGCCGTAGCGACGGCGGTCCATATTTATTTCCAGGGCTTTGCGCAACGTGTCGTGCGCCAGGGTGGAAAGTTCCGAAGACGATTGGGAATGGTCGGTCAAGTTCATCTTGCGCCTTCTTTAAGCCGAATCCAGCGTACTGGTGAAGCCGTTCTCCCGCCCAGCGCTAATGGCGAGAAAGCCCCGGGCCTGCATACCCTTTCATATATCAGCCGTTCCGCTGACCGGCTGCGGCTGGCTGGCGGTGATCAACTTTTGCAATGTGGCGACGGCCTGGCCGGAATCGAGGGCGGTGGCGGCCAGCGGAAGGCCAGCGCGAAGATCATCCACCCGGCCGGCAGCCCAGAGCGCCGCAGCGGCGTTCAGCAGCACCAGATCGCGGGCGGGGCCAGGCTCTCCATCGAAAACCCGTCGGATAATCGCCGCGGATTGCTCAGCGGAATCCACGCGACAGGAACGAACCGAGGCCGGCTTTAAGCCGGCGTCGGCTGGGTGAAACTCGAACATCCGAACGTTGCCGGTGGCGAATTGACCAACAGTAGTTGGCCCGCCCAGCGACAACTCGCATAGATAACCTTCCTCCGGATCCGTACCGCAGACGACCATGGCTCGCTCGGCATTAAGACGAATTAAGGCGTGCAGCAGGGTGGCCACTCGATCCGGCCGCGGCACACCGGCCACCTGGCGGCGCGCCCCGGCGGGATTGGTCAGCGGCCCCATCCAATTGAAAATGGTGGCGAACCCGAGGGCTTGGCGCACGGGGGCGGCCCGGGCCATGGCGGGATGATGGCAGGGGGCGAAACAAAAACCAATGCCGGCCTGGCGTAGGCAGCGCTCCGGCGTGGCCGGGTCGTCCGACACTGCAACCCCCAAGGCTCTTAACACATCAGCGCTGCCGCAGCGGCTGGTCACGGCCCGGTTGCCGTGCTTGGCCACGGGTATGCCGCAGGCTGCGGCGACGATGGCGGCGGCCGTGGAAATGTTAAACAGACGGGACTGGGCTCCGCCGGTACCGCAGGTGTCAATGACATTCGCCGGCGCCCGCACGGGTCTGACATAGCGCCGCATGGCCCGGGCGACTCCGACGAGTTCCTCTACGGTAGGCGCGCGGACCGCCAGCAGGGCCAGGAACGCTCCGAGTTGGGCCGGGTTACTTTCCGCGGACATGATTCGATCGAACGTTTGCTGCGCCTGCGTTTCGGATAGCGTTTGGCCGGTCAAAAGTTGGGAGAGGATAGCTTTCATCTTGACAGTGCTTGTGGTGCGGACCTCCAAGTCTGCTTATCCGTCGCCCCATGGCGGGGTGGGCCGGTCAGCAGACCGACCCCACAGGCTAACACCCCATGGTTCATTCTGCGTTGCCACCTGGCAGCTCCGGGACAAGCCCCTTGCCATATAGATTACCCGGAGCCGCCACGATGAACCAGTCGCCCGCCAACCGGCCAGCGATTCCGCAGGGCGGGTCGCTAAAGCCGACAGGACAGCGGGTTGGGCGGTTTTGAGGCCAGAGGCAGATTCGCAGGGGCGTTTTTCGGCGGGGTG
>JAJYFE010000129.1 GCA_021785435.1 Planctomycetota bacterium
CTCAATGACCTGGAGGCTCGCCTGTTGACCGGCCAAGTCAATCTGGTTGCGGCATTGCAACGGATTCGGGGCATGCTCAAGCCATCCGGGCCGCGCCTGGTGGTGCTCAAGAAAGGCGAGCACGGCTGCCTGGCGGCGTTCGGAAACGATTTTTTTCCTATGCCGGCGTTTCCGACCGCCAAGGTGCTGGATCCCACCGGCGCCGGCGACAGTTTCGCCGGCGGGTTGCTGGGATACCTCGCCGCGCGGGGGCACTGGGATGCCGCCACCTTCAAGAAAGCGGTGGCCGTGGGAACCATCATGGCCAGTTTCACTATTCAGGCGTTCTCGCTGGCGGGGCTGCGTCACGCCACCCGCCCGGCCATTAATGCCCGCCTAAAGACGTTCCAAAAAATGCTGGTCCTTTGATCCAGAAAGGACTGTCAATTAATAACCTTGACACTTTTCAGCCACCGTTGCCGCCACGAGCCGCTCGCGGCTCAGCATTCCGCGCCTCGCCAAACACCGACGTTCACCAAGAGGTAAACGCTATTTCTTGACGGACCCTGGGTGGTGAAGTCAGGCCGCCTGGGGGGCGGGCGAAGACGTGTCACAGCCCCTCCGCCGTTGCAGAATCTGGTCGATCTGCGCCAGCGCGGCGGCCACATCATCTAACCGCGGATGAATGCGCAGCGCATGGCGGTAACAATCCCGGGCGGCGGTCAGGTCCCCCAAATGAACGTAGCAATGCCCCATCCCGGCCATGGCGCCAAAATGCACCGGCAGGCGTTCGAGTACCTGCAGACAATCATGGATCGAGTCCACGTAGCGCTCCGCCAGGTAATAGGCGATGGAACGCTGGTTATAGGCTTCCGGGAACTCCGGATCCGCCGCGATCGCCAAGGTGAATTTTTCAATCGCCGCGCAGAAGTTGCCGTGTTTGAGATGATACGCCCCGCACTTTAAATACCCTTGCCCGGCGCCGCTGGAGTGCCGGCACCAAATCGCCCACAAGGCATGGTCCGCGGCCTGCGCCACTTTGGCCTCGGGGTCCCCTAAGCGCTCCACCAGGGACGGGATGGCGGTGCTGTCTCCGGTTAACATGAGGGAAATGGCCGCCATTTCACGGACTTCACTGCGACCATGGGCCAGAAAATTGAGCAACAGCGGCACGGGCCAGTTGCATTGCAATTCTTCTTCCAGCGCGGTCCAATCCCCACGCTGCAATAGGAAATGGATCCTCCGCGTGAACCACCGCGTCATCAACACCCGGCCCGGCTGTTCCTCGTTGCGCATAAGCTGAGAGCTCCAACTGGCCGCTTTTAAGCGCAACAAAGGCGGCGCGCCTCCGCCCCCCGTTGGGTCCAAAGCCTGTGACTCAAGCCGATCTGACCGCTACCGGCATTGCGGACAATTCCCTAGCCAAATGATGTTAGGCAGGCCACTGGCCATTGGCAAGTCGCCGCTGAGGGGCCCCTGGCCGACGGGCGTGGCCGGATTTTTCACCACAGAACACGCAGAGATCCCAGCGCGGGTCGCTGTGGCGACTAAACTGCGCCGCGGCCAAATATATAGCCCCCGGTCCGCACGGAGGCGGAGTAGTTTAGTCGCCCACGGCGACCTTCGGCGGATCGAGGAGTCGCCTTTGGAGACCTTGCCGGGGGTAACGCCCCGCCGAACATCGGAATCTTTGTGCCGTGCGAAGATTTGGACGGTTTGTGGCACGGAGAAATAAGGAGATCCAAAATATTCCGCTACAAACACTCTGGCACGCTTAAGAAATCCATAAAATCTCCCGCGGCCGTGTAACGGGCGTAGCCACGACGGCCGCGGGATTGCGATCCACGCGGCTGTCGAATATGTTCCTCCCTATCACAATCTCCGTATTTCTTCGCACGGCGCGCAAATTTTCGAACTGGCCGATCGCCCCCCGCTGCCACCCTTTTTTCGCCTGTCCCGCGGTTCAGTTCGTCCGGGACATCTGCGCGAATCTGCGTAATCCGTGGATGGCTTTGGTTGCGGCCCGCAGGCCGCGCTGGGATCCCGCCGACCGCCCCCCCGCCGTTCCCGGGCGGAACCTAAAAGCCATTTTGGCCGGGGCCAAACGACGAGAGTCCGCCGCTGCCATAAGTGTTCTGATGGGATTCGCCGATCACGTGCGGATCCGGCCAGTACATGGCCCGGGTCTGGAGGTCGTTGTTGCGCTTGAACAGCTCCCCCTCCCCGCACCCACCCAGGGTGACCAGCATGGGTGCTGCCGCGAGCGCCGCCAATAGCAGCAAGATCGAAATTCGTCGTTTCCGGTCCGGATTACGCATACGCTTTACTGTACGCTTTTCACGAGCCAATGCCAACGGCGGCGTTTCGTTATACCGTCACGCCTCCGTCAGTCGCACGTTCACCCCATGTTCCGCGAGATAGCGCTTCACCTGTCCGACCGACCATTGGCGAAAATGAAAGATGGATGCGGCCAGGGCCGCATCCGCCTTCCCGATGGTAAGCACCGCCAGCATATCTTCCGGACGGCCGGCTCCTCCGCTGGCCACCACGGGAATCCGCACGGCTTCACTGACGGCCCGGGTCATTTCCAGATCGTAGCCGCGCAGGGTGCCATCGGTATTCATCACATTCAGGACAATCTCACCAGCCCCCTGCTGCTGGGCCTGGCGCGCCCAGGCGAGAACTTCGCGTCCGGTGCCGACGCGGCCGCCATGGATGAATACCTCCCAAAATTCCGATCCGTCGGCCCGCGTGATCCGATTGGCGTCAAGGCCCAACACGGTGGCACAGCGGCCGAATTTACGGGCGATCCTCGCGATTAACCCGGGGTCCTGGACCGCCGCCGAATTCACACTGACTTTTTCCGCCCCGGCCTGGATCAACTCGGTGGCGTCGTCCAGGGTCTGAATGCCGCCCCCCACCGTAATCGGCATGAAAACGCTGTCCGCAACCCGGCGGACCACATCGGCCATAATGCGCCGGCCCTCGTGGCTGGCGCTGATATCATAGAACACCAGCTCATCGGCGCCGCTGGCGTCATAAAAGCGAGCCTGCTCCACGGGGTCGCCGGCGTCGACGTGGTCGAAAAATCGGACGCCCTTGACCACGCGACCGCGGTCCACATCCAGACAGGGAATGATGCGTTTGGTCAGTGACACGAAAAGATGACATCCACCGGTTGCTGACAAAACGGGGCAAAATGGAGCTATTCCGGTCTATGCTCTCTATACCTCGAACCGCACAAGCCGCCCTGGGAGTACTATATATCACGCTCTTAATCGCGGCAATGGTCGCATGAAGTCTTTTCGCAAACCGGAGGATTATCTTATTCTGGGGTTGTCCCGGTTGCGGTAGGATGAAAGATCCGTTAGACTGGCCAACGATGAGAACGCTCGCATTAAAGCCCATTTTGATGGCGAGAAGGTTCAGTTTGACGAACCCTGCCAACTTGATTCCAATGCGCGGCTAGTGGTCGTGGTGCTCCCACCCGGCGACGAACGCCACGCTTGGTCACGATTTTCCGTCGGCCGGTTGGCGAAAGCTTACGGCGACAACGAGCCGGAACACACCACTGCTGACCTACGCCCATGAACGAAGGTGACATGGCCCTACCAACCGGCGTGCGGGCCGCCGGGCTAACCAACGCTGACTTATGCCCTTGAACGAACGGGTGGATTCTCCGCCAGAAACCGGGGCTTCCCCGTGGGCCAAAATCTTCGCGTCGCGCGAAGAAACACGGGGATTGTGGTACGGGTGCACGCGGGTAACGCAAACGGGTGAACCACAAACGCCACGAAGAGGCATGAAGGACGACGAATAATTTTCGGTTGATTCGTCGCCCGGCAGCCGCGGTCGGAAACCCATCGCCCGGCGCGAGCTGGGCCTGCGCCCCGGAGGTTTGCCTCAAAATCTGCTCCGAGAATAGTGGGATTGGTGTGCTGGTGCTTTGTCGCCGCTTAACTTTCGGGTACCCCGTCCGCCGCCGTTCACCAGCCTGAAGGCCGGTGCTTGAAGGCGGGTGCTTCGGGTTCGATGGCACGTCTGGGGCTCTTTGTCCAACCCGAAATTTATCGTTTGACAACGCACCATGTTATAAGTTAGGTTATGTGACTTGATGGGTAAGCTATGGCAGTTGACATTGGCGCCAGCCTTGGTTAGAATAAATTAAACGGACTGGACGGAGACCGCATCATGGCCATCAAGACCTTGAAACGTTCGCACGCCAACCTGTCTCAGCAGATCGCCGCCATCTTGCGGGAAGAGATTCTCAGCGATCCCCGGCCCGGTCAGCGCCTGGCGTCCATCGAGCAATTAGCCAAACGCTTCGAGGTAAGTTTCATCACGGTGCGTGAAGGCCTGACCGCCTTGGCGGAAGAAGGCCTGATCGAACGCCGCGTCGGCAGTGGAACCTACGTCGGCGACCTGACGAAGGGCCGGCACGTGGGGGTGTTGGTGGAATGGGATATTTCCGATCCGAGGACCTCATACTTTTATCGCCGCACGCCACAACGCGTGGTCCGTTTTCTGCGAGCCAACGGTTGGCCCGCGCGGTTATATGCCGGCCACCTCGCCCCCGATGAAGAATCCCTCCGCCCGCCTACCTGCACGGACTTCCTGGAGGCGGTGGAACGCCGCCGCCTCGGTGGCGTGGTGGCCTTCACGCCCGACCAGACTTTTCCCCAATGGTACGGGGTGTTGGAAAAGCAGCGGGTTCCGGTGGTGGGGCCAGACGAAAAGTGCACGCGCCGCGTGACATGGGACTCCACCGCGCTGGTGCGGACGGGGGTTGATTATTTGCTTAGCCATGGCCGGCGCCGCCTCGCCCTGATGGAGTACCACTGGCGGGAGGGCCGCCCAAGGTTTGTGGAACATTTCCAGGCCGCGCTGACTGGCGCCGGGGTGGCAGCCAACGAACGCTGGATTCGCCGCGCTCCAACCCCCTGCGCCCCCCAGGCGGGTTGGGAGGAATTCCGGGCGATCTGGGCGGAAGGGCGGGAGAAACCCGATGGGCTGCTGATTTGCAACGACAATCTTTTTCCCGGCGCGGTGATGGCTATTTTGCAGCTGGGCATCCGCGTGCCGGAGGATCTGCTGGTGGTGACGCACTTTAACCATGGTTCGGGCATGGTCTGCCCGTTTCCGGTGGTGAAACTGGAGTTTGATCCCGACGGGTACGCCCGGACGGCCGGGGCGACGCTGTTGAAGCTGATGCGCCACGAGCCGGTGCCGGAAGCGCCGGTGCTGCTCCCGCATGAATTGGTGGAACCGGAGGATAGCTCACGGTCGCTGCGGCGACTAGACCGCGCCGCGGAGAGCGCGAATGAAATCCGGATGACGGACATGGGGGTGGTTGAGGTGTGATTTTCGCCGCCTTCGCGACGAGGGATTTCACCACAAAGGACACGAAGGTGGCCGATGGATCACGGTCACCGCGGTGACTAAACTGCGCCGCGAAGAGCGCGAAGGACGAATTAGAGAACCCGGGGGCGATGGTTGAAGCGAAGTGAGCTCGGCAAGGATGTTAAGGGAGCACTAGAAAAATGTATTTTCGCGGGCTTCGCGGCTTCGCGTGAGATGCGGAATCGCGAGCACCGTGTCGTAGAGTCGCTACGGCGACTTTCAACGCGGTGAACCGATGAAGGCAGGTTACAGGTCGCAGAGATCATGTCTTAGCGGTGCGGAAAATTGCCAAGCGGTGAACGTTGAACTGGTTTGCGGAAATGCGGGGGCCCGCGGGTGAATACTAAAATACGTCTCGGTGTGGTGGGCGGGGGACAGGTCGGCCAAGCCACGCTGGAGGATTTGGCCGCGACCAACGGCGTGGACATGGTGGGCCTGGCCGAACCCGAGGAAGCGCTGCGGCGGCGGATCCACCAGAAATCCGGCATTGCGGTCTACCCCACCCTCGAAGCCCTGCTTCAACAGGCGCGGCCCGACGCTGTAAAAATCTGCACCCCCAACTCCTGGCACGCCCGGCACGCCCTGGTCTGCCTGGAAGCCGGCGTTCATGTGCTCTGTGAGAAGCCGCTGGCCACCGGCGCCGAGGACGCCCGGCGTACCGTGCAGGCGGCCCGGCGATCGGCCAAGGTCTTCATGGTCAATTTCGAATACCGCCGCAGCCGGATGTTCGCCCGCATCAAGCAACTGCTTGACGCCGGCGAAATTGGCCAGGCCCGCAACTTCTGGTTCTACGAATCCAGACCGGGATTTCACGGCCCTGAAGGCGGCTGGCGCTTTAAGAAGGGCGACGGCGGCCTGTTCGGCGAAAAACTCTGCCACTACCTCGATCTGGTGCTCTGGTTCGGTGACGGCGAGTTCCGGCGGGTGCAGGTCAGGCACGGGCCGAACACCTTGCCGCACTATGAGATTCCCGACCACGCCATGGCTTTCTTCGAGATGCAAGATGGCCATACCTTCACGCTCGCCACGCACCATGGCATCGCCGCCGATCCCCCGCTTTTCGCCCAGGTTTGGGGCTCCCCCACCAACCTGCGCGTCTGTCCGCGGATCGGCCACGCCTGTGGTTTCCGCATCGCCGGAACCAAGGGCGCGATCATCAGTGACGATTGGCAGCAGAGCATTGCGATCAACCGCCTGGTGCGCGACCCTTCCGGCCAACGTGGCGGCTGGCGAATGGAGCATGAACGGACCGAGGATTTCTCCAAACATCAGCATCCGGAAAATGTCCACAACCAGGCCGGAATGCTGGCCTATTTTCTTGACCAGTGCCGGAAAGGGCAACCCCTGATCGATCCGTCGCCCCGGCATCTCCTGGCGGTGATGGCGGCCGTGGAAGCCGCCGAACGTTCCGCCGAGCATCAGACCCCGGAGTTGATCGCGCCGGAGCGTGAACTCGCGCCGGGCGCCGCGGGAGATTTCACCACAAAGGACACGAAGAACACGAAGGTAACCGATGGATCACGGTCGCCGTGGCGACTAAACCGCGCCGCGAAGAACGCGAAGGACGAATTAGAGAACCCGGGGGCAATGGTTGCAGCGGAGTGAACTCGGCAAGGATGTTAAGGGGCATAAAAAAGGTATTTTCGCGGCCTTCGCGGCGCAGTTTAGTCGCCAGGGCGACCGTGAGATGAGGAATTGCAAGCACCGCGCTTTAGCGCGGTGAACCGATGAAGATAGGTTTTAGGTTGCAGGGGCTGGGTTTTAGCGGCGCGGAAAAAGCGGAATTGCAAGCACCGCGTCGAAGAGTCGCTACGGCGACCTTCAGCGCGGTGAACCGATGGGAACGGGATGGCGAATCACTCGGTGCCGCGACGAGGGATTTCACCACAAAGGACACGAAGAACGCGAAGATAACCGCGTGAAGGTAACCGATGGATCACGGTCGCCGTGGCGACTAAACCGCGCCGCGAAGAGCGCGAAGGACGAATTAGAGAACCGCCTGGGGCGGGTAAACTGTGGCCGATGCCTGTCCCCCGTAGAGTTCATGGCCCTTTTTTAAGGAGTCCCGGCATGTAGATAAATCGAGATCGTCCGCGTAGTGGTTTCGTTTGGGAAATCACAAAGGGTCGCCGTTCGCAGAGTCGCCAAGGCGACAAATTTAACCCTGGAAACTGGTAATATTGGCTCTCTATTAAAGGAGATTACGATGAGAGCGTATCGAACCATCCGAAGCGTAGTCGAAACCGCGTTGTCCCCCATCGTCTGGATCCTTGGTTGTGTGGCCCTCCTGCTGAATTCCATGGTGCTCGGCCTGGCCCGAAGCCTGGGAGCGTATGGCGACCTGGAATCCCTGCTCAGCCAGGTTGGCTTCCGCTCGTGGAGACGCCGTTTCCGGGGTGCTTTGGGTTTTACGTTGATCGAGCTGCTGGCAGTGATCTCGATCATCGCGATCCTTATTAGCATCCTGCTGCCAGCCTTGGCCAAAGCTCGGGAATTGGCCAATCGGGCCGTCTGCATGGCCAACATCCGCGGGATCATCCAGGCGATGATCACGTACGGCCAGAGCAGCAACGGCACGTTCCCAGCCACTGTGGGCCGGGCTTCCACGACGGCGTTGGGCTACTGGAGAAACGCGCCGATGGCGTACTATGGGGGCAATACAAACGTTTACACACCATGGCCCATTCGCACCCCGCAGCAGGCGGTGCAGTTGATGTACACCGGCCCCAACATTGACACAACCCAGTACCCCGGCGCCGGCACCGCCGCGATGTGGTGCCTGGCGCTCGAGGGCTACACGACGCCGGCAAGTTTTATTTGCCCGTCCGACCCCCTTGCCGGCGGGCCGTCGCCATTGGCCGCGACGTACCAGGGCATCCCCTGCTACCTCGGCAATTTCAGCCTTAAGCAAGGCAGCGGGTGGTACGTCTCCGCCAAGGCTTACAACCCGAACGGATACGGCCTGAGTTACTCCTTCGACTTTCCCTGGCCTTGGGAGAATGGCAAGGCCGGTCCGTTGCCCGGCCAGTGGTGGACCACCACCGGCGCCAACACGCAGGTGCCATTGGTCAGCGACATGGCCCCGGTGGACAACGCGTACGGCGACACCGCGGCGAATGGCGTTTATCAGCGCATCACCACCACCCTGCCGACGGCCAATACTTATGGCCCGTACATTTACAACTCCGGCAACCATGCCGGTGACGGGCAGAACGTCGGCTTCGGCGATGATCACGTGACTTGGGAAACCTCACCCTATGCGGGCCAAAATGGCGATAACATCTTCACCTACCACAACGGCTTGCCGGGCGGCGGGATCAACGGGACCACGGATGCCAACCAAAAGGGTCTCTCCAACATCGGTTGGGCTCCTCCACCGGAGATACAGACCCTCGCCCCCCCGTTCGATGTCTGCATGTGGCCGGTGCGAACGGTGAATCCCACCACCGCCGCGGCGGGGCAGGCGTGGTAACCCGCTTCCTGTTGGACCTACATAGGGCCTTATTGAAAGGGGGCAACCGTGTCTACATCACGTCCATGGCAATCGAAGACCGCGGTCGTCGCCGGCGTGCTCTTCGCGCTCTGGGCAGCGGTGCCGGCGGGAGTTCGGGGGCTAACGCAGGCTTCGCCGCACGTCCCCATCACCGTGGCCTACCAACCCGGCGTGAATGGCTACAACGGTTTGCGCGACACGTTCATCGCCTTCCGGTGGCCGGACAAGAACTTTTGCCAGCGGCGCGCCCTGCTCGCGCAGGACTACCCACGCGGCCGGGCGACCGGATTTCAAACGCTGATCGCCTTTTCCCGGTTGCGCCTGCCCGCGCACGCCGTGATCACGCGCGCCATCCTGCGCCTTTACGCTTTCGCGGTTTCCGACCCGAACCAGAAGGGAAAGGTGGCCCTATCCGTTTGCGGCCTGCTGCGGCCGTTTTCGGCGTCAACGGCCACCTGGAAGGACGCCGCCGCCGGCACGCCATGGGATTTGCCCGGCGCCATGGGGGTGAGCCTGGTAGGGCGTTTTGACGCCGGCTACGACCGGGCGTTGCCCGACAGTCGCACGGCTATCGATGTAGCTGATTTTCCCAAGCGGGGTCGATGGGTGGACTTTAATGTGACCAGGTCCATGCAGGCTCAACGTGCTGCCGGGAAGCACTACGGTTGGGTGGTGGGGGGCGTCGCCATGGCCACGCCCAGCTACGCCAGCGTCCGTTTTCGCAGCGGCCGGGGCGGCGTGGTCACGGCGCCACGGCTTAGCGTCACATACGTGGTTGGCCACGGCGGCCTGGCCGCAGCGCCTGCCGGGCCTGCGCTGGCCGCCCCACGGAAGGGGGAAACCCTGACCGGTGACACGTCGCATCCGCATACCAGCACGTTCAGCCTCGGCCAGCGCGTTAAATTGACGTTCCGAGCGGCTGGCCTCAAGCCGTTCCAGCGAACGTCGCTTCTGCTGGATTACTGGGATGCCCATAACCGGGTCATCCGCAAGCAAGACGTTCGCGTCACGGCAAACGCACAGGGCGTCTGGTCCGGCCGGGTGGTCGCGCCGTGCTCGCGCTATGGGTTTTATCGCGTGTGGACGCGGCTCGCCGACGGGACGACATTGCCGAGGCTGGCCTCGCGGCCGCCCGGTTTCCTGACCTACGCCGTTGTCCCGAATCCGGGCAGGAGGAAAGACTACGGAGAAGCTGGCTCCATGTTCGGAATGCAGTGTGGCTTCGGCGGCAAGGCCGCAGCGGCAGTAATACTTCCCTACTTGGGCGTGCGCTGGATTCTCGGGGGGAAATGGAGCTCCATGGAGCCAGACGGTCCGGGGCAGCTTACCGAGCGCATGGCGGGGGCTGCTGCGAACGGGAAGGAATACCAGCCGTGGCCCCGCCCGCGTATTGTCTTTGGCGGAAAGCGCTGGCGGACCGGCACCATCGCCTGTCTGAACGGCACGCCGAAGTGGGCCACCAAGTCCGGGCGCCTCCGAAATAACGGCAGACTCAATCGGGTCGGGCGGGCCGGCTGGCAAGAGTACTGCCGGGAGGTGGCGAAATTTTTCCCGCAAGAGTTTCCCCACGAGCCGGAACATCTCTACCAGCTCACCTGGGAACCGGACTACCCGTGGGGCTTTAAGGGAACCAGCGCCCAGTTGATGCGAATCTATCAACTCGCTTACCCAATTTTCCACAAATTTGACCCGCACGCCCTGGTGCTTGGCCCGACTTGTTCCGTCGCGCCCGGCGCCCTCCAGATCGGCGCCCTTAAGGCTGGCTTGGGCCGTTACATCGATGGATTCGACATCCACGACTACTGCCAGGCGTTACCGCTGGCGCGCTATGCCCGGCGGCTGCGCCAACTGAAAGCTCTGCTGCACCGATACGCAGGGCACGACATTCCGATCTACGGCACTGAGCAGGGTTTTGCCACAGGGGGCGATGTGGCGCAGGAATTGCCGCAGGCCCTGGCGGATGTGCGCGAAAATCTGGTTTCATTGGGCGAGGGTCTTCGCCTTAACTTCGCCTTCTATGCGGCCGATTTCGGGAATAAAGCCTCCGGCTACGGCAATTCGGCTTATGGCTATTATTACAACCTGAACCCGAGGGTCAGGTTCGGGTCGAATATTTTAAGCCCCAAACCCGTGGTCCCCGCCTATGCGGCGATGACCTACCTGATTGACGGCCACCGGCCGAGCCAGCGCATCACGTGGCTTGGTCCGACGGTTCTTGGCTATGCGTTCCAACGCGGTTCGGACATTGTTCTGGCCCTGTGGAATGACGGAAAGACTTCCGCGAAGGTAAGTATTCCCACCGGTGTAACAGCGGTTAAAGTTTACGGCTGGATGGGCAACCGCCGAACGGTAAGAACCGGCGCCAATCAGCAAATCACGCTGACGCTGGGGCGGGCGCCAACCTACATCCGGGGCGTTTCACCGGCGATCTGGGGGCGCGGCGCCGCCCGTCCGCTTTCGCTGCGGAGAACCTTCCACGAGGCGCTGCCCGGACAGACGGTGGTGCTGCGTGCCGCGGTGGCCGGCGGCGCCGGTCGCGCGGGGCCGGGCTGGCTGAGGTTAACCCTGGTGGGAAACGGCGTGGCGAGTGTGGCCGTAAGCAAGGCCATCGAACTTGGGCGGGTCCCGGTGGTGGCGCCGCTGACGCTTACCTTGCCGCAGGATATTCCGGTCGGACGCTACACCGCCCGATTGACGCTAAGCCAGCGGAAAACCGTGGTTGCCGCAACGGGCATTGGTCTGAAGGTGATTTCCCCGGTCGCCGTCACCTCCGCGCGGCCGGTATACAAGCAAGGCCAACCGTTCATCATGGTGGCGCTGAAGAATCGCACGGCGCGACGCATCCGGACGCGTCTCCAGGTACGCCTGGCCGGGAGGCCGGACTTGATTCGCCCCGACGATTTGAGCCTGGCCCCCGGGGCGCTTCGCCGGGTTTATTTTAACGCATCGCTTCCGCGGCCCGCGGACAACCGGCTTTACAGCTGCCAGGTGGGCGCCACCGACGGCCAGGGCTATCGAACCACCCGCGTTTTCAACGTCAGCTTCAACCCGGTACCCCGCGCCCCCAAGCCCCCAGCCCTGCGCGCCGCCCTCAATCATTGGGCCGCCGGGCCTGTGGTCGCCCTTGCGGGCCGCGGGATGGTCGTCCGGTCGCCGCAATATTACAACGGCCGGGTAAAAGCCAAGGCCCGTTTCGCTTGGGACGCCGCCAATTTCTACATCGCCTTCGACGTTACCGACCCTGTCTTCATCCAGAAATACACTGGTTTTAACACTTGGAGGGACGATTGCCTCCAACTCGAATTCAACCTGGATCCCGGCCGCAAACGGACGCATACCGGCAACGAGCTCGCGGACCGGGCCTCGATCCGGCACACGGAGATTGATGTCGCGCTGACCCGGCGGGGTCCGCAGGCCTATCGGACGGTAACCTACGACGCCGCCCAGCTTCCGGTCGGGCTGTTATCGCCGGCGCGGTGCGGGTTGGCGGTGTGGCGAACGGCAAAAGGATTGGATTACCGGATCGCCATTCCCTGGAAGCAGTTGGGCGCGGTCCACGCCCCCTCGGCCGGACGAGCCATTGGCTTCGCCGCCTACGTGAATGATGTCAATTCGCCCACGCAGCCCGATCCAAGCGCGTTAGGCCTTTATGTCAGGGATGCATCCAAGAATCTGAACCAGTTCGGCACGCTGGTGTTGATCGGGAGACAAAAGTAGGTTCCGTATGGCCATGACCTCGATCAAAGCTTTCTGCATAGATTTCAATTGGGATACCGCCGGCCCGGCCAAGCCGGGACTGTTTGGTCAAGCCGATCCCGTCGCCCACGTGGAATGGTACCGCGCGTTGGGCGCCAATGTGATCCAGACGTTTTGTGTCTCATACAACGGC
>JAJYFE010000130.1 GCA_021785435.1 Planctomycetota bacterium
GCACCGTGGCGTCCAAGTAGCCACGAGAAAGAAGCTGCCGGAAAGACGCAAAACCTGTTGATTTTATTGCGCATTATCGTGCCGCAAACCAGCGGATTTTGCTGGAACATCCACTAGAAAAGAATGGACCCGCGGATGCGGCGACGTGGCGACACGGAGATACGAAGCGAAAGATGAAGACGCGGGGATGACGGAAGGAGGCGGAAGCGCCAGCGCCATTAGCGGTGCCGGGCCAGCGGCGCGGGTGCTGGCGCGGCTTGCCGCAAGGCTTTAACCATTCCGGGCGCCTCGCCGGGGATCAACTGCGCCTTATACGCCTGCGTGTCGGTCAGGCTAAAGCTGATAAATAGCGTGATGAAAATCAGCGTCAGCAGCAGCACCATCACAATGAAAAGGCTCTCGTAACGCAGGTGCATAAAGTAGAGCGCCGAAACCACCGCCATCGTCGAGGCGATTACCAGGGCCACCAGCACCGCAGCACTGCCCATGTTCACCCCGCCTAAGACGGCGTTCAGTAACGCCATGGCGCACAAAAACACCCATACGCCGACCAGGGTTCGGACCGGCATCACATGGGATTTCGCCGGTTCCAGCGGGTGGGGAGCGGGGCGGGCGGAAATGTCGTGACTCACGGAAGCCTCCGAGGGAAAGTGCAAAATCAATGTAGCAGATATAGTAGCGGAAACAGAAACATCCAAATCATGTCCACAATACCCCAGTACAGGCCGATCAAATCGACGGGGGTGTAATAACGCGGGCTGAAATCACCGCGCCAGGCCCGGAAAAGCAGCCATGTCATCAGAATAACACCGATCAACACGTGCAGACTATGCAAGCCGGTCATTAGATAGTAAATGCTGAAAAACAACTGCACGTTCGCCGGCTGCGCGTAGGGGGCCAGGCGCACAGTATGGCGTTGCCCGGCGGCAATTCCGGGCGGCCCGCTGGCCGCCGGAGCGATCGCGGAATGCGACACAATAAAACCCTCCCGGCCCAGCGCCTTAAGCGACGCCCAGCCGCCGACGCCGGCGGGCAGGGGACGGACGGTCAACCGCGTCAGGCTTCGAATCGGCGCGATCGCCTGGCCATGCGGGCCGTGACTGGGATTATAGTCTAGTCCCCAAAGCAGCTTTTCCCGGTAGTTGGTGAAATATTCATAGCCGTGCAGGCCCAAGAATCCCAGGCCGCCGCAAATGGTCAGAAACAGACAGACCACCAGGCCGATGCGCCGTCCCAGCTGTGCGAAACGAACCGCCAGGGCCATGGTCAAGCCGCTGGTCAGCAGGATCAACGTGTTCCCCAAGCCCGATGGCATGTCCAGATATTGACCGGCATAGCGGAAGATTTCCGGGTGCAAGGCTCGATAAACCGCGTAAGCGCAAAACAAACCACTGAACAGCAACAGTTCCGTCGATAAAAACAGCCACATGCCAAGTTTACCGGCGTCGAACTGCTGTTGCGGTGTGTCAAAATGGTGGGCCAAATGGTGCTGCGCCAACTCATGCTGGTTACCGATGGAAACTATTTCGGTCATGAGTTCCTTTCTGAGAGGATGCTGGAGCCGTACGCTTCATAGGCCGGAGGTCGCCACGGGCCACTAAACTGCAGCAACGGGGCCAGCCTGCAATAGCAGCCGCAACCCTATGCTGACGCTGGGAGCTATGCTTCTTTTCCTGCTCCGTAAGTGTCCACAACGCCGGTCGGGACGTAGCCGCCGATCTTCGGATCATACGCCAGATGGCGATAGTCGTACGGATCGTAATTTTCACCGATCACCGGCGGGTGGGCGAAATTATCATGCGGCGGGGGTGACGCGGTAGTCCATTCCAGCGAGCCGCCGCCCCATGGATTCATCGGCGCTTTCCTGCCACGCACCAGTGAATGCACCAGATAACCCGTCATCAGGATAAAGGCAGCCAGTTGCAGATAGGCGCCAATAGATGAGGCGACCATATAGGGCTGGTATATCGGCAGATAATGGGCGTAACGCCGCGGCATGCCCTCCGCACCGACAATCAATTGCGGCACGAAAGTGATGGCAATGCCGAAGAACAGCAGCACGCAGGCGATGCGTGCCAGCGTCTCATTATACCTGCGGCCGAACATCTTCGGCCACCAGTAATGCAGTCCGCCGATAAACCCGATAATCGTGCCGCCCATCATCACCAAATGAAAATGGCCGACCACGAAATAGGTGTCATGCAGCACCACATTGGTGGCTAGCGCTCCTAAGATCACACCCGTCAGGCCGCCGATGGTGAATAGAATCAAAAAGGATAAGGCGTACAGCATCGGTGTATCCAGCACGATCGCCCCTTTGTACATCGTCGCCAGCCAATTGAACACTTTTACCGCCGAAGGCACCGCCACCAGGAAGGTCAAAAAGCTGAAGATCGCATCCAGCTCGGCCGATTGTCCGTTGACGAACATGTGATGCCCCCACACCAGAAAACCGATCAGGGCGATCGCCAGCGAACTCATGGCGATGAAGCTGTATCCAAAAATATGCTTGCGGCTGAAGACCGGCACGATTTCGCTGATGATGCCCATCGCCGGTAAAATCATAATGTAAACCGCGGGATGGGAATAAAACCAGAAGAAATCTTGAAATAGCACCGGGTTGCCGCCCAGGGCTGGATTGAAAATACCGATGCCCATGATGCGTTCCAAACACAGCAGTACCAGCGTAACCCCCACCACCGGCGTGGCCGCCACCTGAATGATTGATGTGGCGTAAATGCCCCACAGGAATAACGGCATGCGGAACCAGGTCATACCGGGCGGCCGCAGCTTATGGATGGTTACGATGAAATTCAGCCCGGTGAAAATGGAGCTGAACCCGATCAGAAATATTCCCAGCAGCATCACCACCACGTAGGTTTCGGTGTGAATGCTGAACGGCGTGTAGAACGTCCAGCCGGTATCCACCGCCCCCGCGACGGTCGAGGCGATCGCCAGCACCGCCCCGCCCACATACAACCAGAAACTCATCAGATTTAAACGCGGAAAGGCCACATCCTTGGCCCCCAGCATCAGCGGCAGGACAAAGTTGCCCAACGCGCCCGGAATAATCGGGATCAGCACCATGAACACCATGATGATCCCGTGCAACGTGAAAATCTGGTTGTAGTGTTTGTACGCCGCATAGGCCGCCGCCCCGTGGCCGTGAAAAATCAGCCCCTGCGGCACAAGCAGTTGGGTGCGGATTACCATCGCCAGCAAGCCGCCGATCAGCATCGCCAGCAGCGAAGTGGCCAAATACAGCACGCCAATCCGCTTGTGGTCCAGCGTGAATAGCCAGGAACGGATGCGGCGATCCTGCGTTAGATAATTGCCCGCGACCTGGGAACGTGGGGCCGGCAGTGTGGTGACGGCAGCAGTGGTCACGAAACATCCTCTCTCAAGGGTCAAGCGTTCACGCTCCTGGTCCATCCGCGGAGCATAAAAGTGTAGAGCCGCCGCCTTCGTCAGCTGCCGGGTGCCGCCGCCGTCGGCTGGCGCACGCCTTCAGTAGAAGCGACGTCCCGCCGTTTTCGGAGCACGCTTGCGGCGGGATGCCGCGGCTACGGCGGCCGGGCGCCTCGGATCCCATTTTCAGATCAACCACGCGACGGCGCCACGGGCGGGCCTTGTTCGGCAGCACTAAAAACCGATCGCGGAGTCCCGATGGCTGTTGCGGCAAACTGCAAGCTTCTTCCCTTCTTATTTTACCGCGCCCTTTGCCCCGCGATCGCTCAGCGATTCAATATACGCAATTATAGCCTTCAGCTTCTTCTCCCGCGGATGTTTCGGGCCGGCCAACCGCGAATAATAAATGTCCGGCATGATGGGCGGAAACCCTTTCACCACCAGCTTGCCCGGATGCAGGATCATGTATTTTAGAAACGCCGCATCGGCGATTTTGGTCTGCCCGTTGGTCAGGTGCTGCGGATACCCGGCGAGATTTTTCCAGGTTGGTCCCGCGCCGGGTTGGCCGTTGACGGTATGACAGGCGTCGCAGCCCATGGCCTGATATAACTTTTCGCCCAGCGCCAGCGGCGGCCCCGCTTTGGTTGCAGTCGCCGTGGCTTTTACCCCTACGCGGCCCGGCCTTTGCTCGGCCGGGGGGGCGACGCGCGATAGGCCACTTTTTGCTCGTGCGACCGTGCTAGTCGGTTGGTTCGGCACCGGCGGTTCCGATGCCCGGTTACTCAGGCGGCTAAGGGAGTTGATGTACCAAATCAGGGCGTTGAGTTTCCGGTGGTTCGGATGAGCAGGGCCAGCCAGCTCCGCGTCGTGATTCGGCATAATGTCTGGGTAGCCTTTCACCATCTTGCGACCGGGATAAAGAATCGCCTGCTCCAGGTAGGCATAAGTGGCTGTGACCACGCGCCCGTTCGCCAGCGTGACTTGTGATCCGGCCAAGTTTTTCCAGGTAGGCCCTTCGCCGGCGCTTCCATTGACACTATGGCAGCCTTCACAGCCGAGCATCACCGCCAGCCTCGCCCCGACCGCGCTCATCGCCAGCGGCCGCCCCTGGTTTGCCCAGATATTGGCCGCCGCGGCGATGCTGGCTTGGAACTTGGTCCATGGTTCCACAATCACCGGCGCCAGCATGGAGGAATGGCCGGATCCGCAATACTCCGCACATTGCAGGACGTACCGCCCGGCGCGCGTCGGCTTAACCCATAGCGTCATCACCCGGCCCGGTACGATATCCTTCTGCATGGACAGATTCGGGATCCAAAAGCCGTGCAGAACGTCCGTGGAAGTCATCGAAAATTTGACCGGACGGTTTAGCGGAAGATACAGCTTGTTGGTAACGGCGCCGTTCGGATAGGTGAAAGTCCAGCTCCATTGCTGCGCCTGCACGCCGATGTTATAAGCGTCGGCCGGCGGCGTATCCATGTTCATGTAATATTTGAACCCGAGGCCGAAAATCACCATCACAATGATCAGGGGAATCAGCGTCCAGGTAAGTTCCAGAGTCAGGTTGTGATCGGCCGAGGCATTCACCTGGGGGTGTTGGGCCGTGCTCCGATAACGCACCACGAAGAAAATCGCCAAGCCGGTAATTAGGATGGTGAAAAAGACGCTGATCCAGAAGAATAACCCCCACAAAAAATCTACCTGCGGTCCAAACGATGAAGCGCTCCGCGGCAGCCATAAATCGCCCAGAAGGCGCGGCCAGCACGTCCCGCCGCCCTGCGCCGCAGCCCATGCGTTACCGAAAATTCCACTGACGGATTCAGACAGAGCCACTGTGGAAATCAAACCTGTGCCCCTTCAACTTTACCCAACCTTCATCTGGCCTGCGATGGGTGTGGCCACCTGTTGGGCAACCATCGTGGCAACCCCTCGCCGGCACCGCTTCTGGACGTCGCAAGCGGTGGAACATGGTTTCCATACCACGCCATCTAGACCATTGTGGCTCGGCCCAGCGCCTGCCAAAAAATCTGGCCACACCTGGCCTGGCCACACCGGATAATGGTCACACGTCCATGCTGGCTACGGCAGCGCCGCCCGGTACCGAAAACTGAAAATTGAGCCATGGATACCGAGATCCCAATGCCGATGGGATCGGTTTATCGGGACGAAAAGCTTCCTCTTCTTCAGGTCTTCGTATCTTTAGTGCCACAATCCTTCAAAATCTTTGCGCCGTGCGAAGATTTTTGTTCGTCATCAGGACAGCATGTTCGGCGGCGGGCCGCTACCCCCGGCAGAGGTCACCCCGGCGACTCTTCGACGCGGGGGCTATGTGTTTGGTTGCGGCTTCGCCGCGCTGGGTTATCCGGTTTTCAACCCACTGGCGGCGCCATCCGGCGGTGTTTATGTTCCCAGTAAAACAGCGCCCCAAACATACCGGCCAACCCCAGCACCACTCCCACGCCCGCCAGGGACATTACCCGGTAGGCTACCGCGGTGTACTTACCTGTCTGCGGGTCGAAACTGCAACAAAACAGCAAAATCTGGTCAAATACCGTGCTGATTTGCTGATCGCCAGCCTGTACCAGTGCCAGCTTCAGATCCGCCGGATGATAGTGAATCCCGTAAAAATAGTTGGAAATCTTGCCCGTCGGCGTGCAAACATAAATTGCCGCCTGGTGATCGTACATGTTGATCGCGGGATCCCAACGGTAACGAAAGCCCACCACAGAAGTGATCCGTTGGTCCTCCTTGGCGCCGCCGACCAAAAAGTGCCAATGTTCGTCGATAGCTTGTTTGAAAGGGGCTGTGGCGTCGGTGATTTGCTCGGCTTTCTCGTGGGCTGCATTCTGCCAAGTGTCCCGATGGCTAAAACTGATCGTAATTACTTCATAGTCCTGGCCAGGTTTTGCTGATAATTTCTCCATCGCGTGCAACAGGCCGGTTTGCAGGTACGGGCAAACTCCATAACATTGGTAGTAGACGAAGGCCAGAATCACCGGACGTCCCGGGCGAAAATATTCACCCAACCGCACTTGGCGGCCATGGGAATTGGTAAAGACCATGTCCAGCGGCAGTTGCGCTCCCGGATGCGGTGTAATGCCAACGGTTTTAGCTTCATTCCGGACCGCGATTGCGGTCTGCATGGAAGCAAACTCGCTGCCCCTCGCGCCACCAGCGATCCCAAGCATGGCCAGCAGAAGGCCCGAAATTCCGAGGCAGCTTGGCATCGCCCAACGACAACCAAATGGATAGCCGCCCGCCGAACGGTTGCCGCGGATATCCTTGCCAAGCAGTGCGCTGTGCCGGCCGACGAACGCTGCAGTCGTCAATAAAATCTTGGCGCGACACAGGCACGCCAACAGATAGTTCGAAAGAATATTCACGTTTTTACTCACGGAATACCAATTTTTTGAACGATTCATTCTAGGCGGCCCCAACCCATGGGTCAAACGCTTCCATCAATCCACACCCCTCCTCAGGCAACGTTCCGAACTTCTCCTGATGTACGTTCCTCTGCCAGATCTGGATGGCACAGGGCCGCCCGGAGGGTTTGCGTTCGCCCAGCAACGCCAAAAAGATTTTCACGCCACGTCGTAAAGCCGTCTTCATCCAAACCAGAATCCGCGCGGCAGATGGGCCGCGCCAGCCCCGGCGTGTTCACCGTGCCTCGTGTACCAGGATGCTCGTGGCGTGCGGAGCACCTTCCGGCCGGCCAATGTAACGCAGCTGCGGCGTCTTGTAACTGAAAATGCACACCCGCCGATCAAAATCCGAATGGTTAGGCTCTGAAGCGTGTAATAACAGACTGTGAAACAGCAGCGTGTCGCCCGCCTGCAGCGGTACATAGCGTGTACGCGCCTGCATCGCCGCGTCAATCTCCACCTGTAATTCCTTGCCAAAATGTTGCACCAGCGCCAGATGCGTTCGCGGAATCACCTGCAGGCAGCCGTTTTCCGGCAGCGCATCATCCAGGGCGGTCATGGCTGAAACCATATCCATCGGCTCCCACGGCCAGTAGACCGAATCCTGATGCCAGGGTTTCTCCCGACCGACACGCGCCGGTTTCATCATCAGTACGTCGCGGTACATCTGGATTGTTGGCCCCATAACCGCGTGCAAGGCCTCCACAATTCGCGGGTGACGCATCAGACGGTCGAATGGCTCACTGAATGAGCTGATGCCGCCGATCTTGCGGAAGACCGGCGACCGGCGGCGGGGATCCGCCCGTTTCTCCATTTCCACCCCATCGCGCAGTCGCGGCAAAGTGTCATGCTCGGCGATGAAGCGCTGAATTTCTTTGTCCAGTTCGGCCAGCGCCGCTCTATCCAGCACGCCCGGCAACACCAGGAAGCCTTCCCGCTTAAAAAACGCGGTCTGCTCCTCGCGCGAAACAGGCATCGGCTGCGTCCACACCGCGGCCGCGGGTTGGACCGGTAGCCTCAGCTGGCGGCGCGGAGGTGGTGGCTTCGAAGCGGAAGAAATATCGACTGGGTTGATCATCTGCAACCTCCTATGGCGGCGACTGGAAATCCTCAACCTTTTAGATTTATCCAGCCAGCACGACTCAAGCTCTAATCTAATACTACGCTGAAGTCATGGTAAGACCATGGATTAAACCCCTAGGAATTTGCATTTATCTGATATACTGGCGCTATGCGTATCAACTGGGAAAACGTGCGAGTAGCAGTCTATAGCGCTGGACGCGTACGCTGTGAGCCGGGGTGGTCCTTGTCCGCCCGATGGGCCAAGGCGCTTAACGATTTTGACCTGTGGTTCGTCTGGGCTGGTCGTGGGCGGATGGTGTTAAGTGACCACCCGATCGACCTGCGACCGGGAATCTGCATCTGGGCCAGACCGGGGCGCCGCTACGAAGCCGAGCAGGACCCCCGCGATCGGCTGGGCGTAAGCTTCATCCACTTCGACTTGTTCGATAGGTGGCAGCCCGATCGGCGAATCACCGCGCCGCTTCCGCCGGAGGTGAACGACGTGCCGGACGTAGCTTTGCTGGACGCCCTGATGCGGCAGATCGTGGCGTTGCATCGCCGCACGGGTCCGTCTTTTGGCGGCGGTGCGGCGGTGGAAACCGCCCATGCCCTGATGCGCGCCGCCCTGATCTATCTGGACCACGAATCGTCCCGTCGGCCTTCGCCGACGGTCGTGGCGGGCCGGCGCCGCCAACAGGCCTTGGCGCTCGCCGCCCGCATCGACGAGGACCCCCGCGCCACGCCATCCATCGCCGCGCTCGCCGCTCAAGCCGGGTACAGCGAGGGTCATTTCACCCGTTGGTTCCAGTCGTTTACCGGACAAAGTCCACAGGCCTACCGCTTGCGGGCGCGCCTCAACCGCGCCCGCCAGTTGCTGCGCGAGTCCGAACTGAGCATCGGGCAGATCGCCGAAGCGCTCGGCTACCGCGATGTATATTTCTTCAGCCGGCAGTTCCGGCAGAAAATCGGCCAGACCGCCAGGGCCTATCGCCGGTCGGCGCAAACCTGAGCGCCCTTGTGGATATTCTTGGAATGGTCCACCCTATCACCTTGCCGCGCCCAGAGACGATAAAAGGGCCAGGGCGCCGCTCGATTAATCCCCGTGGTGGTCTAACTGCAATACAAATGGACGGGGCACTCCCGACGGTACCGCGGCATCCTCACGCCTCTCCCCATCGCCATTCGGTTCCGGCGGCCATCGTTGCCGTCAGTGGAACCGACGCGGCGGCATACCGGCCATTGACAAGCAACCGCGCGGAAAACTCTTTTCGCGAGCGATTGGTCATGAAAATGCGGGCGATCCTTCCATCCCGCACGGACAACGAAACGACAATGCCTCCGGGAACTGGAAGATCCCGGACCTCGACATCTTTCCAAGATCCGTCGAGCCCGAAGAGCAGCTTCAAGTTGCCATCCCTGTCGATATGGACCAGCGCGGCGCAAAGTGCCCAGACCAGCAGCGCGTACGGAGTGGCGTACCAGTAGTTGATCGGATAGCCATCGAGCCGGATCTTTTCGGGCAGCGCCCCCAGTGAACTCGCATCGTCCAAGGGATGCCGCAACCATCGGAATGCACGGTCCGAGTCGCCGAGGTGGCTGTAGCAGATCGACGCCCGCGAAGCGAGCCACGGCCAATCACGGTAGCGTTCAGAAGGCTGCTCGTTGTCCAAACCCCACAACGTCCCTGCGCGCCGCTCGGCCTCGTAGATGCTACTGCTATCGATGCCATCCGGAAGATTGAAAAGGAAATACATGAACTGCAGGGTGGCGGAATACGCCGCCTTGCGATAGGGCATGAGAATGCCGTCCGCAAGGTTCTGGGCCATCGCCCCACGCAGTTTGGCCGGCATAGCTCCAATGGCGTCCTCAACCTTCCGGCCGATCGCGTCGGCCATTTCACCATACGCCTGGAACGCTCGGGCGAGACACAGCAGAGACATGGTATCATTTTGAACCTCAATTTCCGATTCATTCGACGCCTGACATGGCTTGATCCGCACCGCCTCGCCATCGTCGACGACGAAGGTCCGCAGCGCCGCCACGATGGATTCCACGATGTCGAGATACCGCACGATAATTCCGTCATCGGCCGTGTATTTCCACTGCCAGTAGATCATAATGGGCACCAGCGCCGAAAACCATGGTTTGGCATGCATGATATGCGCCTGGATGTCCACGTCGCGGGAACGCGGGCCGCCTTCCCAGTCCGTCCAGCCCATGAACATGGCGCCGTCGACGCCCGCAGCTTTCGCCTGGTTTCTGGCGTCCGCGTACTGGCGACGATAATAGCCCAGATGCCGATCCGCCATGCTGGAGGCGCCCGTGAGAAGCAGCGCCCGGTGCATATAGAAGGCGTCGCTAATGCAATGTGTGCCACCGCCCCAGAGATGTGGCAGAAGCCCATTGGCAAGGCCGCCGGTGGTTTGGTGAAAACTGGCGAGCATTATATATCGGCCGAGATCGAACAGATACTGCATGTCGGCATCGGGCACGGTGATGTCGCTGCGCGAGAAACACTCTCGCAGGTTTCGCTTGTGGGCGTGGCGCAGCTCCGCAGAACCCTCCGCGCGTATGCGTTGCTTTCGCGCGGTCAGGATCGCCGTTTGGTCGGGAGACTCGCTGTCGTCGGTGAACGTCAGACAGCGTCCCATGCTCCATCCTGGGGCTACGTTGCGAAAAAGTATCCCGCGTGCCCCGCGGTGATAGGCGACAGGCGCATCCCCCGCCGCATCCATCACCATCAACCCCCGGCCTCGAGTCGTGGAGGAAACCACGTACTGCACAACAAGCTCCCGTGCGTCTGTGCCCTGGTCGATCCGCACTGACACCAGATCGCGGAAAGTCATAAGGTCGTTCTGCGGGTGCGGCGGCATGAGCAAGAACGCCACATCGATCGCGGTATACGCCCCTTTTGTCGTCAGCCGGTAGTGTTCGCGGAAGATGCCGTCCCGCGTCAGGAACGATTCGACGATGACAACGGCTCCCCGAAACGCAAGTGTGCTCGTCAGCACGCCGGCGCGGGGATCAAATTTCTGCCGATAGTCGGATGGGTCCAGGACTTCTCCGTCGCCGATCACCTGATAGCCGCACTGGACGATCGGCGGCATGGTCTGGGCGGTGGTCCGCGACGTGTGCGCGGTCTTGTACCAGCCGCTGGGGGTGTACTGATGCTTTTCGAAATGCGCATGCCCTGTCAAGCCGGTGAACATGCTCCCCGAATAGTCGAGCAAGACAGCGTCGTTACCGTTGGCCAAAAGCATTGGATAGTACGGTTTGGTTGAGAATGGGCTTGCGTCCATATTTGTCCACCGCCGTTCACTGGAGCAGCAGTGTACCCAGTCCGGTGGTGAAGCGATAGTCATTATTTCCACCGGCCCAGATCACGCGGCGGAGTTGGCGGTAATCCCTGGCCACATCGCGCACGGAAAGGCTGAACCCCAGGAAGTTGCCCGTCCGCGGCTGGAAAGCGGGCGGAAAGTTTTTCCACGGCACCAAGATCAGCGCGCGGTAGCCCTGGGCCGTGCGAACGGAATCCAGGCGGATCGAATCAGGCCGAACCCACGGATTTCCAAAGCCCGGCCCCGACGCTGGCCGACCCCGCCAGGCCACATGCACCCAATCGCGCGTGCCCGGGCCGCCGCGGACGCTGCAGATCACCTGAAAATCCGCGGGGCCGTAGCGGCGCTGCGTGAACTGATTGTTGACGGTCGGGTTGAAATACAACTCCAGACTGTCGCACTGCCAATCCGCCTGGCCGGAGGTGGGATTGAAACCGCACGGCGTGTTGTCCCGAACCTGGGCCGCGATGTACAGCCCGCTTCTGTTCCAGACGATGGCCGCCTTCGCCCACTTGGAAAGCCGATGAAAGGGCAGGCGTTTCCAGCCGACCAGCTGGCCACGCCAACGCGGGGCTACGCTGGCCCGCGGCGCGGGCCACACCTTCAGGTTAAAACTCCGCCACGCCACGCTGGCGCCACTAGCGGCGCCAAGCCGAATGGCCCCCTCGGCGCCTTCGCCCAAGCCAGCCAGAATTGGAAAGACCACGCGGGCCCTATGATCCAGGGGAATGGCCGGATAGACCGCCAGCGACGTACCCAAACGCCAGGCCTGCGGGCTGCCAAGGATATCCAGCACTCCCGGTTTCGGGTGGGTGGTGTCGCCCTTAAGAATCGCCACCAGCTCAGGGCGCCCGGAACGGGAACGACCAATCGCGGCACGCTCGATCAGCACCTGGCCTAAACCAGCGATGTGGATCCTCTCCAAGGCCTGTCGGAGCCGCGTGGCGTTCAGATGGGACGCCCGCAGGTAGACGACTTGGCCATGGAGTTCCAACGTGATGGCGTGGGGGCTGGACGCCTTCGGCGGCAATCTTTGCCCGGCCATATTATCGAGCACGACGCGCCCGGCGCCCAAGGGAATGGTTACTTGCCGGGGCTGGCCCGCGGCCCAAAGCACGGCCACACTGCGC
>JAJYFE010000009.1 GCA_021785435.1 Planctomycetota bacterium
ACGGACGATAGCCTGAATGTGGCAGGCCTAACCGCGTTGGCGGTGAAGGTTGGGTTAGCTACCGGGGCGACCGGACTGCCGCGCTGTCACCATTTGAAGCGCCATTCTGACAGGAAATTAAGCAGACAAGCCTGCATGTCCACTGTGCCAACGGTCATTTTCCAAAGGCCATATGTGGGCTAACTATGCCGTGTGCAAAGAGTTACATTGCGAACGGGAACAGTTTTACAATTTTATTTGAACCCGGCATACGGTTTGTACCGTAGTATTGTATGATGGGAGAAGTTGAGGCACGAAAATGGAGGCAAGTATGGTTATGCTAGCGACTAAAACCCAAGCGGCCACAGCGTCGGCTCACCCGAACGGGCGTTTTCGCGCAGCGCTGGCCTCGTTATCAGAGTCGGACCGGCAGTTGCTATGGGAAGCGCTGCAGGCGCCTTTGGATTATATTCCTAACCGCCTCTTTAGACGGCCATCCGCGGAAGCGACACTGTTCGACGCAGGCCTGGAGTTGCCGCCGGCCAACACCGGCTGGTACCACCCTATGATCGAGGATGGCCACTTGACCGCTACGGCGCCTTCTTCCAGTCTGCTCAATGGAGCCGAAGAAAAGCATCTGTTCCTTCGTTACAACTATGCCCGGCGGCGCACGGGCCGCCTGGTGAAGCGCTTCCGCACCCATCCCGGTAAACGACTGGCCCGGCAGATTCTGCTATGGTATCGCCGCGTTCGTGAAACCCGCGATTTGATTACGAGCGTGAATCTCGCTCTCGTGCTGGCCATGGCCAAACGGGTGCGCATGGCGGATGTGGATTTCGGCGAGCTGATCTCCGAAGGCAATATGGCCTTGCTGCGAGCCGTGGAGAAATTCGACGCTGCTCGTGGTTTCAAGTTCAGCACGTATGCCTGCCGTGCGATTCTGAAGGCGTTTAGCCGACTGGCTGGAAAAACCACCCGCTACAAAGGCATGTTCCCCACGGAATTTGACCCCACCATGGAACGGTCGAACGAAATGGACAATCGGCGGCTGGCCCAGACCCGGGACGCCGTGGAAGAATTGCACCGGATTATCTCGGACAACACCGCTTGCCTGACCGACGTGGAACGCCGGGTGATTGAGGCCCGCTTCGCTCTGAATCATTCCACCGAAACGCCGGTGATGACGCTGGAGGAGGTCGGGCAGGTAATCGGAGTAACCAAGGAACGGGTGCGGCAAATCCAGAAGCGCGCCATGGAAAAACTGCGCTTTACCTTGGATGAGCAGATTCTGCGTTAAATAGCGCGGTCACCAGTCGATCCTGCCAGCCGTTGACGTTGCCGTGATAGTGGTTGCACATGATCGAAAACACAAACACGCCGTCGGGCGCGAACAGGTAACCGCTCAGGGTGGAGGCGCCGGTGATGTGCCCATCCTTGGCCCGCACGTGCGGCGCCGCCGGCGAGCCGCGGAACCGATAGATCAACGTACCATGGCCCGGCCGACACATACTGTCGATAAATATCTTTCCATCCCGTTCCATGGCGATATGAACCAATACCTGGATCAGCGCTGCGGGAGCCACGTGATCCAGGTGCGAAAGTCCGGAGCCGTCCACCAGCTGCACCCAGGCCGTGGGGATCCCCAGGCTGCGCAGGTAAGCCTGCACCGCCGCCGTACCGTTGGCCCATCCGCCCGGCTGCCCGGTGGCCAAATGGCCCAGGAGTTTGCATAACGCCTCGGCCATCAGATTGATGCTGTCGGTATTGGCGCGATACAAAATGGCCGTCAGAGGCGTTTCATATGTGGCCAACAATTGCGGCTTCGTTCCGGGGGCAGTGGCCGCGCTATCCAACCCGCCGCGGCGCACGGAACCAGTGATCTGAATCCCGTGATCCACCAGAACCTGGCGTAATACAGCGCCGGTGTAAAGGCCGGGATCGGCGATGGTGGTCTGCCGCCAATAGGGATCGCTTTGCTGGACGGATCCGCGCAAAAAGCACTCCGCGGAGTGCAGCCCGCGCCACAGCCAGAAACGCTGCGCTGGTCCGCGGTGGGCTTGAATGGCCACAGGCGGATAGGCGGAAAAGGGCTTGATGGATAGTCCCACCGCCCCGTGCGCATCGATCACCGGTCGCCAGCGGATGCAGTTTAGCGCAAAATTCAAGCCGCCGACCGGGGCGTCATACCAATCCAGATATTGGGCTCCTCCCAGCGGCCAGCGCGCGTTCACAAAATCGTGGTTGAAAATGGAGTCATCGACGACGATGTCGTGAAAATGAGTCAGGCCCAAGGCCCGCAGGTGGTTGGCCCATTGTTGGAATACGGTGGTGGATTGCCAGCCCGCCCGATGGCAGAGCACCGGATCGCCCAGGGCCGGATCGCCTCCGCCCACCAGCACCAGGTGGTCTCCCACCCGATACAGCCGGGTGGCGATCACAGCGTGCGGTCCGAGACGATCGAACGCCGCCGCGGTTGTAAGCAATTTAGCGTTGCTGCCCGGCATCAGGGCTACGGTAGGATGGAAACGGTAGAGGCTGGTCGGTCCCTGCGGGGTCAACTTGACGATATCGACGCCCACCTGCGCGCCGCGCAATTGCGGATCCCTTAGCAGCGCGTCGATGCGTCGGGCCAGCTCCGGCGCCAGAACCTTCCCCCGGGCTGCTCCGCCGCCGTCCAGGGCTACGCCCATTCGCCCCGCGGCCAAAAACCAAAACGCTACAACCAGAGCCCGAAACACTCGGTACATCCCTGCACCTTTCTCTTCTTGCGCCTTTACTTTACTCGGCCGCGGCCCCTAGCTGCCGGGAAACTTCTTCGAGTTTCTTTTTCAGGGTCTCAGCGGTGTTGGCTTCCAGATTCAGCCGCAGCAGCGGCTCGGTGTTGCTTTTGCGAACGTTGAACCACCAGGTGTCATATTCCACCGTGATGCCATCCAGATAATCGATCGCCGCATCCTGATAACGCTCGGCCAGCCGGGCCATCGCGCCATCCTTGTCCGCCACCTGGAAATTGACTTCGCCGCTGCCATGCCAGCGCAGCAGCGGCTTGAGGACCTGGCTCACCGGCACATCATATTGCGAAAATACCGAAGCCACACAGGCGAAAGCGATGGCCCCGCTGTCGCAGTTGAAATTGTCGCGAAAATAAAAATGGCCCGACAATTCCCCGCCCAATACACCGTGACTTTCCGCCAACGCCTTTTTCATAAAAGCGTGCCCCACGCGTTCGCGCCGCGCCACGCCGCCGGCATTTTCAATCTCCTCTTTCACCACCCGGCTGCTCCGCAGATCGTAAACCACTGTCGCGTGCGGATGATCCTTCAAAAAGTGCCGCGCCAACAGCGCCGTGATGATATCGCAGCGAATGACCCGGGCCTGCTCATCCACGAAAACGCAGCGGTCGGCATCACCGTCGAAACAGACTCCGAAGGCGGCGCCACTGGACAGCACCGCCTCCTGCAGCTGTCGCAGGTTCGCATCCACCAAGGGATTCGGGGGGTGGTTGAAAGCTCCGGTAATTTCCAGGTTCAACGGAACCAGCTTTAACTTCGGCTCCGGCAGAAATATATCCGGCAGGAACCGCCCCGCCATGCCGTTGCTTGCATCGACCGCCACCGTCAGCAGGCGCACGGGCTTCAGAAAGCGCAGCACATGCTGGCGGTAGGCCGCGGTGAAATCCTGCCGTTCCAGGGCGCCGGGTGCGGCGGCGGGCGACGGAGACGGCTCCCCGCAGAGGCGCTTAATTTCCCGCAGCCCCGTATTCTCGCCGATGGGCCGCGCCGCCGGCCCGCTGATCTTAAACCCATTATAGTGGACGGGATTGTGCGACGCCGTCGTCTGGATGCCGCCGGAAAAGCCGCCGTAATTGATGGCGAAATAAATCAGCGGCGTATCGATCAGGCCCACATCCAGGCAGTCCATTCCGGCGGACCGTACGCCTTCAGTTACCGCCATGGCGAGCGCCCCGCTGCTGGGCCGCATGTCCCGGCCGACCACGAGCATATTGTTTCGCCGCACCGCCGGGTCCGCATCGGCATTCTGTTGGCGCAGAAAATCAGCGGTGGCGCGGCCGATGCGCCGCGCGATGGCCTCATTCAAGGGATCGGGATACACACCCCGGATGTCGTACGCCTTGAAGATCTGATCCAATGCCGCCGCGTTCATACGGTGTTTCCACTTGGGTCCACGGGTGAGCCATCCCTCGGCGGCTATGTTCCCCGCTCGTCCGCCCCCTGTCAACATTTCAGAAAACTGGTTGCGCGGCGGCTCAGGGCTTTAGTTCCGGGACTTGAACCCACGCCCGTTTCCGCCAGGATTCCAGGCCTTTTTCGGCAAGCTGTACACCCTTGGCGCCTTCCAGCAGATTCCACGGGAATGGTTCTCCTTGCACCACGTGGCGGAGGAACAATTCCCACTGCACCTTGAACGCGTTGTCAAATTCCTGCTGCGGCGGCACCTGCTGCCAACCGGCTTGGAAATCGAGCGGCGTCTCCACATCCGGGTTCCACACGAAACGCGGCGTGGCGCCATAGGGCTGCACCCAGCAATGCCGCAGCCCCGCCACCGCGCTGCCTTTGGTGCCATCGACCTGCAACACCAATAGATCGTCCCGTCGCACCCGCACCGCCCAACTGGCGTTGATCTGGGCGATTATGCCGCCGGCCAACTCAAAGGTGGCATAGGCGGAATCATCGGCGGTGCAGGAGTAGGGTTTCCCAGCCTCATCCCGGCGGCGTGGAATATGAGTCGCCCCCAGGCAGGACACCGCCTGCACCGCGCCAAAAAGGTTGTCAAGCACATAGCGGAAATGGCAGAGCATATCGATGATTATACCGCCGCCGTTTTCTTTCCGATAATTCCACGATGGCCGCTGCGGGGCAATGGTATCGCCTTCAAAAACCCAGTAGCCGAACTCCCCGCGGATTGAGAGAATCCTGCCGAAAAAACCGCTGTCGCGCAGCATTTTTAATTGCCGCATTCCCGGCAGCCACAGTTTGTCCTGCACGACCCCATGTTTCAAAGACTTGCGGCGCGCCAGGCGATACAGTTCCAGCGCCTGCGCCGAGCTGACGGCCACTGGCTTTTCGCAATAGATGTGCTTGCCCGCGGCCAGCGCTTCTTTCACGGCGTCCGCCCGCCGTTCGGTGGTCTGGGCGTCAAAGTAAATAAGGTTCTTTCGATCGGCCAAGGCCGCAGCCAGGTTGGTGGTCCAGCGCGTCACGCCGGCCTGGGCGGCGAGCGATGCGAGTTTGGCGGGATTACGGCCCACCAGAATCGGATCGGGCAGGATGGTCTCGCCCGGGCCAACGTTAACTCCTCCTTGGTCGATAATCGCCTTGATGGAGCGCCTCAGGTGCTGATGCGTGCCCATGCGGCCGGTGACGCCGTTCATAATAATGCCCACGGTGTGAACAGTGCCGGTCGTCATGGGAATGCCTCTAACCTGTAACCCCAAACCCTAAAATCTAGGCGCTGCTGGTGCCACATTGAGGCCACGCGCCTTGCGGCAGAGGCGGCGCGTCGTGCCCGGCGCGAGGCAAAGTTCCGTCCAGCTCTTGCCGCCAGTGCGCCACCTCTCCGGCCGGGCCGTAACAATATAACATCCGGACGGGCGTGTCACCGATGTTGGTAAGCTGATGATATACTCCCGGAGGAATATATACCGCCTGGCCTCCGCGCAGCGTCTGCCGCTCCGCCCCGAGGCACATTTCCGCGGTTCCGTCGATGAGGAAATAAACTTCTTCCTGGGGCTGGTTGTGCCAGGGCACCTGGCCGCCGTGCGGCGCCAGGGTGACATGGCCCAGTGCAAAATGTCTGGTTGGAATGGGCGAGGCGCCGCCGCAGAGATTCTGCGTCCGGCGCCGCGCCGGATACTCCCGACCGGCGATGACCGCCAAATCGGCAACGATCATGTGGGTTTCCTCCAAAACATCAGATCCGGCTGGCCTTGGGCGAGGCGCTGCACGCACCACGCCGCTTCGCGCAGATGATAATCCCCCCACATGCTCGCTTCACCGCACGGCACGCGGCGGCCCGGTGGAATATAGTCCCAACCGTTGGGCCGGTGGTAAACGCTATGCAGCAGCAAACCCTGGTGTTGGCGCTCGACCGACAAATATGGTTCGTTCAATAGCGTTCGCAGAATGGTCAGCGCCGCCTGGAAATAGCGCCGGCCCAAGGTACCGTCAAGGTAACGCCCCAGACGCAACAGGCCCTGCACCGCAATGGCGGCGGCCGAACTGTCCACCGGCTCGTAGGGGTTAAATGGCTCCGCCGGACGGTCCAGGTATTGGCCCAGGCGATAAAGCTCCGGAGCGCCAGTGTCCCAGTACGGTACACCGTCGGTGGGTGTATTTTCAAGATAGAAATCGCACGTAGCGCGTGCCGCTTGGAGCATAAAGCTCGTGACGGCCGATTTTCCACCGCAGCGGCGCAGGGCTTCCGCGGGAATAGCGCGCAGGAACTCCAGTTGCTCCGCGAAGCCGCACATCGCCCAGGCCAGGCCGCGGGTCCAGGTGGTGAAAGGGGAAAAACCCTGCTGCGAACTGGGGCAGCGAAAGGCTCCGTCGTTGATGTTGAAAATAACTTCCTGTCGAACCGCGCCGCGCCGGGCGTAAACACCCGGCCCGTCCGTGCCGCAAATATTAAATTTCGCCGTGGTGCGGGCGTGGATGACCAGGCGCTCCAGCAGGCTGATCCGGCGGTCATTTTCCTCCGCCAGTACGCCGCCAAGTTGGTGGCTTAACGCCAAAACCCGCAGGGAACGGATGGTATCGATGAACAGCGAATGCGGGCCGTTGAAGGAATAGATGTAGCCGCCGTCCGGTAGGTTGGTCCAGCGCCTGGCCTGCACGGCGCCGGAAACTTTCAGCGCCAACTCATAGGTGCGGCGCTCCCATGGATTTTCCGGAATTCGCTTTTCATTCATCAGGCGCAGCAGCTGGCCGAAGGTGCTCGCGTTGTTGAAACCATGATCATGTACGCCAAAATGGGTTAAGTGGGGCGCCATATGCGCCAGGATCTGTTCGCGCGCGGCGTGGAGAAATTTCTTTTCGCCGGTGGCATCGAATTGCAGCAGCTCGGAGCCGAATTGGAAGCCTTCGGTCCAGTCCGTCCAGCCGCGGGAGGCGTATTGGCCGCGCACGGTGAACACCGGGGCGCCCTGCCCCGGGCGAAAAGTCCGGCGCAGGCTGCGGAGTTTTAGGGCTGAAAGCCGCCACATCCGCCCCATGGCGGGCCACAGATCGGCCGGACGCACATGCCAGTCAATGGTCAGCATAGGGTTTCTGACGGTCCCCTGGTTAACGCACCAGGTGCGGCTGGTGACGATTCGGTTTAAGCCATCCTCATTTCTTACAGTACGTGATCTGTACTGGTAGTGCAAGGATCGCCCCTGTCCTATGGGGTATATGGCACGGTCAAACTTGCATCGACGGGATATTTCCAGCGGGCGATCAGTGCCTCCGCCGGCTCAAAGGGATCGCCGTGGTCTTTCAGCAACATTTGCGTTTGCCGCTCCAGCGCTTCCCGCAAGCCCGCACTGGCGGAATCAGCAATCAGGTTATGCTGCTGGTAGGGATCCGCTTGATTGTCATAAAGCAGCCATGGTCCGGCCAGCGTGCGCACATAGGTATGCCGCCGGGTGCGCACGCCGCGATATTCGCGGCCGCCGACGGAGCGGGTCCATTCCCCGAATGGGACATAACAGGCCAGGAGCGCCGCCGCAGCCGGGGCCGCCGCTTCGCCGTGTAAGAATGGCGCATAATTATGGCCCTGCACCGACGCGGGCACGGGAAGGTCGCACAAACCCAGCAGAGTGGGCATCAGGTCCGGCGTATTGATCGGGGTATCCACCGCGCGGCCGTGCGGGCCGAAACGGCGGGGATAACGCACCAGCAACGGCACGCGAATGGATTCATCCCAGGGACGCTGTTTGCGCCACTGGCCGTGCGATCCCATCATGTCGCCATGATCCGACCAAAATACAAAAATAGTCTCTTCCGCCAGGCGGGAGGTTTCCAGCGCGGCCAACAGCTCGCCGATGCAGGCATCCAGGGCCGTAATGTGGGCGTAATAGCCGGCCAGCGTCAAGCGGGCCTGCGCTGCAGCTTCGGGTGGTACGTTGCCGCGCAGCACCAGGCCGGTCGGTTCGTACCGACGGCGATATTCCGGTGGCGCGGTTTCGTAAGGATTGTGCGGCGGTCCCCAGGAAAGAACCAGCAGAAATGGCCGTGCCGCGCCGGTGCGGCTTTCGAGATATTGTTTCGCCTCGGACGTTTGTGCCTGGGCGTCATAGCCGGGCCAGAGTTTTTTCTCCGGATGATCGTTAAAATAAAATGAGTCCCAGTAATCATGGCAGCATTCCCGCACGTGCCAGAACTCGAAGCCCTGATGATCTTCCGGCGGAATATAGCCGGAGCGGCCCCGGCCGTTTAAATGCCATTTGCCAATGTAGGCCGTGTCATAACCCTGCGTCTTGAAAGCGTCGGCCAGCGATGCGGCGCGGTGTTCCAGATGCACGTCGTTGACGAATACGCCGTGCGTATGCGGATATTGGCCGGTGAGCAAACTGGCCCGTGCCGGCGAGCAAACCGGACAACCGGCGATGGCGTGGGAAAAGTTCAGGCTTTGCCGTGCCAGCCGGTCCAGGTGGGGCGTGTATACGTTGGAATCGCCGGCGTAACCCGTCGCCTGAGCGCGCCATTGATCCGCGAATACAAAAACGACGTTGGGATTCTTCATGCTCCAGCATCCTTTCGTTTAACCTTAACCCGGCCGCGGTGTTAACCCAGCGCCATCCCCCTTGGCCGCCCGCCGTCACCAGCGCTGTTTCCATGATGGCTAATCATACCGCAGACCCTCTCCGCCCACCGTAAGTCGCTGACTCACCAGGTTGTGGGCCGCACTCCGTGCCACCCGTACGGGCGGCGCGGTATAATAACGATGAACGGCGCGAAATAAGCTGTGAAAAAGGCGTTTCCCATGCGTCTGGGTAATCGCACACTAACCCCCGCGGTGAAAAGATCCGCCTGGTGTGGAAAAATAAGCTGGGCGATTTTGATCGCCGTCAGCTCGCCTGTGGGGCTGATCCGGGCCGGCGTACCGTCACCTTTAGCCCCGCTTAAAGGCATTCTCTTGCCACCGCCGGCGTTTCAAAACCGGAATCCCGTCGGCAGGCCGATGCTGTCGCCTGGGCCTGGCAAGGAGTTGGCCGCACGATTACAGAAGCAGGAATCCGCCGCATGGAATGCGGTCCGCGCCGCCCAGCGGGCCAGAATTGTGGCGCTCGAAAAACTAAAGGCCGCTGCGCTCAAGGCGCACGCCATGCCGATTGTAATGGCGACCATGGCCCGCCTGGCCCAGGCCCGCCAGCAGCTCCAGCAGGAGTCCGCCTTAACCCCGGCCCAATGGGCCGCGCGCCCGGGCCAGATCAACAGTTTTCCTGGCCCCCCAGCGCCGCGGCTATGGTCCCCACCCGTTATGCCGGGCCAGCCTGCGCACCGGAACGCGGCGGCGGGCGCCCAGGCCCAGTACCGTGCCGCCGGAGCTTGGGTCAACCGGCGCCAATGGCCCGCGCTGGTGGCGCGCGGCGCTAAATTGTTCACCGGTGTGGCCAATCTTAACGGCCTGATCGCAAGCCAGGTGCCATCATTACAGCGACGTCTCACCGGACTATCCGCGCCCGCTGAGCATGCTCTTCTGCGGAAGTTCGACCAAGGTTTCTTGAAGCGCCCGGTTTACGTGTCACTGCATGTACAGTCTATTAAGGCCGATCTCCAGGGCGGGGTGATTGTCCGCGGTCGGATCCCCTGGCGGGCGCCTTCGCCCCGTGCCCTGTCGCCGCGCCGCGAGCCAGCTACTCCATACGCAGCTGGGATGCCACGTCCAGGCCCAGGTCGCCCCTTTCCGATCGCACGCCCCGGGCTGCCCGCGGAATCCCAGGCTACGTTCGGACCACCGCAGGAGGTGTGGGCGTACCTACCAGCCCGCGTCGCGGCGAAAGTGAAACGTTGGCGCCGCGGCCAATGGCGCTTCCTCTATGGCATGGTGGTCGGCGAGACGGCAGCCGTTTCGCACGCCGCTCCAGTTCCCTTTCTTCCGCCCTCCGGCCAGGCGGGTCGTGCTGTGCAAACTACCACCCAGGTTGCATTTGTCGGATTCAGCCCGCCGCGTCCGCCGGTACCCTTGGGGCCGGTGACGGGCTACGCCTTCTATCTGACCAATGGAAAGGTGTTTCAGGCGGACCGCTACACGCAGCACGGCGACGAATACCATTTGACGCTCGACGGCATACCTATGGTGGTCTGGAAAGACCAATTAAAAAAGATTGTCGTGCTGCACGGAAACAAGAAATGAAGCGGGGACGCGACCGGAATTTGTTCCCGTTGCGCTCCTTTAGAGGAAGTTGCTCATGCCTCGACGGAGCACTCTCCAGAGGCGAGTCTTCGAGGTGTGGAGCATGAAAATGGCCCGACCACCCCTGCCAGCCAAGCCTTCGGCACAGCGCCGCGCCGCTCCGGTGTCCCCCGGCCCGGTCCCCCTTCATTTTCAGGACAGCCTCGTTTATCGGATTTCCCGATCAGCAGCGCCGTCGGCACGATTTTTCTCCGCTTCCACCAGCTCCCGCAATTTGGGCACCATCTTGTTCAGTTCAGCCGCCGACTTGGATCGGGGAAACATTTCGACGATGCGCTCGGCAATTTCCAGAGCCTCGGCGCGGCGTTGACGCTGCAGCAATTCCTTAAACTGGGCTTCCAACTCTTGCCGCTGTTCGGCGTCGGCGTTCTCCCGCAGGATGACGATCTCCTGGCGAATTTTCTTCGCCGTTTTGGCGTAGGGAAAGCGGTCTAAAATCTGCTGGGCGGCGGCGCAGGCCTGGCTCCAGCGCCGGGCGCGAGCCGCCTCTTTGAATTCCGCGCGCAACCGCCGTAATTCGTCGCCTCGCCAGGCCGCGTGTTGCTGCCGCAGCATCTCAAGCAAGTCGCGCACCCGCGGCTCGTCCGGATAGCGGCGGGCCAGAGTTGCGGCGAGGGGTTCGATCTGGTCCCAGGCATGAATACCGAGCAACTGCTGCAACCGCTCCTGCGCTTCCGCCAGTTCCGCTTCGAATTGCTGATGGCGTGCCGCCGTCAGTTCCGCCGCCAGCTCTTCCACGCGTCTTTCGCCGGGAAAGGTGCGCCGCATTTCCTGCAGAACTTGGCCAGCCTCCGGCCATTGCCGCTGGGCGATATGATGGTGCAGGGCTTCCGTCAATCGGCTCTGACGCTCGATGCGAACCTGGTTGGCCCATTGTTGGCGCTGTGGCTCCGTCATCATGCCAAGATCACGCAACTGCTCGAGCAGATCCAGCATCTGTCGAAAGACGGCCGGTTCGGGTGCTGCAGTCGAGGCCGATCCGGACGCCAGGCCGCATAGCCCCGCCGCCTCCGAAAGGCTAACGCTTTGCAGCACGGTCTCGGTGTGGGCGGCCGCGCTTTGCAGCTGGTTCAGGTCGGCCCGCATCTGTTCCAGCGCCCGGGCCATCTGCTCCAAGCGGTCCCGGTTTTGTTCGTGGTGCGCCTCCAACAGCTTGGCCCCCGCGAACAGCAGGCCGGGCAGCAACAGGGCCGTCGCCAACGCCAGCGCCGGGGCCACCCAGGCTTCCGCCAACGGCCAACCATCCGCACGCGCCGAGAGAAACAGCAACACGCATAAAACCGCCGCCAGAACTGTGTACAGCACCGTAACAAAAAGCAACAGGCTTCGAGCCAGCGGGATTGGCGGCATGCGCCATCGTGGCGGTGCGGATGGGCGCGGTGCGGCGGTACGCTCCGGCCCCGCCGCCCAAGCGGTCCGCGTGTCGGCTCCGCCGGCTGGTTCCAGCTCGCTCATAACCGCAGTCTCGCGCTGGCGGTCCTTTTTACTGCACGGCCGCGTGCCTGTGCCCTTAAAAGCAAACCACATCCGAGCCGGGTCCGCTCGTATTTTCACTTTTTACTTTTTATGCTGGCTTGGTCGCAATCGCCCCGCCCATGGTCGGGCTGCCGACGGCACCGGACCGAACATGCTTATGGCTGCTTCCTTCCGGACCTGACCAGGTTCACAGTCAACCCGTGCATCGGGCCCGACCATGGCCGGGGCGTGGCGATGATTATACCAGCTTTTAAAACGCTGTCATGCCACAGCCTGTCACGCACCACCCCTGCGCCGGCGGTTGCGCGCTGGAATTCGCCCTCATGCGAAATTATAATATGCGTATTAAATCCTTTGGAGGCAATGCCGATCTATGATCTATAATCGACGATCAATGAACAGTGCGCAACGGACAGGCTTGTTGTCGCGCCGTGGCGCGCCCAGAGAATACCGCGCCAAGCCAAAGCGTCGCCTCCCCGAGTCGGAGTAAAATGTAAATAAAAGGAGGCAGTTCCATGAGTACTTTCGTCGCGCCATTCACCGTGGTAGCCTTGACGGTTTGCCTCGGCGGCTGCGCCATGCAGCCGCGGCAGGTGGCCTACGGGGGATATGGCGGGTATGTGCAGCCTTACGGGGCCGCGCCATATGCCCAGCCCGCATCGCCCTACGCCGGGTACGGTTATCCTGTCGGTACGCCAGTCTACTCGCCCGCCGCGCCGTATGGCACACCAAATTATCCGCCAGCCTATTCGCCGACCGTGCCGTACAGTGCGCCGCCCTATCCACCGGCGGGCGTTGCCGCCGCCGGCGCAGTTTCCACGCCCACGCAGCCTGCAATAATGCCGGCGGCACCACGGTCGTCGCCACCGCCAGCCAGCAGACCCGCGATAAACGCCCACCAGCAATCCCCGGTCGTAGCCGCACATGGCCGGCAACCAAGCGCCGCCGCAAACCCTCAAGGTGCGAGCAGTTTGGGAAAAAAGCCCCACGCCCCCGGCGCCACCGCGCTAAAGACGCAGCGGCGTCCTGGCCCACCGCGTGTTTTCAGCGTGCCGGTATCGCAGATAAGTGTTCACTTGGCGGTTGCCAAAGATTACCAGGAATATCTACCGTGGCACGTAAAGTTCACGTGTACTCCGGCGGTATTGGCAAAGCTCACGCAACAGATCGGGGGCATGCCGCTGACGCTGGGCCGTACTCCTGCTGGCGTGTACATGCAGCCGAATGTCTGGGCGAAACCAAAGCAAACTTTTGTTACGCGACCGCTGCTGCGGTTTTCCGCCTCGAAGCCGGTGCTTTACAACATCAGTGCGTTCCGTGCGATGTTCTGGAAGATTAACCGGCTGGTGAGGTGGAAGTTTTACCGGCTTGACATCGGCGCCATGATCGTGCCGCTGGGCTTAGACATCCACTGGTCCAAGGGTATTGTGGATCTCCGCGCGAAGTCAAAGCGGCATGCGCAAGGCCGTACGCGGCTCGTGCTGGATGTGGTGCTCGTGCCGCATCAGCCCTTCGCGCCGGCGACAACCTACGGGCAGTTCGATCAGCACGGGAATTGGCTTGACCATTTCAGAAGCCCTTTGGAAAACTTGCTAAATAACCAGAGTGGCATGAAAGCTGTATTAGCTGGAGACATTTCGCCGACCCAAAATGTGGTGCCGCAGATCGATATGTATCGTTCCGCCTCACGATTCCGGCGCGTAGCCATGGACTGGCATGGCTTGTTAATGCCAAAGGAAAGAATGCTGCGACTGGCCCGCGCAGGCAACCTTATCGCCCGTTTTGAACTGGCAGGCCGCGCGCACAAAGCGCCGGTGCCGCAAGCCAATCCCAATTCCACCAACACTAATCAGAACGCCCCCACCGAGTTTCGTTTGAATGACAGCGGCCATGCAGGTCTCCCGCCAATTCCCAGCGCCCGGCAGATGCGGGATTTGCGCAACCAAGCCCGCACAAGCTGGACCGCCTTCTACCAACTTGATACGTACGCCGCAATTCCCCGCAGCGAAAGCGTCTATCGCCGAGGGCGGTTTTCCGCGGCACGCTATTTCATGGGTACATTATTTGACCCTCGCCGAACCTACGACGAACGCGTCGTCCCAAAGTCCGCCCAACTGGCTGCGGCCTGGTATCGCTCCGCAAGCGTCGGCCGGCCCATGCCTTTACCCGAACAGCAGGCCCTGGGACTTAAACACAGCTACGCGACCGGCCCGCGTTGCCAACAGGTTTGGCTGCACGCCCAGGTCGCACTGGCGGTTTTGTGTGCCAACAGCCACCCCGCCCGGGCGCTTAGGTACACTACGGCCGCAGCCAAAGCCGGGATAACCGCCGCGATGAATAACCTCGCGGTGATGATGGCGGGCCGGAACCCGTTCTTTCTCACACACCGGAGGTTGCCATCGCAGTCGACCCACCACTGGCTGGTGCGGGCCGCGATGCGCGGCGACGCAACGGCCGAGCACAACCTGGCCTGTTATTGGAAAAACCGCGGCCTGTTTGCGGCGCGAACGCATCGGTTTCCGCTGGCCAATGCCTGCTATAAAAAGGCCATCGCCTGGTATCTGCTTTCAATTCATCACACCAGCATCGCCAAGCACCAGCGGGGGTACGAGAGCCTGCTTCGGTCCGTGCGTTACAACGTGCTGCGGGGACGGCGAATGACACGGCGGCGTTTTCCGCGGCGGCACACCGCCACAAAGCTAATGTTGGCTTTCGACAAACGGTACGTAGTGCCCGTGCCCGCCGCCATTGCAAACTTAAAATGGTATTGCACCCATTGCCCGGCGCCGGCGGCCGTGGCCCAACACAACCTGGCCGTGCTGTATTCCCAGCGGCGCTAAATTGCCGTCTATGTACACGCCGCGGCACTGTGGCTGAAACGCGCGGCGGCCCATGGACACCGCACGGCGGGATACAAATTGGGGGCCGCCTATGCAGGCAGTCCCGCAACGCCCTGGGCCCCCATTAATTGGGGCGGCGGACCGCCGCCCCGTGACGGCTGGCCGCGGGCAGGCTTTCGCGGCATCACGGGCAACCCCGGCAAGGGCCGCACGTCGCTTGAGAGGGCAGCGGCACAGGGCAGCAGGCGGGCAAAGCGCTTCCTGGCAGCAACACCCGGGCCGCTGGAACGTTGAACTGGACCGGCTGAAAAAAATCTGGGCTGGAGCGTCGAGCGGAAGATACCTGGCCGTCAAGGTGATTTACCGAACGCGCCTGGCGCCGTGGCGTTGACCGGCGGCAAGATCATCTTCAACTTCGCGGGCGGATATCTGCCCTTGAAGGGCGACAGCGTTGCCTTCCTGGACCCGCCGACTGGCGTGACGTTGCAGAACGTGCAATACGGCTACACCCGGGCGGCGCCGGGATTCTTATTTAATGTCAACAGCAACGGCCTGGTGTTCACGGCATTGAACAACGCTGTTGCGCCGATTCCCGAACCGGCGACGCTGGGGCTGCTGGCACTGGGTTGGTTGGGATTGGTGAAGCGGCGGAGAAGAGCGTGGGAGGCGCCCGCGACCGGCTCACAACGGTAAAAAACGCCAAGCCGCGGTGACTGCTCAGATGACGGCCAGCAGCATGAGGGTGGGGTTATATAGCCGCCGGCTCGGGGCCAGCCGGTTAAATCGAGATGTGAGCATGCAACCGGCCATTTCACGCCAAAACCGGGGGTGAAAATGCCGAAAATGGATTAAATTAACAGGTCCGTCGCCGGCGGCAGCTCTGCAGAATAGCTTTTTGTCGCGCCTCCGGCGCGGCCGCATGTCCCTGTAAATCAAGGGGTCAAGTAGGAGATTCCCGGTGGCGGCTCCCCGGCCGGCAGATGGTTTCTTCGCACCCCTTGCTTTTTACCCGCTTTATGATAAGGTAGTATACGTAGTATAAAATGAGGTCACTCTGCGCATCCCACCCTGCTGCGCCGCATGCGCGACGCCCGGGTCAAGCAGTTCGTCGCCCGGCATCCGCCCTTGGCCGCGTCCCTCGGGCACAACCAGGCCGGCGGGGCCCATCTGGCCCTCGAGTCGCCCTCTTTGGCGACATGAAGGCGCTCGACCACGGTCGCGTCCTGGGGAACTTCCTGGTGGTCATCGACGGCACGGGGCAACCGCGCTTTTCCGAACGGCACGGCCCCCACTGTCTGGAACAGAACTTGGTCGCCCCCTGGCGACCCGTGAACGGGGTGACCCGTTACTACCACCCCGTGCTGGAGGCCAAGCTGGTCACGCCACAGGGGCTGGCGATTTCCATGGGCACCGAGTTCATCGAGAACGCCCAGCTCCAAGCCGATAAGCAGGACTGCGAGTTGAAGGCGTTCGCCCGTCTGGCCCCACGCCGGAAGCAGGAATGCGGTCCCGACGCCCCGGCCGCGCAGCGTTTCGCCTGGCGGACCAACCGGCCTGTGCACCGCGATATCGTCGCCACCCTGGCCAACGACGCCGGACGCTGCCGCGAAAAGATCGAAAACGAAGGTTTCAACATCCAGAAGAACGGCGGGTTCAATCTGGAGCATGCCTACAGCACCAAGCCCCGGCAGATGCGTAACTGGTACCTGTGGCTACCGATCGCGCATAGGATCCTGCAACGGCTGGAGCGCGGCCGCCTCTTTGGCCACGATCCCAAACGCCTCTTTGGCTCGCTGGCCAACCTGGCCCGGCGCCTGGCAGAGAGCTTCCGCAATGTGCGGATCCCCACCGAGGCGCTGGAGGCCGCCGTGGCTGCACGGTTCCAGATCCGCCTGAACTCCTCTCGCCTTGTCGAGTCGCCTTCTTCGGCGACTTGAACCCGTCCATTCGACCCCCTTTTCGCTCGCGCCCCCGTCGAGTCGTCTGCCGCTGCGCCGTGCGCCGGCGTCACGCCGAGTCGCCCGCTTCCCCAAAAACCTAAAAAGCTATTCTGCAGAGCTGTCAGCCGGGTTGCGGTCTTGACTTTTGCGGCCGGCCCTGATATGAAGGATCTGCGCTAAGACAAGGTCGCAACGATGTCCACCCCCATTTCACTTGTGAATCTACCAGGGCTGGTGCTTGGCCCGATTTTGATCGGGGGTCGCTCCTAGGGGTTGGATATAGCCTGAATTGACATGCCCCGCGAGCGGTCCTCGCGGGGTTTTTTATTGACCCACAGCGGCACAAAAAAAGGAGATCATGCCATGGCTACCCTGAACCCCATGCCCCCGGTTCCGGCCCCCAAAGCGAAGGTGATTATTTTTGACACCACGCTGCGCGACGGCGAGCAATCGCCCGGTGCCTCGTTGAACCGGACGGAGAAGCTGGAAATCGCGCACGCCTTAGAGCAACTGGGCGTGGACGTGATTGAGGCGGGCTTTCCCATCACCAGCCCCGGTGATTTTGACGCGGTGCGGAGCATCGCTTCGGAGTTAAAGCAAGCCACCGTGGCCGGATTGGCGCGCTGCACCGAACAGGATGTGCGGCGGGCCGGTGAAGCCGTCCAGAACGCTGCCCACGGCCGCATCCACGTTTTCTGCGCCACCAGCAAAATCCACCGCGAATTTAAACTGAACAAGGCCAAGGATGAGATCCTCCGGCTGACCGAACAAAACGTAAAGCTGGCCCGCGACTACGTGGCGGATGTGGAGTTTTCGCCGGAAGACGCCAGCCGCACCGAACTCGATTTTCTGGCCCAGGTGGTTCAGGCGGCCATTGAAGCCGGCGCCACCACCATCAACTGCCCGGACACCGTTGGCTATGCCACGCCTGAAGAATACCAGGCTATGTTTGAATATTTGCTTGCCCAGGTGCCGGGCGCCAGGAATGTGATTTTCAGCGCCCATTGTCACGACGACCTCGGGTTGGCCGTAGCCAATTCCCTGGCGGCGATACGGGGCGGGGCCAGGCAGGTGGAGTGCACCATCAACGGCATCGGCGAGCGGGCCGGCAATGCCGCCCTGGAGGAAGTGGTAATGGCGCTGCGCACCCGCGGCGACCAGTTCCGGTTCACCACCGGCATTCACACGCCCCGACTGCTGCCCTGCTCGCGCCTCGTCAGCACCCTGACCGGTCTGCACGTGCAGCGGAACAAGGCCATTGTCGGGGAAAATGCCTTCGCCCACGAGGCGGGCATTCACCAGGATGGTGTGCTGAAGGAACGACGCACCTATGAAATCATGACCCCGGAAGAGGTGGGCCTGGTGCGAAACAAGCTGGTGTTGGGAAAACACAGCGGCCGACATGCCTTCCGCCAGCGCCTGGACGAACTGGGCCTGCACTTGGACGCGGAGGCTTTGGAGCGGGCGTTTGGTCAGTTCAAAATGCTCTGCGACAAGAAGAAGGAGATCTACGATGAGGACTTGGAAGCGCTGGCGGATGAGCAATTGGTCGAGGACCGCCAGTTATTTCAGTTGAAAAATCTGCAGGTGATGGCGGGCACGCACGGTGTCGCGACGGCCACGGTTACGCTTCTGGACAGCGGCGGGGCGGAGATTACGGACGCCGCCATTGGCGATGGCCCAGTGGACGCTATGTTCGCGGCCATTCAGCGCTTAACCCGGATCAGCGCACGCCTGGATTCCTACCAGGTGCGCAGCCTCACCGGGGGGCGGGAAGCCCAGGGCGAAGCCATTGTGGAACTGACGCATAATGAACTGAAAGTCCGCGGCCGCGGTTTCAGCACCGATATTCTGGAGGCGTCAGCGAAGGCTTATGTGGCGGCAATTAACCGGGTGCGGACGTTATCGCGCCGCACCGTCAGCCAGGCTTCGCCGCTGTAAGCCGACATCTTGGCCGCGGTAACGGGGCATCGTTGCGGCCGAGCTGGGTTGCGGCTCGGCCGCAACGAGGTGGGCTGTTCGGGCTAGCGCCGGCGCAGGGCCCGCTGCATTTGACGCGCGGCCTCGCGTTGTTGGAGCGCTTGCCGCTTGTCGAACTTGGCTTTGCCTATGGCCAGGGCCAGTTCCACCTTGGCGTAGCCGCGCTTAAAATAAATGGCCAGTGGAATCAGCGTGGCGCCCGGCTGTTTGGCCAGGGCTTGGGCGATTCGCCGGATTTCGCGTCGGTGCAGCAGCAACGCCCGGGATCGCGTGGGATCGTGATTTAGCTGGTTGGCCTGAACATATTCTTCGATGTGACAGCCCAGCAGCAGGACCCGCCCCGGCCGCAGGATGGCGAACGCCCCGGCCAGTTGGGCCCGGCCGAGGCGCAGGCTTTTCACTTCGCTGCCCAGGAGGGCCAGGCCGGCCTCCCACGTTTCCAGCACGTGATAATCGTGCCGGGCCCGTCGGTTCTCAATCCGGCGGGTCCGCACCGCGGCGCCGGCGGAGGAGCCGCCGGCGGAATCGTCTGACGTTGGCGGGATCATCATCAGAACGAAGTCAATTCCATTTCCCGGCCGGCCAGCCGCTTCTTGAGCCGCTCGATAATGCTCGAGTGCATCTGGCTGACCCGGGATTCCGATAAACCGAGCCGGCGACTTATCTCATCCATGGTCATGTCTTCGTAGTAGTAGAGAACCACCAGACGTTTTTCAGCCGGGTTCAGCCCGCGGGTGAAAAACTCCTGCAAGTCCCGCTGTTGCAAATCGCGGTCGGGTGTTTCGGAACGGATATCGGGCGGTGGTTCCTGACCGTGCGCCGCCGCACCGCCGTCGAACCATTCGCGGGACAGGCTGATCTGCGCCACCGGGCGCGCGTCTTGCAGAAGCCGCGGCAGGTCCTGGGTCGTCACGCCCAGCCGCTGCGCCATTTCTGCTTCGGTCGGCGGGCGGCCCAATTCCCCCTGCATTCGCGCCCGCAGCCGGTCCAGCTTGCCGCTCCGGCGGCGCACCAGGCGCGGCACCCAGTCCAAATGCCGCAGTTCATCGAGGATCGCCCCGCGAATCCGGGCGGCGCTGAACGTTTCGAACTTGACTTTCCGGCTGGGGTTAAAGGATTCTATCGCGTCCTTAAGCCCCAGGGTGCCCGCCTGGATCAGGTCATCGAGGTCCACTTCCTGCGGCAGACGCATATGGATACGCTCCGCGGTCTGACGCACCAGGGGCAGGTAGGCGGTCAGCAGTTGGTTGCGCAGTGCCAGCCGCTCCCCGCTGGAATCATCGGAATCGGTGGCCTTAAAATCGGACCAGAGCGACTCGAGAGTCGGTTCGTCCGCCGCAGCACCAGGCTGGTTCATCACCATGTTCATCACCGCCGGGACACGCGGGTTGGCCCAGCGTCTGCCGTCGCGTGGACTCCGACCCGGATATTTCATCACCGAGCCAAAGAAAGCACTGAAATCACGGGGAAGTAAAGGGATACAAAACCTTTTCCTTCAAATCCCGAGGGCCATCGGGGGTGCACTTGGGAAACCCCTGAAATCTCCGTAAGTACTTTCCTGTCAATAACCTCGGTGCACTCTGGGTTCTCTGGACGAAACGTTTGGGATAACCAACTTTCGTACGATCCCATGGGCTCTCCACCGGGTGGATCGCCGGAGAATGGTTCCATCCCGGAAACGCTCTGTTTATAGCGGAATTTGGGCGGCAATACAAGGCTTGGGGTTCGAGCTTGTGATGGCTTCGGATCCTGCTATGATACCGGCGGGGTCGCAACGAATCGCCCTGGAGTGGCAGGAGGAGTGCGCGTGCGTTTTCCCGAAATTTTCGCCCGTGATGGCCAGACGTTTTCTTTCGAGTTTTTTCCCCCCAAGACCGAGGAGGCCACCGATCAGCTCTTTGCGCATATCGCCCGGCTCGAAGCGCTTAAGCCGACGTTCGTCACGGTAACCTATGGCGCCGGTGGATCAACGCGGCAGCGCACTGGCGACGTGATCCGGCGGATTCAGCGCCAGCATCCGGCGCTGGACCCCATTGCGCATCTGACTTGCGTGTTACAAAGCCGCGGCGAAATGGAGGAAATTCTAACCCAGTACGCCCGATCCGGTGTGAGTAACATTTTGGCATTGGGGGGCGACCCGCCGCGCGGGGCCTCTCTCGGTGACCGCGGGCCGACGGATTTTTACCACGCCATCGACCTGGTCCGGTTTATCCGGGCCTTTAACGCGCGGGGCATTCATCCGCACCGCGATGGTTTCGGCATCGGTGTGGCCGGGTTTCCGGAGGGACATCCCGCCACGCCTAATCGCCTGATGGAAATGGATTATTTGAAGGCCAAAGTGGACGCGGGGGCCGATTATATCTGCACTCAGTTGTTCTTCGATAACCGCGACTTTTATGACTTCTGCGAACGCTGCGAGCTGGCCGGCATTCATGTGCCGGTGCTGGCGGGCATCATGCCGTACACCTCGGTGGCCGGTATGAAGCGCATGGCCGAGCTGGCGCTGGGGGCACGCTACCCCGCGGCGTTGTTGCGGGCGGTGGCCCGCTGCGGGAATGACGCCGAGGCGGTCCGTCGCGTCGGAATCCTTTGGGCCAGCGAGCAGTGTCGCGACCTGCTGGATCAAGGGGTAAAGGGCATCCATTTCTATACGATGAACCGGGCGGAAGCCACCGAGGAAATCTACACCAATCTTGGCGTCACCGACAGTGTGCAGCTGCGCGCCACGCGCCGTATGGGGTGTTAACCGGGCGTTCACCATGGCCGAGGAATGGTCAGCACGTATCGAGCGCAGCAGCCCCGTGACGGCTTTGGCGGCGCTGGGTGCCTGGGCGGTGGGCGTGATCCAGGCGGTGGGTGACTTTGGTTCCTTCAGCTTCAACGCTCTGTACAAGATTTTCCGCGGTCCCGGAACGCGGGCCTTGCGGGAGATGATCGCTCAAATGTACGAGATGGGCACGCGGTCCATCCCGGTGGTGTTGATTACCGGCGGATTCATCGGTGCCGTCCTGGCGATCGAAACCTATCCTCAGTTTCAGCAGATCGGGGTCGCCGACCGGCTGGGGGCGGTGATTGTGGTCAGCGTGGTCAAGCAAATCGGTCCCATTCTGACCGCCATCATGCTCTCGGGACGTGTGGGCGGGGCCATCACCGCCGAACTGGGTACCATGCGGGTGACGGAGCAGATCGACGCCATGCGCGCCATGGCTGCGGATCCCATCCGCACCCTGGTGGTGCCGCGGGTCCTGGCCTGCGTGCTGATGACCCCCGTGTTGACCATGTACAGTGATGCCCTGGGTATTCTGGGCGGCTGGGCCATCGCCGTGGGCGTGGATGGGGTGCGCAATTATCCTTTCTGGCATTATGCGGCAGTAGGGACGGATATGTACACGATCAACGTGGGGCTGATCAAGAGTTTTTTCTTCGGCATCGTCATCGGCTGCATCGCCTGTTACAAAGGCTTCCGCTGTGGGAGCGGTGCTCACGGCGTGGGCCGCGCCTGCACGGAGAGCTTTGTCACCAGTTTCGGCCTTATCCTGCTGGTGAACTTTGTCCTCGCGGTGGCGCTGAATAATATCTTTGTGCTTCTTTGGCCGAATCAACCAGGACTGTTATGAACGCGCCGCGTACCGTTGCACCGCTGCCGGCGGACGCCCCGGCGGATTGCAATGGCGCCATTATCCGTTTTGTGGACGTGTATAAGCGCTTCGGGCCTCTACCGGTCCTGCAAGGTGTAAATCTGGATATACCCGCCGATCAAACCACCGTGGTGATCGGTCCGTCCGGGGTCGGCAAGTCGGTGCTGCTCAAGCATATCGTCGGGCTATTACGCCCGGACGCGGGGGAGATTTTCTTCCATGGCCGGCGGATCGACCACCTTGGCGAGCGGGCCTTGGAGGCGATCCGTAAACGTATTGGTTTCCTGTTTCAACTGGGGGCGTTGTTTGATTCCATGACGGTGTTCGACAATGTGGCGTTTCCCTTGCGCGAGCAGAGCGACAAGTCGGAAGAGGAGATCCGGCGCGTGGTGCGCGAGTCGCTGGCGGTGATCGGCCTAAGTGGCACCGAGCTGAAAATGCCCGCCGATCTGTCCGGCGGCCAACGGAAGCGGATTGCCCTGGCCCGAGCCATCGCCATGCATCCGGAAGTGGTGCTTTATGATGAGCCGACCACGGGTCTGGATCCGATCCGCGCCGATATCATCAACGAGCTGATTCTGAAGTTAAAAAGGGATTTAAAAGTCACCGGGATCGTGGTGACCCACGATATGACCAGCGCCCTGAAGGTGGCGGATCAGATTGTGATGTTGCTGGATGGAAAAATTGTATTCCGGGGAACGGCCCAGCAGTTGCGGTGCTGCCCGGAAGAGCGCGTCCAGCGCTTCATTCAGGGCCGGGCCAGCCCCGAAGAGCTGCGGGCGCTGCACCAGAACTAAAGCGCCGTTGGGGATGGAGCACCTGGCGAATCCATTCCAGCCGGGGTGGAGCGCCGCGCCGCCTCGGGTCGCCAGCACCACACCGCCTCTTCCTAAACAGGGCCACCCTATCCGCGCCTGGCAGCCCTATTGACAGCACCAGCGGGGCCGCCTATTCTGTCTGCCGCGATCATGTCGCTGCTTACGAAGTATGGGAGGAACCAGCATGTTGGAACAGCTATTAAATGCCGGTGTGGTGCAGGTCCTGGGTGCCGCGGGTGTCAGCGTCGGCCTGATCGTGCTGTTAATCATCATCGCCATCGTGGTGCTGGTGGTGTTGGTGACCGTGGGCAACGTATTTAAGCTCTGGCTGCAGGCGCTTACCGCCGGCGCGGACATCAGTATCTGGAATCTGATTGGCATGCGTTTGCGGCGGGTCGACGCCAATGTCATCACGAAGGCGAAAGTGTCGCTGGTGCAGGCGGGTCTGCAAATCACCACGCCCCAACTGGAATCCCACTTCATGGCCGGTGGGCGCGTGCCCAACGTGGCCCGGGCCATGATCGCCGCCCATCGCGCTAGCATCGAAATGCCCTGGGATCAGGCCGCGGCTATTGATCTGGCGGGCCGCGACGTGCTGGAAGCGGTGCAGACCAGCGTCAATCCTCGCGTCATCGATGTACCCAACGCCAACAGCGGCCGGCAGACCCATGAAGGCGTGGCCAAGGATGGCATCCAATTGAGCGTGAAGGCCCGGGTGACGGTGCGCACCAACATGCGGCAGTTGATCAGCGGCGCCGGGGAGGAAACCGTAGTCGCCCGTGTCGGCGAAGGCATCGTGGCCGCCATCGGCTCGGCGGATACCTATAAACACGTGTTGGAGCAACCGGACATGATCAGCAAGACGGTGCTGGCCAAAGGGCTGGACGCCGGCACCGCTTTCCAGATCCTTTCTATCGACATCGCGGACATTGACGTCAGTGAAAACATAGGCGCCAAGCTGCAGACGGCGCAGGCTGAGGCGACCAAAAATATCGCCCAGGCCGAGGCGGAGAAGCGCCGCGCCCTGGCGGTGGCGCTCGAACAGGAAAACAAGGCGCTGGCGCAGCTGAACCGCGCCAAAGTGATCGAAGCGGAAATTCAGATACCCCTGGCCATGGCGGATGCCTTCCGCAGCGGCCATCTGGGAATCATGGATTACTACCGCATGAAAAATATTCAGGCCGATACTCAGATGCGCGAAACCATCGGTGGGGGCGAAACCACGGCCGTGCATTAAGCGACGGCTGGAAGCTGGAAGCAGGAGATTTCGCATGAGCCAGGAAAAACCAACCGCTAAACCGCGGGTGCGTCTCGAAACCGGACAGGGAATCATCGAATTGGAACTGTGGCCCGAGGTGGCCCCGAAAACGGTCGACAACTTTTTAACGCTCGCCAATAAGGGCTTTTATGACGGCTTGGGCTTTCATCGCATTCTGCCGGGTTTTATGATTCAGGGCGGTTGCCCGCGCGGTAATGGCACCGGTGGGCCGGGTTATCGGATCCAAGCGGAGTTCTCCGACCGCCGGCACGTGCGTGGCGTGATCAGCATGGCTCGGTCCAGCGATCCCGATTCCGCCGGTTCCCAGTTCTTTATCATGCACGCGGATGCCCCGCATCTCGACGGCCAATACACCTGCTTCGGCTGCGTGATCAGCGGTTGGGAGGTGGTCGATCAAATTGCCGCGACGCCATTGAAAGACCGCCGCGCTGGAACCCCGATGACCATGCCCAAGATCATCAGCATTCGCAGCCAATAAGGTCAGCTTTCGCCGACTTTTCAGGGGCCGATATTGTGGAAGGCCCTGGAACAGGGCAGGCGCGGCGCGGTCTACGGCAAGGGTTGTCCGCGCGCCGCCAGCAGCAGTTTGTACCAATGCTCCCGCGACAAGGCCACATCATCGGCTCGGGCGGCGTCACGAATGTGCAGGGGGTTGCAGGAGCCGACGATGGGAATAATGTGTGCCGGATGCGTAAGCAGCCAAGCCAGGGCCAGCACAGTTCGGGAAACGGCCAGTTGGGCGGCCAACCCCTCCATCACCTGCAGCAGATTTTTCATGGTGTCACGGCGGGGATGGGTGTCCGGCACCGTGCCGTCCGTTCCGAGGAATCCGCCGCCCAGCGGACTCCAGGCCAGCGGCGTAAGGTTCCGCTCCAGGCATTGATCCAGGGTCCCGTCCGTCAAAGCATCCAGCCGCCCCAGATGAATTTCTACCTGGTTGACCGCCAGCGGCATAGCCCAGGCGGATTGCAACGCCCGCAGGAAACTTGGCGAAAAATTGGATACGCCAAAATACCGCACCTTACCCTGGCGCCGCAGGGTGTCAAAGGCGCCCGCGATTTCCGTCGGATCCATCAGTAAATCCGGACGATGCAATTGATAAATATCGATCGTCTCAACCTGCAGGCGCCGCAGGGACGCTTCACAGGAGCGCCGAATGTGCGCGGCGGAAAAATCGTAGCGGTGCGGCGCCCCCGGCGCGGGATCACCGGGAAAACGAATTCCACATTTGGTGGCGATTAAAATATCCTTACGTAAGGAAGGCGTCTCCCGCAGGACTTCACCGAAGATGGTTTCACACATTCCCCCGCCATAGATATCGGCGTGGTCGAACAAGCGATAGCCCGCCTCATAGGCAGCCAGAATCGCCTGTTTGCCGTAGGCGCGTTTTTCCGCGGTGACTTCCGCGGGGTTCCACGTGCCGGCCACGCGCATGCAACCATAAGCCAAGCGCGTGGCGAGCAATCCGGTACGACCAATCGGCTGGGTTTTCATAGATCCGTTCCTTCTGCGCCAGGAGGTTTTCGTTGTGCGCGGGGGCAAGCGTGGCGCCGCAACGCGGTCATCATAGCGTTCCTGCGGCCATCCGCAATGCACCACGCGAGGCCGGCCCGGAGGGCGCCGGTGACTGGTCCCGCCCATAACGCCGTCCGCTGGCGGCAAGCGCACGCCGATGGTATCCTCCATTGATTATTGGAGTAAACCATGGCCGAGCCAACCTTTCCTGTCAATGTGTTAACCCCCGAAGCCACGTTGTTACAGACCGAGGCGATTCTGGCGATTCTGCCCGCGGAGGATGGACAGTTGGGCGTTATGGCGCGGCATTCGCCGCTGCTGACAAGGCTCAAGCCAGGCGTGCTGAAACTCCAGACGGGGGAGGGAATCTATCAATTCGCAGTGCGGGGTGGCTACGCCCGGATGGAAGGAAACACCCTGACCGTGCTGGTGGATGAGGCGGTTGCTGATTCGGCTGTTAAGGATGCCCTGATTACCACGGAACTGGCGAAGATTCCGGCGGCGGAGGCATCAGGCTCCGGCGCCAAACGTCGCGCCACCGCTTTGGCCTATGTTGATGCTTTACGGAAGCTGGCCGCAACGGGTAGCCACGGATCGGATGCGGCGTCAACCTGAATCCATTGGCCGCAACGCCAAACCCGGCGGTGAGGCTACAAGGTAAAGGTAAGAAGCAAAAAGCTGGTTTCCGATGTTTTCACACGGTTAAGTATCGCTGCTCCCCGGGGCGGCTTTATCTCGCACGTTGATGCTGGGCCAGGGCGCATTGGCGATAAAGCTCGGTTAATTTGGCCAGATATACGGACGGAGTCAGGTGGGCTGTGGCCGCAGCGGCATGTTGCGCCGCGGCGGCGCGGTCCACCGTGCGTGGATCAATAGCCGCCAGTGCCGCCGCCATCGCCTGGACCGCCCGCGGTGACTCGACAATCGTCCCCAAGCCATGCCGCTGAAGCAACTCGCCGACACCTAAAAAACGGGTGCTGATCACCGGCAATCCCCAGCCGACCGCCTCCAGCGCGACCAGGCCGAAACTATCATAAAAGGTTGGCAACAACAGGGCATCGGCGGCGCTATAGACTTCGGCCATGCACTGGGTCGGGCCGATGAATTTGATCCGATCCGCCACCACCAGCTGTTGAGCCAGCTCCATGTAGCGCCGGGCCCGTCCCAATCCAACGACGATCAAGGTCCAGGGGACCGGCGTCGCGGCGATAACGCGAATCGCCCAAGCCAGGCCTTTGCGGCGAAAATCGTGGCCGACGAATAGCGCCACCCGGGCGGTGTCGTCCAGGCGGTACATTCGTCGAAACCAGCGCCGCGCCTGAAGCACTTGCCCCCCGATGGGAACCGGCGTCATACGCGGATTTTCCAGCAGTATCAGGCGTTGCGGCGGCGCTGCGTAAACTTCCTGAAAGTCGCGCTGCAGCAGCGGGCTGACACACAGAATTTTCCATGGCCCGGTCGGGCCGGTGGCCCGCCGTTCCAAGTTCAGCAGCGCCCGCTGTTTGCGGGAAAGGCGCAGCATCCAGCGCTTCCACCGCGCCGCCGCGGCGGTTTCCCGGCTGGCCACCGCCTGACCCTGCAGACGGGCGTACAGGCCGGCGTGGGGATGATATAAATCTCCCGGCCAGGCGACGGTCATGGAGTGCGCCACATCCGGCCGGTGCGCCGCGCACCAGCGCCGCGCGGCCTGGCCGAAACGGCAAAAGCCCAGGGCGGTGCTAAGCTTCATGGTTGGAAAGCGATGGACGTGGACTGCGGTCAACCCCGGATGGGTTTCCAGTGGAGGCGTGTACGGTTCGGCGGCGTGTTCAACCTCATGGGACGCGCGACGTTTCGCTTCGGAATATTTTGCAAAAAATCGCCCGCGATCATGGCAAAGCACGTGCACCTCGTGGCCGGCCTGCGCCAGTTGGCCCGCCAGCCATACCGCGTATTGTTCGGCGCCTCCGCGTGCTGCGTCGAAATGTTCGATGATCAAAGCAATTTTCATGGGGCGCTTTTCCGCCAAAGTTCGCGCACCGCCGCCAGCACCATGGGCGCCGTCAGCCCACGCATACAACGATGGTCAATCGGGCAACGCTTCAGCTGGCAGGGTCCGCAAGCCACGGGAATCCGCAACTGTCGCTCCCGGGCGTAATAGGTGTTCGCCCAGCGCGGGTCGGTGGGTCCGAACAGCGTCACCAGTGGCGTGCCCAGGGCAGCGGCGAAATGTCGCGGGCCGGTATCGTGACACAGCACCAGGCTGGCCCGCCGCACCATTTCCTTGAGCGCCCCTAAACTTAACCCGCGTCCCCCCCGTACCGCAGCCAGGAGATGCACCCGCTCCACCGCGGCCTGCGGCAACTGGCGCAGCGCTATAAGCACCGCGTCCAGGAGGGGCTTTTCCGCCGGCGCTCCGGCGAGCAATACCGGCGCCGCGAAGTCGCCCCGCGGATCACTGACCGCGGCGGCAACTTCCGCAAAACGATCCGGCATCCAGCATTTGGAAGTCCCGAAGCTGGCCCCGGGAAATAACAGCAAAAATCCTGGTGCGGTGGAATCCGCCAACTGCAATTCCCGCAGCGCTTCTAGCGCCTCGGCCCGCTCGGCATGGGTGATGCCGAGCTCCATCCGCCGATCGTCGAGGCGCGATGCGCCCAGATAGCCGGCCAAGGCTAAATAATAATCGATCGCCGAGACGGGCTGATAGTTGCCCCGGCGCGCCAGCCGCCGCCGCCATGCGGCGATGGAAAGGCGCCGATCCACGGCTCCGTCCGCTGTCAAAAGACGCCAAGAACGCCGCCCGGCGGCGGAAAGCGATTCCGGAACCACGGACTGGATCGCCGCACCGGCTCCCACCAGCGTCCGCACCACGCTGCGGATCAACTGCCAGTCGATATCTTCGTCGCACCGTTTCAGCGGGCTTAGGCGATCGCTCAACAGCATCCCGCGGTAGTCACGCCGATAGCCCAGACGTCGGGGGATACCCGCCCGCCACGCGAGATAAGCGCTGCGAAAGCTGTTGGGTAGCAGGACGGCTAGATCGTAACGTTCCGCCGCGAGCCGCGCTACGAGGCTGCGGCGGTCATTCCGGCCGCCCGACGCGGCGCCGGAATAGGGCAGGGGAGTGTCAATAAACGGCAGCCCGTGGAGCACCACCGCGGCGCGATCCGAGGCCAGCGCCGCGATGTGCGCCTGTGGGTACCGGTCGCGCAGGGCGCGCAAAAAAGGCGTGGCCATCACTGCGTCACCCAGCCAGTTGGGCATGATGACTAGAATTCGCTTGGCCGCGATACGCAAATCCGTCGGCACAAAGTCTATTCTCCACTCGGGCCGCTGACCATGCAACGCCACGCTGGCGCTGGCGAAGCGGCCGGGGCTGACCCAATTCGCGGGCGGTGTCAGGTCGCGAAGCGATGGCGCGCGACTGGACAAAATCCGGCGTGCCTGGGACGAGGCGGGAAAGGCGCAGCCGGGCACCCGGCCGCCGGAGATTAGCTCGGCGCAGGCATGGGTGGTTCGCACCGGCGATCGGGACACCGGTCTCCATGCGGGCGACTCTCCGACCGGCTGCGGTGGCCGCCGGGGGCGAACTGGACACGCGGTTCACACTGGATCCATGCCCGAACTGGATGTTCCGGAGCCGGCCATGTCCCTATGGCCGCTGCGAACATGCCTGGCCCGGCCCACCATGAGAACGAGTTCCACCGCACTTTTTCAGGATCCCCCGCGCTTGCAATTCCTGTTCGGTGCGCCATAATTCACAACCTTGACGGTGTTCTTGCGGATGGACAGAGTTCGCCGACCGGCGGCTGGGGGAACCGTACGGGGCATTCTGGGCACGGGTGCGACGATGAACAACTGGCTGCTGGCGGCGACCGCGGTGGGGGCGATCAGTTTATACCTGATGCTGCCACACGGCCGTCGGAGAATGAGCCAATTCGGGGCATTGCTCGGTGTGTTGGCTTTGGGTGGGGGATTCGTGGAGTTGGGCCTGTGGCTGTCCCACGGGCCGCTGGCTGCGGCCGTGGCCCCTGCGGGAATATTTTTCTACGTTTTCGCGGCCATCGCTTTAGCCAGCGCGGTGGGGGTGGTGTGCCATCCGCGTCCGATCTATTGTGCCTTGTACTTTGTGCTCGTGACGCTGTCCGTGGCGGCCCTGCTGATATTGCTGCTGGCAGAATTTATGGCGGTCGTGTTGATCGTGATTTACGCTGGCGCCATCCTGGTAACCTATGTGTTTGTGATCATGCTGGCCAGCCCCGGTGGCGGAATTCCCGCCGCGGATTACGACCGTGTCAGCGCGGATCCCCTTCTGGCGGTGCTGGTGAGTTTTGTATTTCTGGGGATGATTTTACAACGACTGTTCGGCGGTCCAATGGATGGGTTCATGCTGGCGAGGGCACCTCTGGCGAGCGGCCATGCCGCCGCGGCCGGGAGTTTCGCCGGCTTGGCGGCGTTGGGCGCTAATTTGTATGCGCATTACGCCCTGCCCTTGGAGCTGGCGGGCATTTTGTTGACGATTTCCCTGGTCGGCGCGGTGATGATTTCCCGCAAGCACGAACCGGTGGTACGGATCTTGGGGGCCGCGGACGTACCCGCGGAATGAGCGCTGCGCTGGCGGGCCGCGAATGGCGGGTTGTGCGCCGCCCCTGGTGATCCGAAAACCAGAAACCACCCACCGGAAACCAAGGCACGGAACTGGAAAAAGCGATGAACTCGTTGGCACAACCGATCTTACTGGAGTATTTGGCGTTGGGGGCGGCATTATTTGCGATTGGCCTGGTTGGCTTTCTAGCCCGCCGGAACCTGATTCTGATCTTTCTTTCCACCGAATTGATGTTCCAGGGAATTATCATCAACCTGATTGCCTTCAGTTGCTATTACCAAAACACGGCAGGGCAATCGTTCGTGATCTTTGTGTTGAGCATCGCCGCAGCGGAGGCCGCGCTGGCGCTGGGGTTGGTGGTGCTGCTGTTCCGCCGACGCCGAACCCTAAACGTGGACGCCTGGTCTGACCTGCGAGGGTGACCGGACAAGGGGAAAGAAAAAAGCCACGGCTCAGACGGGGCCAGTAATAAGGAAGACGCAGGAAGTAAAAGGTTTGGAACAGGAACAGCGAATTTCCAACCGCAAACCCGAAACCAAAAACTAGAAACTGGAAACCAGAAACCATTACGCATGACACCGATTGACTTTGCACCGTTGATTCCTGCCTTTCCGCTGGCCGCGGCCATCCTGGCCGCGCTGCTCAGCGGCACCAAACTCAAACGCGCTGCCCACGTGCCGGCGATCAGCGGCGTGGCGTTGTCCTTTTTTGTCGCGCTGTTCCTGCTGCTGAAATGTCAGTGGGGCCAGGCGATCGCCGGAGGGGCGCCCTATGTGCAATCCACCCTGTGGACCTGGATCGCGGCCGGTGGATTTAAAGTGTCCGCTGGTATCTTCCTGGATCCGCTGGCGGCGCTTTTCGTCACTTTTGTGACGGGCGTTTCCCTGCTCATTTTCATTTATTCCGCCGGGTACATGGAGGGCGATTACGGCTATTGGCGTTTTTTCGCCTATATGAGCATCTTCGTGTTCTTCATGACCACGCTGGTGTTGGCGAACAATTTTCTACTGGTGTACTTGGGCTGGGAAGGGGTGGGCCTGGCCAGCTATCTGCTCATTGGATATTACTATCCCCGCCCATCCGCCCGGGATGCGGCCACCAAGGCGTTTATCACCAATCGTATCGGCGATACCTGTTTCGCCGTGGCCGTGCTGATGCTGTATTTGACGTTTCATTCATTGAAATTCAGCACCGTCTTCTACGGCGTGCTGGCCAATCCAGCGTTTCGAGCCGCCCATGCGACGGCCCTGTTCTGGATTCCGCTGCTGCTGATGTTTGGAGCGTTCGCCAAATCGGCGCAGTTTCCACTGCACGTGTGGCTGCCCGACGCCATGGAAGGCCCCACCCCGGTTTCGGCCTTGATCCATGCCGCCACCATGGTCACCGCCGGAGTTTATTTGATTGCCCGCTGCCTGCCGCTGTTTCTGTACGATCAGCCGGTGTTGCACCTGGTGGGAATCATCGGCTGCTTTACCGCCTTCCTGGCGGCCACAATTGCCCTGCGCCAGTTCGACATGAAGCGCATCTGGGCCTATTCAACGATCTCGCAGTTGGGCTATATGTTTATGGGGTTGGGGGTAGCCGCGGGCGCCAGCGCCGTATTCCACGTATTTACCCATGCTTTTTTTAAAGCCCTGTTATTCCTGGCCACCGGGTCGGTAATGCACGCGATGGGCGGCGAACTGGACATCCGCAAAATGTCCGGCTTGGGAAAGAAGATGCCGATCACGACCGTCTGCATTCTGACGGGGTGTCTGGCCCTGGCGGGCTTTCCCGGCTTCAGCGGCTTTTTCAGCAAGGATGATATTTTATCCGCCGCGATGAACGCCACTTGGGGCCTCGGCCCCTGGTTAGCGGTCATCGGCCTTTTGACGGCTCTGCTGACGGCCTACTACACCTTTCGGGTGTTCTTCCGGGTGTTTTGTGGCGAGCTGAGGCTGCCCGCGACGGCGGGCCAGCATGAGCCGTCCGCGTTTACACTGCCGGGGCCACAGGATGGCGGCGGAAACAGACGCGGAGACGCGGGGACGCGGGGACACGGGGATACGGGGAAGGATGAAGGCAAGATCGCAGCTGCGGGCTACGAACCAGAAACCGTAAACCAGACACCACACACCACAATCCACAAACCAGAAATTGCCAGCCATTACCCCCATTCGTTGGACGGCGCGCCGACCATGTGGCTGCCGTTGATTCTACTGGCCATCGGCGCGACCTGCGCTGGCTATCTGGGTGTTTTTGGAGGGACGGAAGGCGGGTGGATCGGCGGTTTTCTGGGGCGGGTGCCGCATATGCAGCCGGCGGTCCGTTACGTTGTCGCCCCCGCCGGCGATATGTACCTGCCGGCGCCGTGGCGGGTGAGTCCATCCGTGATGATGTTGATTGGGGCGGTGGTCTCGCTGGTGGGCATCGGCGCGGCGGCCTATTGGCATTGGTTTAATCGCTCCGCGGCGGATACGTTGGCCGGCGCCGTGCGCCCCGTGGCGAGCTTCCTGGAGAATAAATGGTATATCGATGAACTGTACCGCTACGGCCTGGTACGACCACTGCGGTTGCTGGGGCATGTGCTCTGGCGGGTGGATCGGTGGGTGGTGGATGGCGTGGTCGGGGTGATCGGCGGTATTCCCCGGTGGCTGGGGTTTTCGATCCGATCCTCGGAAAGCGGACGCTTGCGTTCGTACGCTTTCGGCATGGTCACCGGCGCGGTGCTGGTGCTGCTGGTCATGTGGTATTGGCTGCGCTAAATGCAGCAGCGATGGCGGCTGACCACATGGCCGATGGGGGCATCGGCCCTACATAGCCCGGAGGTCGCCGTAGGCGACTAAACTGCAGCAACGGGTCTGGGGGCCGGGGCAGCGCCGGCCCCCCGCGCCGCAGCTCAATCGCCCGCGGCGACCTTGGGGCTATGAATGCGCGTGGCGGTTGTTCATAGTCCAGCGCCGACGCGGCGGTGTGGCTTGGAAAGAAAAATATGCAGGATCCGATTCTTCCATTAATGATGTTGATTCCGCTGGCCGGGGCCATCCTGATGTTCCTGCGGCCGCGGTCGGCGCGGGGTAATGGCGGCGGGTTCGCCTTCGTCATATCGATCCTCCCCACGGTGTTGGGCGTGATCCTGGCGGCACGATTCGACTATAGCCACGGCGGGCAATGGCAGGAAAGGTTCAGCTGCAACTGGATGCCCCAGTTCGGCGTTCGATTTTCGCTGGGCATCGACGCCATCGGGCTGTGGCTGACGCTGCTGACCGTGGTGCTTACGCCGCTGTGCATTCTGGACAGCTTCGATAAAATCCGGTTTCGAGCGCCGGAATTTTACGGCTGGATGCTGCTGCTATACGCCGCGATGATCGGTGTATTTACCGCCCACAATGTGCTGCTGTTCTATCTGTTCTTTGAGTTTACGCTGATCCCCACCTTCTTTATTGTCGGCATCTGGGGCCATTCCCGGCGGCGCCAGGCCGCGGGCAAGTTGTTCCTGTATGCGTTCTCCGGCTCGGTGCTGTTGCTGACGGCGCTGATTTACCTGGCGTGGGTGCACCAGCGGACTTTTGGCAGCTTTTCCTTCTCGTTGGCGGGGTTGTATCAGGCGGGCCGGTCCCTGCCCCTGTGGCAACAAAGCCTGGTTTTTCTGGGGCTGCTGATTGGTTTCGCCATCAAGGTTCCACTTTTCCCCGTGCATACCTGGATGCCCCTGGCGGTTACCGAATCACCCACCGCCGGTGCGGTGATGATCGCGGGCTTTAAGCTGGGGGCCTACGGCCTGCTGCGGTTTGCCATTCCCATGCTGCCGCTGGCGGCGCTGCACGCGACGCCCTGGCTTGCCTGGTTGTGCGTCGTGTCGATTCTTTTCGGAGGTCTGGTCAGCTGGGTGCAGCGCGACATGAAGCAATTGGTGGCCTATTCGGTGGTCAGCCATCTGGGACTCTGTGTGCTGGCGATTCTGGCGCTCACCAGCAGCGGCCTGATCGGCGGGGTGCTGGTGATGCTGAATTCCGGCATTCTGGCCGCGGCGCTGTTAATGGTGTTGGGGATGATTTATCGCCGCTATCACACCCGCGACATTCAGGCGCTTTCCGGCCTGGCCCGTCGTCTGCCGGCGTTGGGATTTTTCGCAGTGGTATTCGCCTTGGGCACCGCCGCGGTGCCCGGTTTTAATGGCTTCATCAGTGAAATCATTTCTTTGGTGGGCACTTATGTCAGCGGAGCGCCGATCCATGGCGGTCACCTGGGGCCGATGTATGCCATTCCCGCCGCCTTGGGGATGATCTTGGGTGCGCTGTACATGATTTACTGGGTGGCGCGGATTATTTTTGGTCCGCTGGAAGAGCCGGCCGTGGAGACGGCGGCGCCCCTGCTGGCGGCGGCTACCGTTCCCCCCGCCCCCGCCGTCGCCCGGGATTTATCGTTGCGTGAATGGTGTGTGCTGACGCCGCTGGCGGCGCTGGTGTTCGTATTGGGAATTTATCCGTTGCCCCTGCTTACGTCCATGCAGCCGGCGGTGGACGGTATTCGCAGCCAGGTGCTGGCGGCCGCGGCCTCCCACCCGCAAAAGCTGTTAGCCGCGGCGCCGCATCCGGGGGTGGCGGGGGGGCGGTTCCACGGGTCAGGCCTCAGGCTGGCGCCGCGGTCCGTGAAACCGAAAACCTTTGACCTGAGACCCCCGTCGGGGATTGCGGATCGCTGAAAGCTGAAAGCTTGCCTATGAATCTCCATGGCTTACTACCCGAAATGATCATGCTGGCCGCGGCCGCGGTGATCTTGCTGAACGGTTTGTGCCCCCGCGAGTCGGTCCGCCGCGCCAGCCAATGGTTGGCGCTGGCCGGGCTGGTCGCGGCGTTCGTCGCGGCCTGGCGTCTGGCGGCTCCGGGGCAACATGCGGGTTGGCCGCTCTGGCCGCTGGCCACTTTCGGCTCCCTGTTGGCCTCCGGCGTCGGATTACTGGCGGTGCTGGCCTCCTGGAACATGCCGTTTAAAGACCAGCCCACCGAAACCGATAGCGCGTACCGCGGTGAATATTTCGCCCTGCTCCTGTGTTCTCTGGCCGGTTTAAGCATGATGGCCAAGGTCAACAACCTGATCTGGCTGTTTTTGGCGCTGGAGCTGGTGTCCATGCCCACGTATATCATGGTGGCCGCGGGCCGCGGCCAGAGTGCCGCCCAGGAAGCCGGCGTGAAGTATTTCTTTTTAGGGGCGCTGTCCGCCGCGGTGTATCTGTTCGGATTCAGTTACCTGTATGGTTTCGCGGGCAGCACCCGTTTTTCCACCATCGCCGCCGCCTTTCATAGCGCCCTGGCGCTCGGCCATCCGCCGGCTATCGCTCTGATCGGCCTGTTAATGGTCGTCCTGGGTATTTCCTATAAAATCGCCGCGGTTCCATTGCACTATTACGCCCCGGATGTCTATCAGGGCGCCGCGACGCCCGTAACGGCTTTTCTGGCCTTTACTCCCAAGGCGGCCGGATTTATCGCGTTGATTCTCGTGTTCAACCTGACGGGTTGGCAACTCTCGAGTTCCCTGGCCGGCGCCGTGCCGGCCCTGCTGATGGCGCTGGCGGTGGTGACGATGTTCGTCGGCAACGTCCTGGCGCTGCTGCAGCGCAATCTTAAACGTATCCTTGCGTACAGCTCGATCGCCCACAGCGGCTATATGCTCGCGGCGCTGGCGCTGGGCCCCGCCCTGTCTCCGGAGGCGACTCGCCCTGGCGAACTGGGCGGTTCTTCCATCAACGGGCTAAGCGCGCTGTTGTTTTATCTGGCCGCCTACAGCCTGATGACACTCGGCGCCTTCGCGGTGTTGATTTATCTGGAAGGGCAAACCGGCGCCGCCGAGGATTTCGATGGCATCGCGGGTCTCGCCGGGGAGCATCCGCTGGCCGCCGGTTGCATGGCCGTCTGCCTGTTCAGCTTGATCGGCATGCCTGGCACGGTTGGTTTTCTGGGCAAACTGTTTATCGTGCAGGCCGCCCTGGCGGCGCATCATCCGGTTCTGGCGGTGATCATCGTGATCAACGCCGCCATTGCCGCGACGTATTATCTGCGCATCGTGGCGGCGATGTATCTGCGGGCGGCGGCGACGCCGCTGACGGTGCGCCGGCCCGCGCTGGCCCTGAAGCTCTCCGCGGCCGTCGCCACCTTCCTGGTGATTTTCTTCGGCTTATTCCCCGGCGCCCTGTACCGGCAGTCCGTCGCCGGCGGTCGGTCGGTGCCGACGGTATATTCCGCGGCTCATTGGCCGGGCCGTTCGGCCAAGCGAACCGCCGTCGGTATGCCAGGCTCTGCCCGGGCTGGGTTGTGGGCGAATTAGAATGACGCTTTTGCGAAATGTCTTGGTCCGGGGTTACCGGTCGCTTAGATCCGTCGATCTGCGCCTGGATCGGTTGAATGTTCTGATCGGCGCTAACGGCGCCGGTAAGAGCAATTTCATTTCGTTGTTCAAGATGCTTAACGAAATGATGGCGGGGCGGCTGCAGCAGTATATTGGTTCCGCTGGACGCTCCCAATCCATCCTGTATCTTGGTCCGAAAGTAACGCCCCAACTTGAAATGACGCTCGAGTTTGAGCTGACGGATGCGGTTGACACCTATTATCTGCGGCTATTTCACGCCGCGAACGATACCCTGGTTTTCGCGGACGAAACATTGGCCTTCAGGAAGCGCGACTGGCCGGAAGAGCGGATCAAGCCGAGGTCGCTGGGCGCCGGGCGCCAGGAAACCATGCTGCGTGAGCTGGCCAAGGGCGATGACCCAACCTCCGAGGTGTTTCGCGCCGTGCTGAATGGTTGCCGCCTGTATCATTTTCACGACACTTCCGCCTCAGCGCCCATTCGCCAGTACGGATACGTTGGCGAGGATCGGTGGTTGAAGCCGGATGCCGGAAACCTCGCCGCGATGTTGTACGCCTATCGCCGGACGGACCGGGCGGCCTATGATCGGATCGTATCGACCATTCAAAAAGTGATGCCTGAATTCCAGGATTTTGACCTTGGGCCGGAACGGCTTAACGCGAATGAGATTGGTCTGAAGTGGCGGAGGCGCGGCTCGGATTACCTGTTGGGCGCCCACCAGCTTTCGGATGGTTCGCTTCGGGCCATGGCTGTGATTACACTGTTGCTTCAGCCCGAGGCGGACCTGCCCAAGGTTCTGGTTCTGGATGAACCCGAGTTGGGCCTGCATCCTTACGCTTTGGAGATAGTCGCGGGATTGCTCCGCGCGGCATCCTTGCGGTCGCAGGTGATCGTCGCCACGCAATCGCCGACGTTTCTGAATCATTTCGCCGCATCGGAAATCATCGTGGTGGAGCCGGAGGCGGACGGCTCAAAATTCAGGCGGTTGGACCCGAAGCCATTGGTCGATTGGCTGGAAACATACAGCACCGGCGAACTCTGGGAAAAGAACGTTCTCGGTGGGGGGCCGGTGGCGTGAGGGAGATCTACATCTTCTGCGAGGGGGCAACGGAACAGGGTTTTTGTAAGGCCGTCCTGGAGCCGCATCTATTCCCCCAGGGCGAGGGCCGTCTTCATCCTATTAAGATTGCGCACAGCCGCAGCCATGGCGTGGCGCACCGCGGCGGGGTCGGTTCGTACGCGGCGATCCGGGGTGATATTCAACGGCAGTTAAAATCCTGACCGGGAGATGGCGTGTGGATCACCACACTCATCGACGTTTACGGACTTCCCGGCGACTTCCCTGCGCTGGCGGACACTGCCGCCGCGGCGGGGGACCCGTTGGCCTACGTACGGCGCCTGGAAGAGGCGTTCGGGAAGGACATCGATGCGCCCCGTTTCATCCCCCACCTTCAGCTGCACGAATTCGAAGCGATGTTATTTGCGGATCCTGATGCTTTGACCGTCGCCTTCGAGCGGTGTGCTGGCGCCGTCGCGGCGTTGAAGGCGATCTCGGCGAAATTCCCGTCCGTTGAACATATCGACAACTCTCCGCGCACGGCCCCGTCCAAACGCATCATTGAACTGATACCCGCCTACGCCGGGCGTAAAGCTGATGCAGGACCGGCGATTGCGGCAAGAATTGGTCTTCCTCGGATCAGACAGAAGTGCCGGCACCTCGATGGATGGTTGCGCCAGCTGGAACAAACTTTGAGGTGATACCTTATCCGCGGCCGTCGCCACCTTCCTGGTGATTTTCTCCGGCTTATTCCCCGGCACTCTGTACCGGCAGTCTTTGGCCGGCGGGCGGTCGGTGCAGGCCGCGGCGGTAACCCACCCCCGGCGCGCCGCCATGATCTGCCCACAGCTTCAGCAGCTCGTGAGATAGCGGCAGGTTGTTCCTTTCGTTCATAGCCCGGCGTTACTCATAGCCCGGAGGTCGCCGTGGGCGACTAAACTGCAGCGACGGGTCCGGGTCGCCCGTAGAGCCGACGCCCTCGTCGGCTGGTCGCTTGGCCGATGAGGGCATCGGCCCTACATAGCCCGGAGTGTAAGCGACGGGTCCGGCCTATGCCGCGGCGCCCAAGCCCCGCGCTGACACTTGGGGCTATGAAACACACACGCCTGTCGTTCATAGCCCGGAGGTCGCCCGCGGCGACCTTGGGGCTATGAAACGTGCCCGCCCCGGGGCTACGCGCCGGGCGCGGGAAAAAATATTCCGCCGCTTCACCGCCCACCGCCATAGGCGGGCCTTGTTCCAGCAGCACGTACTGAACCGCGGCGGTTACCGCATCGCTCCGCCAAAGCCATCGGGCGCTGCCGTTTTCCGTCCAAAACCGGTCCCGCCGCAGGCCCGCCTCCCGCAGCGCCCGCGTGGCGTAGGCCTTCAAATCGGCCCAAATCTTTTCCGGTTGGCAGGGGGCCGAGATGACCGCATGCGCGTGCTTCGTGCGCACCTGGATTGCGTGCAGCCGCCAGTGGCGGAATCGGCACACCTGTGTCATCGCGGTAAGCACCGTGCGGCGATGCGATTCATCCAGTGACAGCGGGCTTTCCACGAGTTTTCGCCGCGCCGCGGCCGCGAGTATGGGATCCGGTTCAAGCAGAGGCGCCTTGAAGCCGGAGGTGTGTTTGGAGACGGAGCCGCGCTCATCACCGTGCAGCCAGGTTCCGTAAGTGGTGCAGGTGATGAAATAGGCCAAAGGAATATTGGCAGGGGTTTCCATGATAGCCCGTTCCTTGCTCGTGGGGGAATCCCAAGCCCCGCGCTGACACTTGGGGCTATGAAGTACACCAAGCGCGTAGAGCCGACGCCCTCGTCGGCTGGTCGCTTGGCCGATGAGGGCATCGGCCCTACATAATGGCCGATGAGGGCATCGGCCCTACATAGCCCGGAGTGTAAGCGACGGGTCCGGGTGCCGCCGCAGCGCCCCAGGCCCGCGCTGCCGTTTAGTCGCCTGCGGCGACCTTGGGGCCAGGAAGTGGCGCCGCGGGCGGACGGCCATCACTTCAACGCGATCGCCAGGCCGGCCATCACGCTCTGGGCGAGCTGGCTCTGCTGGCCGAACTGGGCTTCATAGTTGACAAACACGGAAATGTTCTGGTTGATGTACCCGTTCACGCCGCCGCCGACCAGGGCGGTGTCGCGCGAAGGGGCGGCGGTGTTGATGACAAAAGAACCACCCAGCGACGCCACGGACGCCGTGATGCTCTGGCTGTTGTTGAGATATTCATGCTGCCAGAAGGCGTTGATATTCCAGCCCCACGGCAGCGGCGAATGGCCCCAATGCGTCGTATCGCTGAAGCGCATCCCCAACAGCGAGCGCACTGAATTGACGGTCTGCGAAGAAACGTTTAAATCAAACGGGCTGCCGCTTTCGGTGTAACTGTCCACATTCAGATAGGTGTAGGCCAAACCCACCGCCGGGCCGAATTTGAAGCCCGGGTGGTGAATGGCCCCGAAATCAATACCGGCCATGGCGCTTAAATCGGCCTGGTTGCCGGCGGGGCTGCTGCTGGCGGTGGTGCCGAACACCTGGCGGTGCTGGGTGTAATCGTTATAGGTGTAGCTGCCCATCACGTCGAGATAAGACCCGCCCTTACGCACGCCCGCGAAAACGCCCGGCGAATAGCTGTGATCGGTCAGATGGCTGCCGGCCGAGTCCAACTTAGCGCCGGTATAGCCGTATTGGAAAAACGCCCCCACGGCGAGGCGCGAGGCCATCTCGTAATTGACGCCGGCGATGGCGTTGCCGGTGGTGAAGTCCGGATTGTAACCGTTGGCGCCGGGCACTTTGGCGATAACCACCTGGCCGCTCAGGAAGCCAGAAAGGATATTGGCCGGAGTGCCGGAAGGGGCCAGCGGCGCCGGAGTCGGCGCTTCCAGCGGGACCGGCGCGTTCTCCCAGGAGTTATCGCCCCAGGCGTTGTTGCCGTTGGAATAATCACCCCAGGCGTCCAGAAAACGGGTGCCGCTGTCCGCGGCCTGGGCGTTGGATTGCATGGCGGAATTCATTGCCGCGGTGAATGGATCGGCATTGGGCGTATTCAACACGCTTAAACCGGCGGCGTTAAAGCCGGCGATGCCATCAAAAATATTGCTGATCTGGCCGAACACCTGCTGGCTGTTGAAAATGCCGTTCTCAATGCCGATGCCGCCGGCCGCCTCGCTGGCGGCTTCGGAAGTGAATTCGTTCAGTTCGGCGGCCATCTGGTCGGCCGGTAGCAGGCTTAGTTGTTGCAGGATCAGCGCTTCCGTCGAAGTTGGCGCGATGTTGGCGGGCGTGGCGTACTGGTCAAAGTAGGTGGCGACAGCCAGCTCATTGGGCGTGGGATTCGCCAGCCGCGGCACGAACAGCGTTTGCGCTGTCACCACCACGCCGCCGGAATCCACGCTTTCAAAATAGTACACCCGATTGGCGGTGAAATTCGGATCGGTACTACTCGGCAGGCGAACCGCTAACGAGCTGGCGGTGGTGGTGAAGGTGGAGTCAGGAGTGAAGGGTATGGCCTGGCCGGTGGCGTTGGTCGGCGCGGTAACCGGGCCGGTGGTTTTCACGACAGTGTATTGATCAAAATCCGCGGGCGTAAAGCCGGGGGCGGATACAAGGGTCAGCGTATTGCCACCGCCGGTGAAGTCGGCTGGGCTGTTATTGAGGAGGTTAACCGAATCATAGGCGGGCAGGCCGGCGATGGTGGTATTGGGCCGGCCCAGGAGGGCCAACTTCAGCGTGGCGCCGGACATCGAAAGGTCGCCGCCGACGTTGATGGTCATGCCATAATCGGAAGGAGGCGTGGCGTAACTGTTTTGTGTCTCCAGGGTGGCCCCGCCGGTCAGCGTCAAGGGGCCGGTGCCGAGCACTTCCTCGCTGTCATACGGGGCGGTATCGATAATGTTGGCGTCAATCACCGCGGTGGCCCTGCCGTTGATGGTGGTTCCACCGGAATAGGTATTGCCGAGGCCGGAGGCTGGAACCGCCGGATCCAGCACCACCGTGCCGAGATCGGTAAGGGTCAAGGACCCGGCGCCGGTTCCGTCGGCGATCGAGCCGGTAAACATGGTGGTGCTGTTGTGGGGCGTGTCAATGGTTCCACCGGCCGGGTCCAGGGTCAGGTTGTTGAGCACGGTAACCGCCGCGGTGGTGTTCTGATTTTCCAGCGTACCGGCATCCAGCGTGATTCCCGCCGCCGCTTCAGGCAAATTGGTGGCGGAGGTGAATTCCAGGGTGCTTGAATCGGTCCCGTCGCCGACTTGCAGCGTTCCGCCGCTGAACGTTGAGGCGGTGTTGTTGGTTCCCGTTAAATCGAAAATGCCATTTTGCAGGGTCAGCGTGCCGCCGGTATCGGTGATCGTGCCGCTCAAGGTGATCAGCGGGACCTCCTCGTTGTTGGATATGACGGCGCCGTTGCCGTCGATGGCGTTGGTTGGTCCGCTGGAGACAAAGAAATTGTTGGCTAGCGCATCGGCCAGCGGCGAAGAGCCAACATAGGCCAGCGTGCCGGCATCGAGGGTGATGGCATTGGCGGAGGTGCTGGGCAGATTCGCCGTGGAGGTAAACTGCACCGTGCCGGCCAGCGCCGCCGTTCCACCGCCGATTTGGAGCGTGCCGGTGGTGAAGTTCCCGTTTGTCCCGCTGTTAACGCCGGTAATAAGCTCCACCGTGCCGTCCTGGATGGTAAGCGTGAAACCCGTCAGATCGGTGATGTTGCCGGAATAGACCTCCGCACCGTTGGCAGTTCCGCCGGCATCGATGATTCCGTTGGCGTTCAGGGTCAAATCATTGGCCAAGGTCAATCCCGGGGCGCCAAACTGCAGCGTACCGCCGCCAGCACCAATGGTGATGTTGTTATTGGTCGAGGCGGCGCCGAAGGATTGGCTGTTCTGGAAGTTGACCGCGGCGCCGCCTTCCACGGTGGTGCCGCCGGGGTTGGTATTAACCTGGGGCCCGAGGGTAAGCGTGTAGGCCCCCGTGATCAGCAGGCCGCTGGAACTGACGTTCATCGGGGCCTTGATGGTGGCGTTGTTGGCCAGCGAGATCGTGGCGGCATTGCCGTTGACACCGGCAAGGTTGAGCACCTCGCCCGTAGCGCCGTCGCTGGCGATGGTATACGTGGTTCCGCTGGGCATCTGGTTGAAGAAGAGACCGGCGGCTTTAACGCCGTTTGAGTCGATGATGATTTTGTACGATTGCCCGGTTGCGCCGGTGTCGTTGCCGATAGAGGCATAATCACCGGCAGCGCCGGGGGTGGCCGGCCAGGGAATCAGGTTGCTGTTTTCGGACCAGTCCTTATTGCTAGGGGTAGTATCCCAGGTGCCGCTGCCATCCTTGCCCACCACACCTCCCTGCGCCCACTGAATGGTCGTGGGCAAATCCAGGACGATTTCGTTGGACAGGGGCGGGTAAAGGATTATTCCCCCCAGGGGCGTACCCGTCACGCGGTTGCCAAAGGTCCCCACCAGGTCCGAAGGGCTGGAATAGGTGGCGATGATGTATTGGTTCGCGGTCGGGTTTGTCGCGTATATGTGCAAGGCCAGATCGGTCAGGTTCAGCACACCGCCGGAGGCGACGGTGATCGGATTGGTGCTGGTATTGCCGTTGATGACATAGTTCAGCGTGCCGGAGCCCGTCAGCGTGGCGTTGGCCTCGACGGTGATGTTGCTGGTGATCGCGGTGGTGCTGCCCAGCGAACCGCCAGCGCCGATGGCCAGTGTGACCAGATGCGTTCCATCACCGATGGTGGTGCTGGCGGTGGAACCATCCGCACCGGTCAGGGTAAGCGTGTAATTCGCTGTCGTACTGGTGCCAACGATGTTCAGCGAGCCGCTATCCGTACTCGGGATCGGGGCGCTGATCGTGGCGTCGTTGGCCAGCTTGACTGTTCCGTAAAGGTCCAAGCTGCCGCCCGCATTGGCGGCGATGGTGTATTGGCCGCTGGTCAGGGCCTGGAAGGTTATGCCGTTGACCTGGATGGCGCTGGCATCGACGGTGATGATATACGGCCCCGTGCCGCCGGCGCCGATGAACGCGGTATCGCCGGGGCCCCAGACGCTGTGGGGGACGCCATTAATGGACCAGTCGGGCGTGCTGTCGTCCCACACATTGTTCCCATCGCTGCCGGTGCCGCCGACTCCGGCCGGGTCCCAGTAGGCGTCCACCACGGCCGGGACTGTCAGCACAACTTCATTCGGCACCGTGTAAAAAAGGTTCCAACCGGTTGGCAACACGGAAGACGCCCCAAACTGGCCGCTGATTGTTCCCACACCGCCGTCGTTGGCGACAATGTATTGCGTCTTCGTCTGCACGCCGCCGACGATATCAACTACCAGGTTCAGATCGCTCAGGTTCAGCGTACCATCCACGGTGATCAAATCGCCTGTATCGCCGTTGATATTCCAGCGCAGCCAGCCCGGCGAGGCGGCGGACCCTTCCAGCGTGGCGCCGGAATTGATGGTGATGTTGCTGTTGGCTAAATTGGGACTGCCAGCGCTGCCGCCGGCCAGCTCCACGGTTACGGCATGGGTGCCATCGCCAATAACGGTGCTGCCCGCATAGGTATTGGCGCCGCTTAAGGTAAGCGTGTAGCCCGCGGGTTGGCCCGTGCTGGTTCCCACGATTTTCACCGACCCGCTGCCGACGATCGGGGCTTCGATGGTGGCGTTGTTGTTCATCGTGATGGTGCCGGAAAGCGTCAGGCTATCGGCGGCGGTGCCGTTGATGGTGTAATAGCTGCTGGCATTGGCCATCGGATTAAAGACGATGCCGTCCGCTGAGATTCCAGGGCTCGAAATCGTGATGATGGGGGTTCGCGATCCGCCGCTGCCGATGGAGGCCACGGCCCCGGATTCCCAGATCACGTCGCTGCCCGAAAGCGCCCAGTCGGCGGTGTTTTTATCCCAGGAGCCAGTGCCGTCGCTGCCGGTTTTCGTCAGTCCGGGGTCCCAGGTAAGCACGGTGGGGGGGGCAACAGGGGCGTAGATGACAATGTTGTTGGGATCCACTGATCCGGGCTGGTTGCCGTAGTCGATGTTCCAGCCGGCCAGAATGCTGTCCAACTGGGTCAGCAGCTGGGAGTTGTTCAGGAACTGGCTGCCGACCAGCGCGCTCGCCTGGCCGTAGTCGGCGATAACATACTGCTTTTGCGTCTGCGTACCCGTGATATCCAGCACCAGGTTCAAATCGCTGATGTTCAGCATGCCGCCGGGGGCCACGGAGATTAGATCGTTATTATCGTTGCTTAGGTTCCAGACCAACGTGCCGCCGTTGGCGCCGCCGCCGATCAGGGTGGCGCCGGCGTTGATGGTGATGTTGCTGTGGGCGAGATTAAAGTTGGTAATGCCGGGGTTGGCGGTTTGGTCTTCGAGGGTCAGGGTGACGGCATTGTTGGACCCACCGATAACCGTGCCGCCGCTGTACGTGTTCATCGCGGTCAGCAGCAGCTCCGCGCTGGTGCTCTGGGAATTCGTCACGGTCAGGGCGCCGGGGCCGCTGATAGCGCCGGACCAGGTTCCGACCGCGTGGCCGTTAAGGTCCATTGTCGCCGGGGCGGCGGTGTTGTTCAGGAACAGGTTGTTGGCGACATCAAGGTTATCAGCCTCGAACCGCAGGCCGCCGCCCGTGGTGTCGATGGCGACATTGCCGGTACCGAAGCTGCCGCTGTTGCCGATGCCGGCGGTGGTTAAATTTTCAATTAGCGTACCGCCGGAATAGGTATTGGCGGTGGCTTGGGGCAGACCCCCAACCAGTTGATGCGGATCGAGGATCACCGTCCCGCCGCCGGTAAGCGTAAGGCCGCCGTGCACGGTGGCGGCGTCGGAAATAACGCCAAAGAGCGTGTCCGTGAAGCCACCGGTGTTGTACACGTCGGCGGAAAGGGGATCGCTAAGGACGATGGGGTTGGGCAGGGTTATGCCGGAGCTGCCGGCGGCCAGGGTGGCGCCGGCCGAGCCTAAGGTTACCGTGCCCGTTCCCAAGGTATCCTGGGAGGAATAAAAAGCGACGGTCGTGGCCTGGTCGATGGTGACGGGGCCGGAGAAGGCGGTGCCGGCGCCGCGCAGCGTGACCGTGCCGCCGCCTTCGAGGGTCAGCGGCCCGGCGCCGCTAAGCGTGCCGGAGAAATCCATACCCTCGGTGGGGCCGTTGGTATCAATGGTGGCGCCGCCGCTGTCGATGATAAGGCTGTTCTGGTTGGAGAACGTCAGGGTGCTGCCCGGCCCGGTATTGTTGACAAGCGTGGCGCCGTTGAACTCAATCGGCCCGTCGGTAATGCCGTTTTGCGCCCAGATTTGGACGGTGGTTTCGCCGCCGGCGTTGGTAAGCAACAACGTGCCGGTGAAGCCCAAGTTGTTGGCGGTGGACTGGAATCCAGGCGGGTTGATGTATTCGGTTATGCGGGCGTCCAGCAGGAACAGCCCGTTGGTCAGCTCCAGGGTGGCGGTTGACGGGCCGGAAAGCTCGCCGCCAAGATCAAGCGCCTGACCATTGACTCCCCCGCTGGTGGTGATAACGTTAAAACCGCTGATCTGGATGTTATTGCCGATAAAATCGCCGCCCGATCCGCCGTAGACAACGTTGGTCGTCGTGCTCAGCGGGGCCAGGTAAGCGGCGGAGCCGTACTCGCCCTGGGTATATTCCAGGGTGGCCTCATCCATCTTCAGTACGCCGGTCGTGCCGCTGCCGCCGGGGACATATTCGGGCAGGTTGTTGACGCTGTCGCCAATCGTCGTGCCGTTGGTCCATTGGCCGGCGGCGTCGAAAAGCACGGTGGTATCCGGCAGGCCGTTGGACAGCAGCACGCCGTGGCCAAATTGCAGGAAGCCGCTGCGGAAAGACCCCAGAATGATTGGCGAGTTTGGGTTCGGAGGATTGTGCAGTATGTAGTCATAGATTTTGCCCATGTTCTGGCCGTTGAGGCTGAACGTGCCATCGGCCAGAACGATCGTCGCGGTGCCGTAGGTGTTGCCCTCCGCATCCACCGTGCCGCTGAAGATGTCACCGTTCGTGTTGTTGAAGGGCTGGCCCGCGGCGCTCCAGAGGAACCAGCCGTTGTAGAGCGAGTTGGTCAGGGCGGACGTGTCGGCGCCGGGATTGCCAAGGCCAAAATATTCCACGCCGTTGGCATAAATATAGTTATTGCGATCGGCGACGGCGGTGCTGAAAATGCTTTCCAGGACCGTGTAGCTGCCGGAGCCGACATATTGCAGCGTGCCGGAGTCGAGAATCAGCTGGCCCGTGGGCAAGCTGCGGAGCGCGGAAAACCGGGCGGTGGCGCTCATGTCCACACCCGTGCCGGTGACACCAGCGCCGATCTGCAGGCCGCTGAAGGAATTCCGGCCGTTCAGAGCGAAAATGCCGCGCTCCAGCGTCAAGGTGCCGCCGGAGATATCGCCGTCCAGGGTAAGCACATTATTCAGGTTACCGGCATCAATCACGCCGTTTGACGTGCTGATAAGCATACTATTGGAAATAAGGTAACTGCCTGAACCAGTGTACTGCAGCGTGCCGGCGTCGAAACCAAGGTAGGCACCGGAAGCGGGTAGATTGCCGACCTGGGAAAATTGAACGGTGGCGGCTTCGCCCGACCCGGCGCCGATCCAGAGCGTGCCGCTGGTGAATTTGCCGGTGTTGCCGGTGCTGGTCAGGGCGAGGGTGCCGTCCTGGACGACGAGGTATGAGCCGCTCGAATTGGTGATGGTTCCGGAATAGGTCTCAAACTGGCTGCCATTGAAGCCACCGGCATCGATAGTGCCTTCGCCGTTGAGCGTCAGATTGTTGGCCAGGTTCAAGCTGGGGGAGAGGTATTTAATCGTGCCGCTGCCGGTGCCGATCTGGATTGGACCTGTGCCGAAGGCTTGCACCAGGCCCACATTCGGACCGGTGGCGGGAACTGAGCTGCTGTTAAAGTTCACTTCGGCGCCGTTGTCAATGGTGGTTCCACCGGAATACGTATTGATCGCGAAAAGATTCCAAAAGCTGCCGGTAACATCCAGAGCGACCTTGCCGCCGGCCGCGCCATCGCCGATGACCCCGGAAATGGTTTGCGTGCCGGTGTTGCTTCCATCAAGGGAAAGCGTGTCGGTGTTGCCCGTTGCCGCCGTGCCGGTGATGTTGCCCGATACCGTAAGCTCGGCCAACGAGCCGGAGAGCGAGTTGTTGAGGATCACGCCGTTACCATCCAGGGTGAGGTTGTTGGCGACGGTCGCTGCGTTCAGGGCGTCGGCGGCCAGTTCCAACGTGCCGGAGTCGAGCGTGATGCCGACGCTGGAGGCGGGCAGATTTTCCGTGGCGGCAAACTCGGCCAAGCCGGGCAGGGCTGCTCCGCCGCCGATCTGCAGCGTGCCGTAATGGGTGAAGCTGGTGCCGGTATTGTTCTGATAATTGGTGGAGTTGCCCAGGAGGAACGTGCCGTTCTGGAGCGTGAGGGTGTTACCGCCGGTGTTGTCCGTGTTGGCGCTGGTGATGGGGGCGGTGAAAACGACCGTGTTGGCCGTTCCGCCGGCGTCGATAATGTTCGTGGTGCTGCCGGTGGTGTCTGCGATGTCAATCGCGCCCAAGTTGGCGGTGCTGGCGGCGCTGCTGGTGAGGTCGAGGGTTCCGGCCCCCGGGGCGTTGTTGCCTGAGAAGAGCACGGCATTGTCGTTGTTCAGGGTGGCATAGGGGATGGAAAGTTGGCCGTCTTTGGAAACCTCAAATTCGCCGAAGAAGCCGGCAAGGGAGCCGACCAGGGACAGCTTTCCGCCCGCTCCCGCGGCGCCGCTGACGTTGAGCACGGCGGTTCCCGTGCCGGTGCTGGCCAGCGTGCCGGTAAACAAGTCGGCCGCGGTGGGGGTGACGGTGAGGGTGTTCCCGCCGGCCAGATTCAGGGTTCCGGAGCCGTTGAAGTTGCCGACGGCGAAGGTGTTGTTGACATCCAGCGTGCCATCATCGCTGACGGCACCGAGGGCGGCGCCGCTGTACAACGTGCCGGTAACGTCTAAGGTGGCGCCGGTGCCAATGCCCGTATTTCCGGTATAGGTGTTGGCGCCGGAAAGGGTTAACGTGTGGGTGCCGACGATCATCAGGCCGCTGGTGCCGCTGGCGGGATTGACGATAGCGGCGCTGATGGTGGCGTCGTTGTTCATGGTAATGATGCCGGTGCCGGTAATGGCCAGATCATCGCCAGTGACGCCATCGCTGGCGATGACGTAATGCACGCCGGAGGGCATCGCGTTGAAGGTGATTCCGCTGGCGGAAATGCCGTTTTGGTCAATGGTGATGATATAGGTTGTGGGGCTGGTACCGGTGTCGGCCCCGATGGAGGCGACATCGCCGTTGGTCCAAACATGCGCGGCTCCGCCGGTGCGCCCGCTGCTCCAGACGGTGTTGGCGGCGGTGGTGTCCCAGGTCCCGGAATTATCCGCCAAGCCCGTTCCGCCGGCGGTGCCGGACCAGTAGAGCGTCGGCCCGGTGAGCGAATTGCTGGCCAGTACGATGCTGTTGGGGTTTTGCGCGGTGCCAACATAGCTGACGCTGTAACCGGTTTCCGGGGTGACGGATGCGAACGCGCTGCCGCTGATGGCGCCGCTGGCGTAATTTGCCAGGACGGACTGAGGGTTGCTGGGCGTGCCGGTGAGGGCCAGATTCAGGTTGGAGACGTTCAGTGTCCCGTTGTCAAGGATTTCGTCCGTTCCGAGCGCGAAATTCAGCGTGCCCGAGCCGGTCAGCGTGCTGTTGGGGTCAATGGTGATTTTGCTGTTGGCCAGCGAGCCGGTCAGATTCAACGTGCCGCTGGAAATCGTGGTGCCGCCGGTGTAACCATTGGTTCCGGCCAGGGTCAAGGTTGCTTCGCCGGAAATGGTTATGGCGTTGGGTGTTGATCCGTTGTCGACGAGAGCGGCGCTGATTTCGGCGTTCGTGTTCACCACGATGTCGCCGTTGATATTCAGTTTGTACGAGCCGCTGCCGGGGGTGATGTCGAAGGTGCTGCCATCGAGAGTCGGCTCAAAGACCATGCCGCCGGCGGTGATGTTGGCGCCCAGCGCGACCTGGAAAACCTTGGGCGGATTGAAGTTGGGACCGTTGGTCGTGCCGAACACGGCAATGCTGTTAAGGCTGTTGTTCCAGGCGACGTCGCCGGTGCCGTTGCTCCAGAGGGCGTTGCTTGCGTTCCACACCGGCTCGGCGCCGCCGGCCAGCGCGTTGGTGGGCGCGGCGGGATAGCCGCCGCTGGCGTCCCAGACCGGGCCGGGCGGCAGCGTGGCGGCGGGCGCGTTGACCGTCACGGAGAATCCGTCGCCGGTGCCGTTCAGGGCCGAGGTGGTCGCGCCAAGGAGCGCATAGGTGGGCAGCAGATCCATCCGGGCGTACGGAAAGTCGCTGATGACACCGGGGGTTCCATCCAGGGTGGTCGAAGCGTTGGAGAAATTCACCGTGCCGAAGTCCGCCAGCGGCAGAATGCCACCGTAGCTCGCCGGCGCCTCGGCGATCCATTCCGCCGAGGAGCGCGCATCATTGGAGCCGGCGACCGTTACGCTGAAATCATGCCGGGTTGTCACATCATTAAGGACCAGTTGGTAGCTGTTGCTTCCGAGGTACGTTACGGAGGCGCTCATCTGGTCGCCGGGCGACACGTTGACACTGGTGATGGTCACCGGCGCGTTGGGATACATTTCCCACCACGCGGAATAGTGGGTCACGCCATTGGTAACGTCGGCGGCTATACCGGTCTGCTCCACCGAGTTGGAGCTGTAGCCGTCCAAGCCCACCCAGAAAGCTGAATAACTGCTGGGGGAAAACGGCGAGGCGGTTACGGTGGGCACGGTCCAGGAACCGGCGACGTAACTGAAAGTTTGACCCGGGGAACCCGTGTTGGCGTAGCCGGCCCAGTTGTAGCTCAGGGGCGCCGCGCCGGTGGTGGCGAGTTGAGCTGGGTCGTAGGAGGCGCGGGCGTGGCCCGGCAGAACGGCGGCACCGACGGCGCAGCCGGCCGCTAAGAGCAGGGCGCGGCGCCCCAGGCGGCGCGCGGTGGCCGATGGGCGGCCAGAAGTTCGCCGCCGAGCCGCGGCGTGTTGAAATTCATTGGATACGGCTTTGGATACGGCTACGGATTGCGCTCTGAAATCGCCACAGGGCATGGTGGGTTCCTTTCTAAAGCTTTCCCCGTTCTTCCCTGACGCCAACGGTTGATGAGTCGCTGGGGAAAGATATAACGTACGGCCGGCCAAGTGTCAATTCGCCGTGGTAGTGCCGATGCCCCCATCGGGTAGTGCCGATGCCCTCATCGGCTAACGACCGGGTTGTAGTGCCGATGCCCCCATCGGCGTGGATGTCCCCATGGCGTAGTGCCGATGCCCCCATCGGCCGACGACCAGCCGACGAGGGCGTCGGCTCTACAGGGCCAAGGATTAGCCGACGAGGGCGTCGGCGCTACGACGATCGGCCGCGGCGTAGTGCCGATGATCTCATCGGCGTGGCGGCGCGATTCCCGGATTAAGCCAGAACCATGGGTAGTCTTCCGGCCGGGTGGCAATTCCCTTGCGCACCGGATTTTGCCGGATGTATTCGACGACATCACCGCCGCGCTCGTTAGCCCGAAGCAGGTGGTCGAAGGATTCGTGTTGCCACAACGGGCCTTTGCGACCCAACAAACGGTTGACACTGTGGGCCGAGGCGCCTTTGATTGACTTGGTTATTTCCGCAAGACAATGGAATTCCCCTGTTGCGTTCGGCCAAGGGTTCAATAAGAGATGGACGTGGTCGGGCATCACCACCGCACAGTGGAGGTACAGTTTTTGGTTGTGGTCATGAAGGCAATGGCCCAGAACAAGCTGGCGTGCCGGTGGCGGAAGCTCGAAGCGGTCGAGGGTGCAAAAAGTCAGATAAATCGCCGCGCCGCCATGTTGCCAATGGGGCAGGTTGCGGCGATAGTGGGCGTAGGGTGGCTTGAGGACGACCATGTTAAGCGTTCTCCACCGCGGAGCCCGGGCTCTCGTCGACGTAGATACCCCCACGGTGTAGCGTCGATGCCCCCATCGGCGTGGATGCCCCCATGGCGTAGTGCCGATGCCTTCATCGGCCGACGACCAGCCGACGGGGGCGTCGGCTCTACAACGAGTCGCTGGGGAAAGATATAACGTACGGGCGGACAGGTGTCAATTCGCCGTCGTAGCGTCGATGCCCTCATCGGGTAATGCCGATGCCCGCATCGGCTAACGACCAGGTTGTAGTGCCGATGCCCCCATCGGCCGACGACCAGCCGACGAGGGCGTCGGCTCTACAGGGCCAAGGATTAGCCGACGGGGGCGTCGGCTCTACAACGAGTCGCTGGGG
>JAJYFE010000131.1 GCA_021785435.1 Planctomycetota bacterium
CTGCTGCTCATGGGGGCCTTGATGGTTTCGATCGGCTTGTTCTTTTCCTCTCTGACCCAGCACCAGATTGTCGCGGTGATGAGCGGCACGATGACCCTGGTGGCGCTGGGTATTCTTTGCCAGGCGGTGGCGTTTCTGTTGGGTGCGTACTTAAGCCGTTCCTGGGGCTGGGCGGTGGAGCTGCGGCGGTTTCTGAATTACCTGGCCATTGAACCTCACATGGTGGGTTTTTCGCGCGGGCTGATTGGCACTGAACATGTGGCCTATTTCGTCACGGGCACGTTTCTGTTTTTATTTTTGACCTATGTGGTCCTGGAGAGCCGCAAATGGCGGTAGCCATGAAATAAAAAGTAAAAAACGAAAAGTACAGGGTAAAACATAAAGAGCCAAGATCGGAACGGGGAGTTAAATTGATTATGGCGGATAATAAAAAGCCCGGGCAGCCAGGGACGGATGAAACGGCGGCTGGGCCAGCCGGCCAAGGGCTTTTGCAAAACAAGCCGGCCGAGCCCTCTTCCGGGGCGGGGCCGGAGGGAGGACTGACGGTTCGCCAACGCTGGTGGCGCTATGGCTCGAATACCGCGATTCTGGTGGGGGCCGTGGTCGTGGTGGTGGGGCTGGTGGACTGGCTGACCGCCAGGTTCAACGTCCGCAAAGACTGCACCACCGGCGGCATCTATTCCCTGGCGCCCCGCACGCACCGGCTGTTGCGGCTGGTGCAGCGGGGCGGCAAAACCTATTATCTGGTCAACCTTTTTCCCACCGGTCCGCAGGCGGATCCCCTGGAGCAGGCCCGCGGCGCCAGAGTGCGCCAACTCATCCAGGAATACATGTGGGCGTGTCCGCGGGTGAAAGCCTACCAGCCGCGTTCCCACCGCGCCCTGATGCAGCAGTTGCGTCGCCGCATTGGCAATCAATTCCACGGCTACCGGGCCAGCCTGCTGAAATCCGCCGCCCAGGCGGCCCAAATCCAGGCGTTTTTGAAAACCCAGGCCACGGCCATTACCGCGCTGGCCGGGCAGGCCGCAATAAAGGGCAACCGGTCGCAGGAAGTCAACTACGCCGTTCTGGTGGACGCTTTCTCGCAAAATATGCCGCAACTGCTGGGCCAGACCCGGCGGCGCCTGGTGCGCAAGATGCGCGCCACCTTGCCCGACTGGCCGAGTTTGGTGAAGCTATGGCGCGAGGCGCTGGACAATGTGCACGCCAACCTGGTCACCGCGGCGGCGAAAGGATTTCGGGCGCGGTTTAGTCCGGCGTTGCAGCGGTGGCTGGCCCAGCGGCGGACGGCCATGCGGAAAGAGGCGAAAATAATAGGGCAATATGAGGCCGAGTTAAAAGCGCTAAAGCCGGTCAAATCCGGCGGGACTTTGCGCCGGCTCAGGGCGGATTGTCTGCTGGTGATGGGGCCGCACCGTGTGAAAGTGATTGCCGCCAGCACGCTGTTCGTGCCGCGAAAATCCGTGAGCGGCCGGGTGCGGTATCTGTTTGAGGGCGAGGAAGCGGTGGACGCCGCGTTGCTGTCGTTGATGCAGAAACATCGGCCGAAAGTGGTGTTCGTCAGCATCGACCCGGAGAATCTTATTTCCGCCGGGGGACCGTTGAGTCATATCGCCAGACGATTGCGCCGCGGCAACTTTCGCGTGTATCAATGGTCGCCGCAGTCGCCGAATCCCCAGATGCCGCAAGCCGGTCCTCCCCCCGCCAGCGGTAAGGGCGTGATCTGGGTGGTGGTGGATTTGCCGGCCAGTGGGCCGCAAGCCATGTACGGCTTGATGCCGTACGGGCCCTTGGAACAGCAGATCAATAAACACCTGGCCGCCGGTGGAGATGCGTTGTTTCTCGTAGGCGCCGCGTCGCCGCAGATGATGATGTCGATGCAGGGGCAGATTCCGTTCAAGAGCACGCTGGCCGGCTATGGCATCCGCCTGCGTTCGCTGTATACCGTGGTCCAGCGACAGCAGGTGGAGCCGGGGGCCTATGTGGCAGCGCCGCAGTTTACGGTGTCCAGCTACCCGGCCACGGTTATCAGCAAGCCGATTCAATCACTGCGCAGCATTTTCGTCAGTTACCCGGTGCAGAACGGCGCCTACCTCATGGCTCCGACCGTATTGGCCCCGATGTCCACGCCGCCGAAGGGCGTTACGGCGCAGGTGCTGGTGCGCAGCCCGGATTCCCCTTCGGTATGGGCGACCACGCAAACGCAGAAAGCGACCTTTGACCCCAGCGCGGACCTTCCTGCGCCGGTGCCGGTAGCGGCGATGGCGCAAAAAGGAGCCAGCCGGGTGGTGGCGATCGGTAACCCGTTGTTTGTCGCCAACGATCTACTCGAAAGCGGTCAACTAAGTTTTTCCGGCGGTCAGCCGGTGGTGGTGGCCAGCTTTCCCGGCAACGCGGAATTATTCATGAACAGCATCTACTGGCTGGCCCATGAAGCGAACTTGATTGCGGCCGGCCCCCGCGCTACGGTGGCCATGCGCATCGCCCGCCTGTCCCCGAGCACGGATACGCTGGTGCGGTTGATCAGTTTCATTGGACCGGCGCTGCTGGCCGTGGCCTGCGGGTTGATGGTGTTTCTGAAGCGGCGGAAAGTGTAGGATTTCTAAGCAGGAACGCAGCATGAATCCATAGGGATTCACCCCAGCCGTCGGGCGACGGATCAGCAGACCTGGAGGTCCGCACCACAACCACCGTCAACCACGGCATTGATTCCGCAGTCCTGCTTAGGTTATAGCTGCCAATGGCGGATGTCGCCTGCGCCACCGCCCAGCCCGGACGGTGAATGCCGGGTGTTCGCCAGGCCGCGGCCTAAGGCCCGCGACGAATCGCCGGAGCCGGAGGCCTGAAACCTGGACTTTGAAGCTAACAGCTGGAACCTAGAACCTAAAACCTAAAAGGTGCCACGAATGAACCAAAAGTTGACCCTGGCGATGTTGTTGGTAGCGGTGGTGCTGGCCGGTGCCGTGATCTATCTATCCCAGCGACCGGCATCCCCGCCGCATCATCCGAATCGATTGGTCTTTGCCCCGGCGCCCGGCCCGATCTCGGAATTGAGTTTCCAGGTCGGGCACGGTCGCCGTTTAACGCTGGTTCGTCACGGCACGCATTGGTTCATGACCAGCCCGAGGCACGCCTGGGCCAGGGATTATAAAGTGCAGGACCTGCTAAGCACCCTGCGGAAGTTGTCCTGGCCGTATCATGTAGCTCTGGCCCGCCGAGGGCCCGATTCGTTGCAGGGTGCGGGGTTGGCGCCGCCGCGGGCCGTGCTGACGATGCGCGACAAAGCGGGGAAAATCTACCGCCTGGAGATCGGCCGGTTCAACGCCCAAGGGCGGCTGCTCGTGCGCCCCTCCGGCCGGGAGCATGGTTACATCGATACGGTGGATAGCGCCTGGTTCAAGCGCCTGGAGCGCTCACCGAATACGTTTCGCAGCCGCAGCCTGACGCGTTTCCACACCCATACGGTCGCCGCCATTGAAATTCAAACGCCCGCCGGACGGTTGAAGATTATGCGTCATCACCACGGCTGGTTGCTGACCAGGCCCTATTTGGCGCCGGCGAACAAAGGTCGAGTGAATAATTGGCTTAGCAACGTGCAACTGTTAACAGCGCACCGTTTTTCATCCTTGCCGCAGTCCTCTGCCGGGCTGCAAAATGGTCCACTGACGATCACGATTGATTTTCGCGCTCTCCAGCCCGCAGTCAAGCCGGCGGTGAAGGCAGCGCACCCCGCGCAGGCGAAACCCTCGGCGCCACCGCCGCTGGTGGTGCGGTTCGGCCGGTATACCGACCTGACGGATAAGTTCCTTTACGTGTACAGCAGCGCGAATCCCGCTCTGGCCGTGGTATCCAAGTCCACCTTCACCGGGGTTGATAAATCTTTCGCGGCGCTGCGCGATGCCCGGCTAACCCGGGCTGAAGTGCGCCACGCTACGGAGGTGGTGCTGCGGCGCCGCACCGGCGTATCGGCGGAGACGCCGGCGAGGTTGTATCTTGTGTTCCATCCGGCCCAGGCGGCTAAACCGGCGGTGAAAAAGGCGGTCAGAAAAGCCCCGGTGACAGTCACCACCAGACCGGCGGCCAAGACTGTCGCCCAATCCGCGACGAAGGCCCAATGGCTGATCGGAACAGCGCTAACCAGACCGACCGGCGGGCCGGCGCATGCGACTTTTAACGGCTCTGCGCCTCTGCCCGCCATGTCCAGCCGGGTGCGGAAACTGCTTAAACGGATCGGTAAATTGCGGGCGAAAAAATTCCTGTCGCCGAGCGTCAATTTGAAAACCCTGGCCCTGGCACCGGCGCAGCGCAGCCTGACGGTGCATATCCCCGGCCAGATTCACAATCTGAAAATTGCTTTTGGAAAACCGTTGAAGAACGGTCTGACGCCAGTCAAGATGCCCCAATGGCCGGCCATCTACCTGGTGTCGACCCAAGCGGTAAATCAGGTTTTTCCCACGCTTTCCGCCTTGCGCCCGTCTCCGCCGGCCTCGTCGAGTCGCCCTCTTCGGCGACCCGTGGTGCGCCAGGCGCCCGCCGCGACGCGCCCGAAATCGGTTAAATAACGGCGAACCGCTTAACGGTTGGGGGGACAGTCGGGGCCGCGTCTAGCCAGCACGCAGCGGGGGTGGCCGGCGGCGTCGGCGATAATCCGCGTCGCTGCATACCACCGGGTCTGGCTAAAAATCCGCTCCACCGCCGGGGTCTGATCGAACGCCGTTTCCACGAGCACGACTCCATCGGGCTCCAGCCACCGCGGGACTTCCGCCGCGATGCGTCGGTAGAACGCCAGGCCGTCGGCGCCGCCATCCAGGGCGATCCTGGGTTCATATCCGCTCACTTCCGGCATCAGCGTGTCGAGTTGGGCCGTAGGAATGTAGGGTGGATTGGAAACCGTGATATGAAACCGGGGCGTTGGCGGCAGCGCCTCCAGCGGTGCGAAGAGATCTCCCTGGAGGAAGCGTACCCGCTCCACCACGCCATGTCGCCGGGCGTTCTTAGCAGCCAGATCCAGCGCGGCGGCGCTACATTCGGTGCCCGTTAACTGAGCTGTGGGAAAATTTTTGGCCAAAGCGATAGCGATGCAGCCACTACCGACGCCCAATTCCAGTATTCGAACTTGGGTCTGGGCCGGTGCCTGGCGGGCCAGTTGAATGGTTTGTTCCACCAGGGTTTCCGTTTCCGGTCGCGGAATGAGCACGGCAGGCGAAACCTCAAACTCCAGCGAGTAAAACCAGGCCTGCCCAATCAGGTAGGCCACCGGCATCTTGTCCCGGCGCCGGCGCACCAATTCCCGGAACGCTGCGATGTCCGCTGGCGAAACCGTTCGCTCAAAACGGGTGTATAGCTCCAGCCGTGTACAGGCCAGAACATGGGCCAGCAGCAATTCCGCCGATAGGCGAGCCTCCGCGACGCCCTGGCGTGCGAAGAACTCATGGGTCCGGGTCAGCAATTCGCCGACCGTCCAGACTATTTTAGCGGGCGTTGGATTCGTCATGGTTTGGTCATTTGTATCACAGTCCGGCGAAGTCGCAATGTCGCCGCGGGTAACCCGGCCTCTGGCTGCCGAAGAGGGCGACCCGACAAAGTCCAGGTCGCCAGGGGCGACGCGAGTTGGATTGTAGCCAAATCGAAAATTGCGTTTATAATCCGCCCTATGGATCGCCATCTCGGTCGCCAGGGGGCGATAGACCCGGCCAGTCTCCCGATGGTCGCCGCCAGGAGACGGCAAGGCGAGGCGAACGGGCGGGATTTGTCACCGTAGCGACTCCGAGATTGGAGTCGCTGTGGCGACGAAAGGAGTGTTTATGTTTTCCAAAAAGATCTATTTCAACGCCTCCCTGCCCCGTTCAGGCTCCACGTTGCTGCAGAATATTCTGGCCCAGAATCCGCGATTCTACTGCACTCCCACGAGCGCGGTTATCGACCTGCTGCTGGCGTCACGGAAATTCTATACCGAGCTGGCTGAATTTAAGGCCCAGGACGCCGACCTGATGCAGGCCGGCTTCCTGAGTTATTGCCACTACGGCCTGAACGGATTTTACGAGGGCGTTACCGACAAGCCCGTGTGCATCGACAAATGCCGCAGTTGGTTTCACTATTACGACTGGATCCAGCGCTTTCACCCCGATCCGAAATTCATCGTGTGCATCCGGGATCTGCGCGCCATTCTGGCGTCCATGGAAAAATTGTTCCGCAAGAACCGCGACCGGGCGGATCAGGATGAAGTGACCGGTTCGCTTACCATGATTACCGTGAACAACCGGGTAATGCGCTGGTTGAACGGTCCGCCGGTGGGCATCGCCGTGGCCCGCCTGATCGAGACCATTCAAACCGGCGTGCTTCGGCATCTGCATATCGTGCGCTTCGAGGATTTAACCTCGCGGCCGCGCGAGGTTCTGGAAAATGTATATAAATATCTCGGTGAACCCTGGTTTGAACATAACTTCAACCAGGTCGCGCAGGCCACGCACGAAAACGATCAATATCACACCATTTACGGGGATCATCGGATCCGGCCGAAGGTCGAGCCGGTGACGCCGGATTTTGTGGAAGTGCTGGGACGGGATCTGTGTAACATGGTCCGGACCAACTACGGTTTGTTCTACAACACGTTTTATCCGGACAAACGATGATCCGCGGTCGGCTCGCCTCGCCGCGGCGACCGAGCAGGTCGCCGGGGGGCGACTCGCAGATCGCCGAAGAGGGCGATTCGACAAGGCGAACTGGCGAGACGTTGCCAAGTCGCCCTCTTCGGCGACGCGCCGGCGCCTAAACTTATGTGTAAGTCACCGGAGCGACCCTGCGACAGGTCGCCGAAGAAGGCGACTCAACAAGGCGAGATGAGCGCGTCCAACCCAATTATTTCCAGCGGGGATCCGGCGACCGTCCGCCGGGTGACAGAGGCGCTGCACGCGGGCCGGCTGGTCGGCCTGCCGACGGAAACGGTCTACGGCATTGCAGCCCTGCTGACGCAGCGCGACGCGCTGGAGCAATTGACCCCGTTGCGCGGGCGGCGTACCGAGACGGCGGGGAGCGGATGGGTCTGGCATGTGGCGGACCGTGCCGCAGCGCTGGCCGTGTTGCCGGATCTGCCGTTGCTGGCGCGGCGGCTGATGCGCAAGGCGTGGCCCGGTCCGGTGGCGCTGCAGGTGCCTGCGACTGCGGCGGATTGCCAGCGTCTGCAGCAGCGCGTAGGACCGGTGACGGCGGCCGAAATGGTTGGGGCCGGACATCTGACGCTGCGCTGTCCGGAGGATGACATCCTGCGTGCGATTTTGGCGAGCGTGGGCGATCCCGTGACCGTGATATCCGCGGCCGGCCCCGCGGGGCGCGCTGCGGAGGAGGCGGCGGATATCTCCCCGCGGGTGCGGGGGCATCTGGCCCTGCTGGTGGATGGTGGGCGGACGCGCTATCGGCATCCTTCCACGCTGGTGCGCATCGAAGCGGACGCCGTGCGGGTCCTGCGGGAAGGCGCCATCGCGGAACGCTTTGTCCAACGGATGGCCGATCAGGTGGTGCTGTTTGTGTGCAGCGGGAACACCTGCCGCTCGCCGTTGGCGGCGGGACTCGCCGCTCGGCTGCTGGCCGAACGACTTGGCCCGTCGGGTACTCCGCAGGCCGGGGCGTTGGTCCCCCCCGGTGACGCCGGCACGGTGCGATCCCCGGAGCGGATCGCACCGGTCGCCGAAGAAGGCGACTCGACAAGGCGAGTTGCCGCGGAAGGCGACTCAACAAAGTCCTGGTCGCCAGGGGCGACGCGAGCTGCCCGCTTGGCGCGGCAACGGGTGTTTATCGAATCAGCCGGACTGGCCGCCATGTCCGGTGCGACCGCCAGCGCGGAAGCGGTGCGCGCGGCCCAGGAAATGGGTGTTGATATATCCGCCCATCGGTCCCGGCTGCTCACCGACGATTTATTGCGGCGCGCGGATCTGGTTTATACAATGACCGAGGCCCAGCACCGGGAGATTCTGGAGCGGTGGCCCGGGGCGGCCGGGAAGACGTTTCGGCTGGATGCGCAGGCGGATATCGCCGACCCCGTTGGCGGGTCGCTTGCGGTTTATCGGCAAACCGCCCGGCGACTGGAGGCGTTGCTCCGCCGGCGGCTGGAGGAAATGTGGCTATGAAGATCGCGCTGGCGGCGGATCATCGGGGCTTTCACGCCAAGGGGCAACTGCTGTTGTACCTGCATGGCGCCGGCTATCAGGTGCGGGATTACGGTGCGACGGAACTTAAGCCTTGTGACTACCCCGACCGCGCCTTGCCCGCCTCTCTGGCGGTCGTACGTCGCGAGGCGGAGCGAGCGATTCTGATCGACGGCAGCGGCATCGGCATGTCTCTGGTGGCCAATAAACTGCCGGGCATCCGGGCGGCCGTATGCCATGATGAATTGACCGCCGAAATATCGCGGCGTTACAACAACGCCAATGTGCTTTGCCTGGCGGCAGATCTGCTCGGTGAGGAACTGATTAAACGCATCACGCTGACCTGGCTGAAAACACCATTTGAGGAGGGCCGGCATACCCGCCGTCTGGCCAAGATCGCCCGGATCGAGCAGCAGGTATTCCATTCCGTGGACCAGATCACCGAGGCGCTGGAAGCGGGGCTGTCGGAAGTGGCCACGAAGCCTGCGGCCGAAGCCAGATAAACGCGCCGGGCACGGCTATTTTCCTTCGCGCGCCGCGCCCTTTGTGCGCCGGGTGGTGAACGGTTGGGGCTAACCGCCGGCTGTGGGCGGTTGGTCGAAAGGTAACCGTTGGTGGGCCGCGGTGCTGGGCGCGGTCCTGCCCCGCCGCGGCCGTTTAGTTGTCCGCGCCGATCGGGCAGCTCGCGTCGCCCATGGCGACCAGGACTTTGTCGAGTCGCCCTCCTTTGGCAGACAAGCACCGCCTTATAGCCCCAAGGTCGCCGTGGGCGACTTAAACTGCAGCCCCGGGGGCGGTTGCAGCCCCGGAACGGTTACGTCGAAAGGTAAGCTTATGCCCGCGACACTTCCGCCGCGCATCGGCATCATTGGCGGCAGCGGCCTGGACGAAGGTTTGCTGGGATCCGGGGGTGCGGAACCAGTGTCGGTGCACACACCGTTCGGCCCGCCGGCCGCGGCGCCGGTGTTAGCCCAGTGGCGGGGCATTCCCTTGGCTATCTTGGCGCGGCATGGGCGGGGCCACATCTATCCCCCCGGCGCCGTTCCCTATCGCGCCAACATCTTCGCCTTGAAAGCACTGGGTTGCCGCTGGATTCTGGCCACCGGCGCCGTCGGTTCCCTGCGCCCGGGTATCGCGCCGCGGGAATTGGTGCTCGTGGATCAGGCCATTGATCGCACACTCCAGCGGCCGCGCAGCTTCTTTGACGCCGCCGCGGTGCACGTGGCGTTCGCCGAGCCGGTCTGCGAAACGCTGCGCCGCCGGATCTATGCCAGCCGCGGCGCTTTGGGACCGGCGGTGAAGGTGCATCCGCGCGGCACGTATCTGTGCATGGAGGGACCGTCGTTTTCGACACGGGCCGAATCGCGCCTGTACCGAAGCTGGGGCGCCGACGTCATCGGCATGACCCTGCTGCCGGAGGCCCGGCTCGCCCGCGAAGCGCAGATCAGCTATGCTTGCATCGCCTTGGTGACCGACTACGATTGTTGGAAGGTGCAACGTGCCGGTCGTGGGGACGACGCTGGCGCGTTGCTCCAGGAGATCCGCGGCAATCTCCGGTACGGCGCGGAGAACGCGGTGGCCCTGATCCGCGCTGCTTTGCCGCGGATCTGGGCGGCGCGGGAAGAAACCTTGCCGGCGCATCGGGCCTTGGAGCTGGCCATCTGGTCGGATCAGAAAGAAATATCCGCCGCGGCCAAGCGTAAGTTAGGTCCGCTGTGGCCGGGTTAACAGCGCTCCCCGGGCTGTGCCGACGGCAGACGCCTGGCCAGCTTTGTTGAAAGTTCCCATGCCTGATCCGCGCCATCCGGTTATGCCCGTGCCTGCCGAGTCCGTCTGGATCAAACGTCCGTGGTGCCTCGGACTGGCGGGGGGGATATTAGCCCTTGGACTTATCAGTAATCTGCTTTTTCTCTATCATCACTGTCCGTTTGATCTGTCCGAAGATGAGAGTTTCTACTGGCTCTGGTCCCGGCATCTGGCGTGGGGCTATTACACGAAAGGGCCGGGCATCGCCTGGATCATTCATGCGGCCGTGACGGTGGGGCGGTGGTTCGGACAAGCCCATGCCACGATGCCTGTGATTCGCACGCCCGCGGTAATTTTCGCCTTCATCAGCGGGCTGATGAGCCTGCTGCTGGCGCGGCGGATATTCCGGGACGATCGGAGCGCGCTGATGGTCATGGTGCTTTCCGCGGGTATGCCGGTCTTCGCCGTCGGCAGTCTGCTGATAACCATCGACTCGCCGATGTACTGTGCCTGGGCGATGGCGACGTTGTGCCTTTGGATGGCGGTAGAACCGCGCTCGACCAGCACCCTGCGGCCTGATCGTTTTTCAGCGGCGTTGGAACACTCGGGTACACCACCTAAGTCCGCCTGGGGACGGAGCCGTTTAGTCGCCCCGGCGACCTACGGCAGACCGCAGCAGAGCCCAGCCGCGCTGACCGCAAAAAATGGTCCCCCGTCTTCGCCCGCACGGCCGGCCTGGCTGTACGCCGCCGGAGTCTTGATCGGCCTGGGGATGCTGGTTAAACCGGTGCTGCTGTTTCTGCCGCCGTCCCTGGCTATCGCGGCATGGTCCAACCGCTACTTGCGCCGCCAACTGGCCACCTGGCATAGCGCCGGGGCTTTGCTGCTGGCCTTGGTATTGCAAGTACCCACGTTGCTCTGGAACGCGGCCCATGGTTGGCCGATGTTCCGCGCGATCGGCGCCGAAGGTGGAATAGGCCCCACCGCCCATATTCTGACCCATCTGCGCGAAATGCCAGGGCATGTGTTGCTGTATATCGGCTCCCAAGTGGGAATCGCGGCCGGCATTATGTTTGTTCTGTTGGTGCTGGCGGCCATCGACGCCATTTTGATCTCTCGCCGCCACGACGATCCCCAGGTCACGGCACCGTGGTGTTTTCTACTGTCGTTGGCGCTGCCCATTTTCGGCTTTTATTTCGTGCTGAGCTTTTGGAGCAAAGTGCAGCCGAACTGGCCGGCCGCCGGTTATTTCACGGCGATGATTATACTGGCCGGTATCGCCACCCGCCGTTGGAACCAGCCGGAAAAGAACCGCGCCTACCGCCGCTGGCTGGTGGCGGCCGTGGCGGTTGGTTTCGCCTTGTTCGTATTCGGCGAAAATACGCAGCGGTTGTATCCCCTGGTCGCAAAATGGGATTCCAACGGCCGCTGGCCGCCGCAAAAATGGGACCCGGCGGCCCGCTTGCATGGCTTAAAGGCGCGGGGGGCGGCGATTCAGGGCGTGCGGCGATCCATGGGGCGACAGGACGGGCATTGGCCGCTGGTGATCTCCAATCGCTGGGACACGGCCAGTTCCCTTTCCTTTTATCTGCCGGGGCATCCGTTTGTATTCTGTATTGAATCCCTGGGCGGCGGTCCAAAAACCCAGTTTAATCTCTGGCCGGGCCTGGACCAGATCAATCCGCGGACCGGCAAACTCCGTTACCAGGGACGCAATGCCGTGCTCACCGGCGCTTTCTCCAGCGGTGTATTGAAGCACTGGATCCAACCGGCCTTTCGCCGGATGGGGCATGCGCGGCTGATCCCGGTGTACTACCGCGGCGTGCGCATGAAAACTCTTGTGGTTTGGCGGTGCTATGGCTTCAAGGGTTTTCCGTAACCATTCACGGCTCATCAACGTGGAGATTGGGTTGCTGATGAGGGACGCCCAGATATCTCCCGCCTCGGGCAACAAGTAACGGCAAGCGTCCAGTGCTTGATCGCCTCGGTGCGCCGAGGCGTGAGTGCCACAATGGTGGCCCAGTATCCACGAGGCCCAGCCCGCCGCCGCATCCTGGCCGCGGGCCAGCGCCTCGAGGCCTGGAAGCGCCTCGGCCTCGCCTTTGCGCCGGCATGCGGGCCGACGGGTGATATCAACACCCGGTGACCGGTCGGGCATATAGCCGCCGGCTTGCAGGCGGTGGGCTGACCGGTGAAAACGCGGCGCTGCGGGATGTGATCCGCGGCGTGGTGTGTACAATCCCATGCACCACCGCTGACAAGTCGGCGGCTATCTATTCGGTTGCGGCGCAGTCAGCCGGTCCGTGGCAGGCCACGTATTTGGCGTTTAACC
>JAJYFE010000132.1 GCA_021785435.1 Planctomycetota bacterium
CAATGGGGCCGCGGCTCACGAGCCGCGGAAAAGATTTACGCCTTGGTAGAGGAATTTATTCGGGAAGGCTTCAATGGGGCCGCGGCTCACGAGCCGCGGAAAAATGGACCACCGCGGCATCCTTCACCCGCTCGATATGCTTCAATGGGGCCGCGGCTCACGAGCCGCGGAAAAGCTAATAAAATGCGTGAGGACAGAGCCCGATATGAGCTTCAATGGGGCCGCGGCTCACGAGCCGCGGAAAAGGCTACACCGTCACGCAGGTGGCCAACTGGTCGATGCTTCAATGGGGCCGCGGCTCACGAGCCGCGGAAAAGGCTTTGATACTGCCGCCAAGAACGGTACGTGTCAGCTTCAATGGGGCCGCGGCTCACGAGCCGCGGAAAAGGCCTGCCTCGCAACGACCGGCGCCACACGACTTTATGCCCTCGATTGCGAGCACGCTGCGCCGCCCTGGCCGGCGCTGCCTGCTCTCCAAGGCTTCCAAAGTCATAACACCAACTCCAGCCACCGTTTAACACTCCGCGAGCATGGCCGGTGGCCCCCACCGGAACCATCACACTCGCGTATCCACTTTTCAAAGAGCACGCCACCTCGGCAAGCTTGGTCCGCGTAGCTGGCCGCCTTTTGAGGCTGCGCCCCCACATCTCCAGCGCCCCGCCGCCCCGGGGGCGCAGGCGCCTTAACCCGTTTATTATACTGCGTCGTGTCAAACCACCACCATGCCCATTGGAGCCTTGGGCAAACTTTCTCCCAAGACCACCACCGCCTCACGGGCCGATTCTTCATCGGCGCCCAGATCAACAATAATCGTCTGATCCGCTTTCAGGTTCAGTTCCGCCTCCAGTTCACTTTGCATCCGCACGCGATCAATTTCCTTCAATACGCAGAAAAAAACGGAATACTGCCAGTGTTCGCCAAAACCTTTCATGGCCTTGAACACCCGCCGCCAGCGCTTCGGATCCGAGATATCGTAGCACACCAGATAGCATCGCCGCATCGCGTCCCCCTCCCTCCGTCGCTCACCGTGTCGTTAAAAATGAAAGCGTGTCAATATCCCCGATCAGCCACGCCGCGATCATGCGGGCGTGCAGCATCATCATCCGCCGGTAACTCAAGCGGTAGCCGAACACCGGATGCGTCACCTCCGTGTCCAGGCGCCGGCCCCAAGCGCTAAAAAAGGCGCCCCGCCCCGCCTCCGTGAGCGCGCAGCCGGCGGCGGTCTGGGCAAAGTGCCCTTCCCCCAGTTCGCCGCGGTTCAGCGTCGATATGGCGATGGAATCCGCGATCAGCGGCCGGAACGGCTCCATCAGGTCCAGGGCCAGCGCCGGCTTGCCGGGCCGCGGCTTATGAAACGCCCCCAGCATGGGTTCCAGACCCGCCAGGCGCAACGCGGAGACCGCCTCGTGCACCAGCATCGTGTAGCCCCAGGAAAGCACCGCGTTGACCGGGTCCGGCGGCGGCCGGCGTTGGCGGCCATAGGCGTTAAACCGTTCGGAAAATGGCGGATGAAAAATGGCCCCGAAATTACCGAAGTAGATGGCCGCCGCCTGTCCTTCCAGTCCCAACAACCCGTCCAGGGCCGCGCCGCTGGCCGTCCGCACCGCCAGGTCGTGCAATTCGTCCGCCGCCCGCGGGGCCAGGTCCGCCCGGTTGCGCATGAGGATAGTGCGCTGATTGGCGATCTTGGCGGCCACCAAGGCGCGTGACAATTCCAGGGCCAACTCTGTTCTCTGAAACTTCTGTACTTGCGCCTGGCGAATCAGGGCGCTGACTGGATGCATCGGATCCGTCATGGTGATCAGGCGGCCCGCGGAGGATAGGAAGGCCACGGGAATATTCCGCGCCGCCAAGGCGCACAAGGCCTGCGTGGAGACCTGCACCCCGCCCAAGACGCCCAGCGCTTCCAGGTTGGCCAGCGGTATTTCGCGGACCAGCCGGCCGTCTTGATCGGTCAGTCGCAGCGCCATTCCCCGCACGCCGATGTGAATTCCCTCCCGCTGGGCCACCAGGTGAATCGCATCATCCCGCGGCGGCCAGAGCTTCCGCGGGCTGACGGCGTTGGCCCGTTCAAAATTAACTTCATCCGGCAGACAAAATGGCTGCAGCGAGCAGCGCGGACATTTGGCGTCATTTACCAGCGGCGCCGGTCGCTTGCCGGAGGCGCAGGCCCGGGCGGCCCGCAGCGTTTCCAGCGCCTCCCGGCGGATGGCGTCGACCACGGGCAGTTCAAGGCGGCGGCGCGGCTCGGCGTAATAAAAAATCAGCTTCGGAACGCGGTACCCCGCCTCCTCCAGCAGCAGCGTCTGCAACGCCGCCTGAATACGATCCGTCGGCCAAGGCTCGGCGTTCGCGGGCTGGTCCTCCGGTTCCATTTCCCCGGGGTCATCGGGCGGCGGTTCCGGCGTAATGCTCCGCGGCCGGCCCTTGCGGTATTCCACCGGCACGGCGACCTTGCCGGAAATTTCCGCCAGATCCAGCGTGGCGGTCAGGCCAAGTTTCTGACTGGTCAGGGCCAGACTGCGGACGGCTTTTGGCTGGGTGGAATCCGCCGCGCTATCCGCCCCTGATCCCGCGCCCGCCGGCGCGGCGCCATCGACAGTCTGGCTGGGCCGGTCCACGCGCTTGTGCACCGCCTTGCCCTTCTCCGTGTCGGCGTTGGGGAAATAGACCCCCTCCACTTCCATCAGATAAAACAAGCGCGGGCAGTATGCGTATTCGGCGACGTGCCGTGCTGGCCAGAGGTATTCGTCCATCTTTGTTTCTCTCCCGTAAACCATCCTTGCGGCTGGCCGCGGGGCCCGCGACCGGTGCCGGCCTGGGCCGTTGGCCGGGGGCCGCTCACGTTCCGACATGCGACAATGTGAGTGTCATATCGATATAATTATCGGAACATATCCGCTAATATGGCCAGTAAAATGGGATTTCTTTCCGTGGCGTGAGGTCCGATAAGAGTGCCTGGCGGATTCTTCCGGGGATGGGACCGTCCCGGCGGAGAATGGCCGGTTGGCAACCGAAAGTCGTAGCGGCGGCATTCATGCCGCCGTCACCCACCATGGCTATGCCGATACCAGCCAAGATTATTCCGCGTCCACCGCCGCCAACGCGCCTGATCCGCAAGGCGGCCAGACGCGGATGCACGAGCCGCCATTGCCTAACGGGGAACCGGCAGGTGCCATGGCCGTGGGTCGGCGGCGCTAAATGAACCCAGGGAGCACAGGCTAGCATGAAGCTTGGAATAGGCCGGCTCACCGACGGGTTGGAACCCATGGGCGAGGATGGACTGATTGCGGGCGACCAGAGGCGACTGCGTGCCGTCCAAGCCCTTCGCGGCGAACTCCCGGCCGAGCTCGTCGCCGAGGTCCAACAGGACAGCATAGGCGTCGTGCAAACCCAGGAAAACCTTTCCATCACATGCGCGCCCCTTCCACTGCTGTTGTAGCTTATCGGGCAGCTTCTCCAGCGCGACGGACTTGGTGTCGGCAATGCCGTACCTTTCCCGCAGGCGCGCCTGGGCCAGGGCCTCAAAAGCACGATACAGGCGGGCGACGGCGTCATCGTGGCGTGATTCCACCGCCCGCCGCCGGGCATTGCGAAGCAGATCTTCGACCCAAACCCGCGCCGGTTGCCGTTGGCCAGCCAAGTCGGTGACCTGCGCTTGATCGCATTGCAGGTTGAGGATCAGTTCCCGCGGGTCGGTGAACATCGCGAGCAGGTCGTTGCGGTTCTTCAAAGCGTCGGCAAACCGGCCCTGCGCGGTCGCGTGGTCGAAGCGGTCCCACGCTGCGTAAGCCTCCGTGACGGCCTGGAGGGTAGAGAGTTCCCGTTTGACCGACGGGTCCGTGGCGCACCGTAGCGCCTGCTCGAGCAGAGCCGCCGCCGCCGCGTAGCTGCCGTGGTTGAAAACGGTGACGGCCTCCTCAACCACCACGTAGCCGAATGCGTCCCACGGATTGGCGGAACGGACGACGCGCTCAGCGCCGGACTCAACGACGCCGACGCCATCCTTGGAGCGACGGTCGCCACCGACATAAGAGAACCGGCACGACCAGCGATGGGAGGCCACGGCCAGAGCGGCGGACATGCACTTGGTGCCGGCGGTGAAGTCCACAACGACGCCGTAGCCATTCCCACGCCTGGTCCATGCGTCGACGGTGCTGGCAAGCGGACGCAACGCGGTGACAACCCCACCGAGGTCCTGCGGATCACCAACGGGGACACATTCGTGGCAACCGGGCGAAAGGGGCTGGCCGGCGCGCTCGGCGTAGGAACGGAGGACGACATCGACCTGCTGGCGTGTCTGTGGGGAGACGATGAAACGGACGGCCACGGGCTTCCAATGCAACAGGGATTCCACGATCGGTTCGGGCGCACCGCCGACGGAGCAGATAAGAAGAACATATTGGGCCGATTCCGGGTTCGGTGTAGTCATCCGATGGCTTCCTCCGGCCAACACAGCCTTGCGGGTATCGTAAGGCCAAACGCCGGGTGAACGATTTCGATGCTTCGGCCGCGCAGGGTCGCGGCGATTTCGGGGGGCAGGATGAGATCCATGGGCAGAGCGCGGCCGAGAAACGGGCGCTGCGGGGCGTCGGTTTTGAAGCAGGCGCCGGGCCGAAACATGATGAGGGTGCGTTTCCGCACATCGGGCAGGCCGAGGTCGGGACCAACTTTGCCGAACTTAGGGAACGCTTCCCAACAACCGTCGGTGGGGTCGGCGGAAGCGGGCTGAAAAGTGGAAAGACAAACAACGGCATTGGAGCCTGGCGGCAGGGTATCGAAATCGGGCACGGGCGCCGGTGCGTCGATGATTGCGAATTGGCCGCGACCAGTAGCGATGTCGGCACCGAAACCCGTTAACGACAGCTCCCCGAAGAGGTCCAGCAGCAGGTCCAACGCGTCATCCGCCTGGCAGCGTGCATAGATGCTCAAAGAATCTGCGCCGTTGGCGGGCGCCGTCTGGCCCAGCATGGAATCTGGGCGGGAGAACAGGCCGCCTTCCGCCGACGGGGCGTCATTGGCGCGGGAAAGGGTGTTGTGGCGGCGGGGCTCGTCCGTGAAGAAATCGGCGTCGGCCAGGCAGTGCTCCGGGGCGGCCGCCCGCCCACCGCGGACGGCGTGGAAGATGTCAGCCGGGATCCAGCGCGCCTGCTTGAAGGCCTTGTGGTTGGTACCGGGGAGTAGCGGCGCCAGGCGCAGAACGGCGGGCAGGGGCAGGAAATGGCCCGGGAAAGCGTCCGATAATACGAAAGGCGGCTCACCGGCCAGCATGGGATCGATCAATCGCTGGCGGAGAAAATCCGGGCCGCGTGTGCGCGCGCACGTGCTGCACAGGGCGCCGAGCAGCGTATCAGCCTGCCAAGGCGTGCGCCACGGCGAAGAGGGACGAACCTGGAATCGGAAGAGCCTCATGCGGCCGCATTTCCACCCGCACATGGCGCCGCCACAAATGACTTGGCACGGCTCGTGCGCTTGCATTCAATAAGCTTGCCGTCCCAGTGAATTTTAATGTGGCCATAGCCCTTGCCCGTCCCGGCTCCGACGCCCGTGCGCTCCACCTCATCCAGGGCGTGCCAGACGACCTCAGCAAGGGCCTCGCGGCCTTGGAGTTGCTTGCCGTCGGCGTCCGGATAAGAAAACTCCACGTCGATGTCGAATTCCTGGATGCCGATCTCCAGCTTGAACCGGGCGCCCGCCGCCACGCGTTCCACCGTGCGCGGGTGCTCAGCTGCGCCGGTATCGCGCCGGTTGACGGACTCCGTCTTGTTTTCTATGGTGAACGACGCGCCCGAGAGCGGGGCGTCGCGCACAATGATGCGCGTGGGGCCAAGTTGGTGGTCGGTCTTCTTGTGGGGACCGAAAACGCGGCAGACAGGGCAATCGGGCTGCGCGCAGCCACAAGGCTCACGGCCACCGCCACTGACTTTCCCATGGTACTTCTCCAGGCCCGAGCGCATCCGCCCCTTAAGCGACGATCCAGGGATGTACGGCCTGCCGCTGGCAGGGTCCTTGATACAGGTCAGATCGGTTCCGCCGATCTGGAGTACATCGTCGGATCCGCCGATGCGCATGCCGCTAAGAAGTTCGATTTCACCGCTGATGAGATAATGGCCGATCTTCCTCATGTCTCAGTTCCTCTGTTTCTTGAAATAGCCTTGTCCAAAACCAACGACGGCCTCGAAGTGCGGCAGGAAGCCGCGGAGAAAGTCATCCCTGGATTTGATCGCGTCGGTGTTGCGCTGAATAAAGTCGTGGAACAGAGCGGGGATTTTAGGCCGATCCTTGGCCGCCCCGTCCGCGGCGGCAATAGCCAGCTTCTTAATCTCGGGCCGAATGCTTTCCCACGAGGCGCCGCCGGCTTTCAGGCGGGTCTCGACAACACGGCAATGGCCAAAATAACGGCGTAGCTGGTGAATAGTCAGGCCGGACATTTTCTGGGCGAGAGGCTCAACCCTCTCGCGGCTGACGTACTCAACCTTCAGGTTGCCCTGGGAATCGAAGTAGCCGCCGTCGAGGTAGTTCGGCCAGCGGTCCGCGACTTTGTCCGCCCCCTGGCCTGCAGGGTCACGGAATCCGCCGCCGCCGGGCCGGCGTGAGCCTGGGTTGAAGTTGGGCACAGGTTACTCCTTATCCGAAGAGGGGCGTGTCGCCAGTATAGCGTAGCGCGCGACAGCCAGCAAGAAAACCGCATCGGGGCGGCGGCTGCTCTCAAGATGTTCAAATTCACTAAGGATGTCTTCTATCCATTGACGAGCGGCATTCCCCGCCCGCTCGACATCGTCCCGCGGGTCCTCCTTTTTCCTGGGCCAGTTCCGCTCGACATGATAGGCGAGGCGGGACGTGGCGGCGGCTGGAGGGATGCCCGCATATTTTGGTCCGGCCTGGCCGCCACGCAGCAACGCCAACTCCAGCAGCGTTCCCAGCCAGCCGCGCTCCACCACAGCACGCCCACTCCCCGCCCCTTGGACCCAGTCGGCGAGTTGCTTGCCGGTGCGGGCGATAGCGCCGTGGTCCCGCCATTTCCAAAGTTGGCCCAGGGCGGAGCACTGATCCTTGGGTTGGCTAGCCCGCGGAGCGCATTCGTTTTTCGCACGTTGGAGCAGCGTGTCGGCCTGCCGCGCAGCCAGATGCAGCGGGTATTTGGGCTTGACGATCGTTACCGCGGCGCTGACGGTCAGCGGAATAGGGGAAGGGGACGCGGCAGCGCCTGGACCGAAACGCTGGGTAAAGAGCTCCTGGATATGGCCGGCGAAATCCAATATGAGGTCCCACGGTCCGACCGCCAGCAGATCGTCGCCGCCGGAGTAGACCGTGTAAATATTTGCCCACGGTGAGCCGGCGGATGCCATTTCCCCTTCGAGGGTTTCCGCGAAGAAGCAGTCCAGGGCGTTGCTCAGGGCCTTGAGCCGCGCGGGGCCGTCACCGGCCGGCAACCGCCGGACGGCGTCGCCGAGTGAATCGGCATCGGCCTTCAGCACACCGAGCATGGCTGCCCCGCGGGCGCGGGCGGCCAGCGACGCAAATTCGATGAGTTCACCGTCCGGGCCGCGCGGCACGTGCCGCGTGAGGTGGTGCACGTGGAACAGCCGGCGCTGCACCTGTTTCGGTGGCGTTTCCGGCCGCGCAAGGTTACTGCACGACAGCAGGCCTGGCGAGGGCGCCGGTTCGTCGTTTAGCAGCCGGACGCGAACTCCAAGCGTCCGCCAACCGTCCAGGGGCGAGGGTCCGCCGGGCTTTTCCACTTCCACGGCCATCCACCTCGCCCGGAGGAGCTGCCTTCCGAGTTCCGCGTCCACCTCCGCCCCGCGATCCGCGCTCCAGGCTTCCGGCATTACCAGGCCGCCGTCGGTCCAGCGACCATTACGAATGGCGGCCAGGGCGCAAGACCGAAGTTTTTCGGCTCGAAGTTTTTGTTGCGCCTTCTCGATATCCGCCGCGAAGTCCCCCGACCGTTCCTGGAAGGCCACGGCCAGGCGGAGACGCCCGTGCGTCTCGCCCAGAAGCGCTTGCTGGATCTCGGCAGCCGCATCGCGGACGGCATCCAGCGCGCCTCCGTTGAGCCCGGAGAAATCCAGGCAGGTTTTGGCCGCGGCGCAGAAAAGGAGGCGCTCCCACCCGGCGGAGGGTTCGGCGGCCCGGAGCAAACGTAGCGCGATGCATTCGGCGGTCAGCTGGATGCGGAATGATCGATGGCGCAGGGAACGGGCCTGCCCACCCCCCGACTCACGCACGTCAAAGAGGTAACCCTGAATGCCGGATAGCGCCACAAGGGCTAACATGGATACTCCCGCTACGGGCTGTGCCAATGGGCCCAGTGGCGCTGGCTCCGCCCGCGCCAACACACCGGGTCCATCATGCCGTTCGCTCCCCGCCCCGGCGCCGACGCCGCCCCCAATCGCCTCAGTCGCGGAACCACTGGTGGAACAACCCTTCGGCCCGCCGGCGGCCCGCATCGGTAAACACGACCGATTTATTCTTGTTTCTCGGATCGGAAATCAAACCTTTCCGGTGCAAGCGGTCCAGGGCCGCCCAATCGTGGCCCTTCCACGCGCGGGTCGCGGCCAGTTCGCCGCGGCCATCGGTAAAACTGGTCAGCTGCCATAACGCCAAGACTACGTCGTTAATTTTATCAGGATACGGTTTCATGTGCATATGCCCCGCAGTCAACCGCTGGCCTTAGCGGCGGCATTCGTGCCGCCGTATTTATGCCGCCGTCACCCGCCATGGCTATGCCGATACCAGCCAAGGTTATTCCGCATCCACCGCCGCTAGCGCGCCCAAGCCGTAGTGTCGCCCGGCGCCGATAATGAGTGGCCCGGCAACGGGTTGGTTAAATGTTAGACGGGCGTGCACGCCGGTAAGCCCCGTCAAATGGTCCGGCCGGAAATAACCGATCGGCCGCCTGTGCCGGTCGTGCGTGTACGCCGACAGGCAATTTCTGAAATTAGCAACGGCGCCCCATGCGACTTCGCACCGCTGATCGATGCCGCTCTGCCGCAATGCGGTTTCGAGCAGCTTTTTCGTCTTGGCCGGTTTGTGGTCGTCATGCCCGGGAAGAATAATGGGCGTCACGGTGGCCCAGGCTGCGGCAGTGCCCACGTACGCACGGACAACACCGTCCCGCCGCCCGAGACGTTCCAGGATCGGCGCCGCCCCACCGCCCTCACGCCGCAATGGCCGGCCGTCGAGCTGTTCGGCAAGGTGCGCCAGGTGTGCTTCTTCGCCGCAGGGGGCCACGATCATCACGCGGCGGATGTCGCAGTCCGCATGTTCATGACCGATCGAAGGCAGTGGGACGTAGGAAAACTGCGCGTGTCCGGCGTTGCCCTTGCGGTGTCCGGCCACGAACGATTCCACCCACGCCGCAGCGTCCGCAATACCCGGTGGCGGAAATCCTTCCGTCACGTCCATCGCCTCAATGGCGGCATGCCTGACCATGCCAGCGACATGGATGAGTTGCGCTTGCGGCTCGCGGGCGAATTCCCCGGCGGCGTTCCGCAGAGCGAAGACGTCAAAAGGCCTGCCGATGGGGCGCTCCGGGCTCGTATAGGCCACGGCGTTAAAGACGCGGGGTTGTTTCACGGTCCGCAAGGGCTGGCCGGGCTCAATGCGGGCGAGTGCCGATTCGTGGCAGCATTTCAGATCGCTGAACGAACCCTCTTTCGGGGCGCGGAGCGCACCATCATCACACAGCACGGCGGGGCGAGGCAGCCATCGGACGCCAGTGATTTGGGCCAGCTCCGCGTCCTCGAGCAGCCCTGCGTCACCACACGCCATGTCGACCCCCAGGCCAAGGCAGGTGACGCACCGCGCCGCCTCGATAACACCCTCCACCCATGTGATCTGCGAATCGACCCGCCAAACATAGCGGACTTCCGGGGAGCCGAGCATAATTGTTGGCCGGAGCGTTTTGGCGGTCAGGCGGTCCTGACGGTCCGGCTTCTTATCGCCGTCGTTATTTGGGACGAAGTGAGTTACAACCCGCCCCGGGCGCGAACGCGGCGCGATGATGAGCGGTGCGTCGAGGGACTCGAGCGTGCGGAGACAATCGCCGAGTTTGTCCAACTTTCCCGCCCGCGCTGTGCCTGCGACCAGTGCCTGGAAGAGCCGGTAGGGCGATGGCGGCCATTCCGGCGGCCCGGCACGGCCCAGCAGGCCATGGTAACGGTCGTCCAGCCAGCGAACCGTGATGTGGAGGAATTTGCTCAAGCGGATGCCTCGGCGTTAGAATTGGTTTCTTCGGTGGGTTCAGGAGGGGCGCTGCCGCCGTCGGCACTTTTCTCGGCCTTCTCGTTCTTTTTGTTCTTTTTGGCGTTCTTTTCAGTGTCGAGCCATTTCTTTAAAGTGTCGGCAGCAAAGGCGATTGGCTCGGCATATGCCTGCGTTACGCCAAACTCCTTCGCGGCAATCTGAGCAAATTCGGCTACTTCTGCGGGGTCGAGCCTGTGGTCGGTGCGTTGGCCGCTGCGTGCGACGAGCTGGGGGGAACATGGCTTTACCGGATTCAGTGTGAGCAGGCAACCCTGCCGCAAATTGAGATCAGGTTCGGCGGCCATTGCGATGAGGCACAGGCCAAGGATGTAACGTTGGAGTATCCGGGTTTCCTCGGGAGTGGTACCGCGCAGGCACCGCAATGAGACCAGGTTAAGCGAGGCGTCGCGGACGATTTCGCCATTGACCTGTATCCCTCCGAGCACGTGGACTGAAGGCACATCGGCTAGACCAACATCGGCCGGTTTGCCTGCAAGGCCATCTGGCAGAAGGCCTTCGCGTTCGTAATTGACTGCGGGAACATACTGCGCAGAGCGTTTAAGTTGAACAACGTTTCTCGCCCGAATAATCGAATTAATAAGTCGCGGAATCTTGGCCTGACTGTCACGCGAATCCCACGCGCCGAAGATCAAGGATGTTGGCGCAAGTTTTGCAAGAGTAACGGCATTGTCTTTTTCGAAATCGCCAAATGCAGCTTTGATGGCAGGCCCAATTTTCGTACCGCGAAATGCGGCATCGGCGATGCGATGGCCGATCTCCAAAAGGTCGCGGACCAGTCCGTCCTTGAATTTGATTTGTATCTGGGGAACCAGTGCTTTGTACTTGTCGGAAGCAAACATCGGCTCCAAGCGGTTCGCCTGAGACGGGATGCTGTCGAGCACGCAGACGGACGCCGCCCCCTCGCCATCAATGTTATAGACTGGCGGGTCTCCCTTTTTCTGCGAAGGGTTAGCGTAGCTGGGTGGAAAAATAATATCGTCCGGCTGGCTGGCCGGAATAAGGTATTGTCGGATCGCCATCGCCACTGGGCCGTCATCGCCCAGCCAGCTGTCGTGTTGGTTGATATTTACTTCAGACATGTGATCTCCTTTCGCGCGTAGCGCGGGTAAACATGGACACGTATTCGCCCCCACGCGAGGGCCTTGTAAATCGGTAGATGCCGCAGGATGGGAATTTCACGACACCGCAAACAACACTTGGAACCGTCGAAGCGCCCAAATGTTCCGCCCATGCGGTGTATGCAAACGTGGGGCGTGTGGCCGATTCCTCAACTCGGGGACGGCATCGCTGCAGCCCCACCATGGCCAGGGCTTCAACAACTGGGTACTCCCGCACCGACATCTGCTGCTCATCCGCGGAAAATCCCACGTCCAAAGCAGTGCCCGCCCGGCGGGAATCAAAGTAGAACGGAGAAATTGTCTTTTTCTTGGTCTTTCCATCCTTGATATCGAACACCGTTGCGGAAAAATCGAATGATGTGCCGGCATCCTCGGCCGCAATATCCGCTATTTTTTTCGCCATTAATTTGAAGATTTGTGGTCCGGATTGCCTGCCAGCCCAGGTCTTCAGGCGTTGTCCGCCGGCCGCCTCGTCACGCCACCAATCAAGCAAAATGGATACCTTGCCGAGGCCGAGCCTGATTGCCGAAGCGTTATCATCTTGGTCCAGCGGCTCGATTGTCGCAGTGGCAAGGGCCTTGAGGATGGCGGACAGACTGCAGCTAACTACTTCGGAGAAAATTGAAAACGTTGCACCTGGTGTAAACCATCCCTCCGCCCCCGGCCATAGCCGGTCCGCCAACTCCAGCAATCCGCAACAGGCGAAAAACTGGCCGGGGTTGGTTAAGTCGACGGGGATGGTGAT
>JAJYFE010000133.1 GCA_021785435.1 Planctomycetota bacterium
GGTCGTCGGCCGCACGCGCGCCAGCTCCCGCAATGTGGCGTCGGAAAATATCATGTAAGGTGGCACCCCCCGCCGGTCCGCGGCCGCCTTGCACCGGCGCCGCAGTTCCTCGAACAGCGGCCGGTCCACGCCTTCCCAGGAACTTGCCGTGCGGCGTGACTCTCCGGCGGATTGTAATGCCGTCTGAATCAAACGCACCGGTCGAAGCCCCTTCATCACTTCCACCGACGCCGGCGTTAATTTGAGAATCGGCGCCGGGCGCCCTTCGCGGAGCAACAGGTTCTCCTGCGCCAGCACGCCCTGTCCGATAAGCTGGTAAATAAAATCCCGCAACTCACGGCTGGACCGGTCCGCCAGCAGGCCATGGACGGACAACTGATCATGGCGAAGCTGGCGCACTCTTTCGGGATGTTCGCCGCGCAGAACGGCAATGACATGGCCGGCCCCAAACCGCTGCCCCGTGCGAGCCACAGCCGAGAGTATTTGTTGAGCCACCCGCAGCGCGTCGGGAAGCACCTCGGTGTCGCCGAGGCAATGATCACAGGCCCGGCAGGAGGTCCTGGCCGGTTGGTACGGCTGGCCAAAATATTCCACCAACGCCTGGTGCCGGCAGACCGCACCGCGGGCCAAGCGGTCCATCTCCTCGAGGTGCCGCCGGGCGGAGAGGATGTAATCGGCGCTTACCGGCGTACCGGTCGCCACGGCGTCCTGCACGGAGCGATCCAGCAAATACTGCCAGGTTCGCACATCCTGGCCGGAGTAAAGCAGCACACACTCCGCCTCCAATCCGTCGCGCCCGGCCCGTCCCGTTTCCTGCTGGTAGGCCTCGATGGATTTGGGTAAGCCGGTATGCAGCACCAGACGGATGTTGGAGCGGTCGATACCCATGCCAAAGGCCACGGTCGCCACAATTAAATCGCATTGCTCCCGGGCGAAGGCTTCCTGCACCTGGCGCCGCGTCTGCGGTGTCAGGCCGGCGTGATAGCCCAGCGCCCGGGGCCGTCCGGATCCAGCCGGGGCATTCAGGGCCGTGACCAGGTCATCCACATCCCGGCGCCGCACGCAATAGATAATCCCGGCCTCCCCTGGATGGCGCGAAAGAATGTCCTGAATTTGCCCCAGCATGTCGCGGCGGGGCAAGACCCGGTAGATCAAGTTGGGGCGGTCAAAATTGCCCACGAGCAGGGCCGGATTTTCCAGGGTCAATTGGGCTGCGATGTCATCGCGCACCTGGACCGTGGCGGTGGCCGTGAAGGCGTGGATGGCGCAGCCGGGAAACAGCGTTTTCAGGGTCGAAAGCTGGCGATATTCCGGTCGAAAATCATGCCCCCAATGGCTGATGCAGTGGGCTTCATCAATCGCAAAGCGACGCACTCCGGCGGCACGCAGCGGGTCAATCAGCGCGCTCGCCGGCGGTGCCGCGAGCGGCGTGTCTTGGGGGCGGCCGATCAGCCGCTCGGGGGAAACGAAGAGCAGGTGCAATCGGCCGGCGCGCAGATCGTCCAGGGTTTGTCGGCGCTCCTGCGGACCCCGCGATGAGTCGATCTGACTGGCCTGAACTCCGAGGGCCCGCAAAGCGTCCACCTGATCTTTCATCAGGGCGATCAAAGGAGAAACGACCACCATAGGTCCCTGCCCGTGCTGGGCCAGATATATCGCCGGAGCTTGATAACAAAGCGATTTTCCGCGCCGGTAGGCAGTACGACGACACAGTCCCGGCTGGCCAGAACCGCCTCGATGGCCTCGCGCTGCAAGGGTCGCAGGCTGGCGTAGCCCCAGGTCTCTTGAATAAGTTGGCTCACCTCAGCCAGGGCCTCGGCTGCTGGCCGAGCCGTCGTGACGACCGGAGTAGTCATTACCGTTGGTCCCCCAAAACGGCGAGTCTAGCGAATGTCCCCCACCCCCGCCAGTAGGAGTGGACAAAACCGGATAAATCGGGGGCATAGCAGATCTGGCGCGCCACTGCCGTTTCCAGGGCAGGAGTTTCGCGCGGCGTGGGGTACACCGTTGAACCGGCCATTTCCCATAGCCCGGAGATCGCCCCTGGCGCCTGAGCTGCGTGACGGGGCCGGGCGCCCGTAGAGCCGACGCCCTCGTCGGCTGGCCAAGTGGCCGATGAGGGCATCGGCCCTACATAGCCCGGAGGTCGCCCTTGGCGACCTCCGGCGATAATCACGTGGCGTCCTGGTCCGGCGGCGCGAAGCGGGCGCACTGGGAACGGCACGGGCGCGTCCAATCGGTCATGCACCTGGATAAACTGGCTTGAAATCGCGGTGGCGGTGGCCTATCTTTAACACTTCGTTTTCCCGTTCGCCGCGCTGGCCCGGTCACCGTCAGGTCGTCAGAGAGGTCGGTTTAGGCGACTGGACCAGGCGGAAAACGCGAAGCTGGATCGAGAAAGTCCTGCCCGCCCACGGTGAGGCCAGGGGCGGAGCGAGGCGGTTCGCCGGCGGGTGGTGACGCGTTGCGAAAAGCGGGTGGGCGCCGGTGAGGATGAAGGAACCGATGGCGGATGTTTCCATGGAACCGGGCGTGCTGGAAAAGGCCGGTACGCTGATTGAGGCGCTGGGTTATATCCAGCGCTTCAACGAAAAAATAGTGGTGGTTAAGCTGGGCGGCTCCTTCCTGGATGCGCCGGAAGAATTCCGCCGTGTGCTCACCGACGTGGTGTTCATGCAGGCAGTGGGCATGCGGCCCATCGTGGTGCATGGGGGCGGCAAGGCCATCACCCAGGCGATGAACGCCGCGGGGCTGCAAGCGAAATTCGTACTCGGGCGCCGCTACACGGATAAACGCACCTTGGCCATTGCCGAGCGCGTGCTGATCAACGACATCAACGCGTTCATCGTAAACACCATCAATGAATTAGGGGGTAAGGCGATGCCGCTGCATTCCCTCGGCAGCGCCGTCCTGTGGGCAAAAAAACTGCATCTGACCGACGACAAGAACCAGCGCCTGGACATCGGTCGCGTGGGCAAGATTACGCAGGTGAACCGGGAATTGTTGCTGGCCCTGGCTCAGGCCGACTTTATTCCGGTGATTGCCCCCATCGCGCTGGATGTCGATGCCGCCGGCAGCAAGCTGAACGTCAATGCCGATACGGCCGCCGGCTGCGTGGCCGCCGCCTGCCAGGCGGAGAAAATGGTGCTGGTGTCGGACACCCACGGCATTCGCGCCCGCCAGGATGATCCGACCTCGCTGTTGCGCAGCGTCACCCGCGCCCAGATCGAGCAGCTGATCGCCGCCGGCCAGATCGACAGCGGCATGTTGCCGAAGGTGGAGGCGTGCTTCATTGCCCTGGATGCGGGAGTGCAGAAGACGCACATTATCGACGGCCGCTTTCCGCACGCCCTGCTACTGGAGATTTATTCGGATCGCGGGGTGGGCACGGAAATCATAAGGAGAGGCGCGGCATGACCACCGGCAACAGCGCCCCAGAGCGCCGCAAATTCGACTTTATCGACGTGTTGAGCGCCGCCAAGTCCACTGGGAAGCTGACCCACCTCTTGACCGTGGCCCTGCGGCTTAAAGCGCGCTACCGGGCCACCGGCCGCAACGAACCGCTCGCCGCCGGCAAAACTCTGGCGATGATTTTCGAGAAGCCCTCCCTGCGGACGCGGGTGAGCTTTGAAGTGGCGATGCAGCATCTGGGCGGGGCGGCTCTGTACATTTCACCGGCCGAAATCGGCCTCGGTACGCGCGAAAGCGTGCCGGATGCGGCGCGGGTGCTCTCCGGCTTCTGTGACGCCATCCTGGCCCGAACTTTCGCCCATGCGACCATTGAACAGCTGGCCCAATACGCCAGCCGCCCCGTGATCAACGGCTTAAGCGATCACAGCCATCCTTGTCAGGCCATGGCCGACATGATGACGGTGCAGGAACATTTCGGCGCCTTGCGCGATTTGACGCTGGCCTACGTCGGTGACGGCAACAATGTGGCGCGTTCCCTGATGCAGGCGTGCGCCGTTTTCGGCCTGAAGTTTCGTCTGGCGGCACCGGAGGGCTATCACCTGAACCCCGCGGATGTCCAGGTCGTGCGCCAGGCCTATGCGGACTTTGATTTTGCCGCCGACACCGATCCCCGCGCAGCGGTGCGCCACGCGGATGTCATTTACACCGACACCTGGGTCAGCATGGGCCAGGAGGATGAAAAAGCCGCCCGGCGGGCCCGCTTCGCGTCGTATCAAGTGAATGGCGATCTGCTTGCAGCGGCGCCGGCCCACGCCAAGGTGATGCATTGCCTGCCCGCCTATCGCGGCGCTGAAATTACCGACGATGTGATGGATGGGCCGCGGAGCATCGTTTTCGAACAGGCGGAAAACCGGCTGCATTTCCAGAAAGGCTTGCTCGCGGTCCAAATTGGCGGACAATAAAGCTTTCACGCCCGCATGGCGGCGGGATCAAGATGATTGGCCCGACACCATTCCTCGTAAGCTTGGGGCGCAATTTCACTGGGCTTTATTTCGCTGCGGCCGCCCCAGAAAACATTCGTATATGAAACGGGAATGCCGACCGCCTGCAGATGCCTATCGATGGCCGCTTTGTGCGCCAGAAGTAACTCTTTATCGCGTCCATGCGCGACGCCCATGATGTTGACCTGCCCAAATTCCGGGCCGCCTTCCCGCCAGTAGGCATGGGTCATGATGTGGAAACGTCCAACCTGCCGACCGGCGTCCATCTCACGTCCCGGCGGCACCGCCCAGTGGAACAGCGCATTGTATTGCGTTACCTTCTCTCCGGCGGGCAGGGGTTTAACGTGCTCCAGGAACGTGGAAAATCGCCCCAGCACGCCCAACCGCTGCAACTCGCCGGCCATCCGATAGAACGTTTCCAAATCCACACCCGCTTCGGCCGCACGCGGTCGCCAGAGGTCCCGCCCCAATTCTTCCGGTGTAAATTCCCGCTTCAGTGCGGTGAGCACGCGCCACTGCAGCGCCGTCAGCTGCACGGGCTGGACATCCACGGCGTCGGCCAGCTGCTTGGATTTGCTGCCGGGCTGAAGTCCCCGCCGACGCACATGCCCCACGCCGAGTGCGAACAAATATCGGGCCGGCATCACCTTAAACGATGATGCGCCCATACGGTCCGCCAGGTACTGGCAGTGTTTGTGAAGGTCAAAACCCTGCGGTACTTTCAGCGTGGTCCAGAGCCGGTATTTGGCCCCGGCGGTGTCGCCGTCCGTCGACCGAATCACCACGTGGCCGGAAAATGGATCGTTCTGGGCGAGATCCTCGAAGGCGCCGGTGAGTTTTTCGGGTGGAACCTGCCAGGCGATAAGCGCTCCCGCGGCCAGATTGGTGGCCAACAGGGTCTGGCGCACCCGCCGGATCACGCGCCGGCGCAACAGCGCCTTAATCCGTTCCAGCACCAGCTCCGGTTCCAACCCACCCTGGCGGGCGATTTCGCCGATGGGGTCGCGCTGGAAGCCCTGGAGCCGATCTTCCGATACCGCCAGAATGCGGGCGTTGATCGGATCATCCACAGCCAGGGGAATCTCAACAAGCGTTGCGTTCACGCAGAAACCTCCGTCATTCGTCGCATTGTAACCGTTCACGGGTCCCGATAGTCATCGGGACAGACGCGGGGTCAGGTGCAGCCCGTGCACGCTTGCATCGTATTTTATACCGCACGCCACCGGGTGGAAAATACCGTTTGGTGGAATAGGGCCATGGGGGCGCAGGTGTAGCGTAGCCCCGGCCGTTGCGATAGGGCGTGCGCTCGGCATAAAATCAGCGCGATATATCGCCGTTTCCGGCGGTCGGACGAACGTTTGATCGCGGCCGGTTCGCCTGGTGGACTGAACGTCGTGCCCGAGCTACCTGAAGTTGAACACGTGCGCCGCACCATGAGGCCGGTGCTCAAGGATGTGCGCGTCAGCGGCGTAACCATCATCCGCCCGGATTATGTGCGGACACCTGCCGCCGAACTGCGCCAGCTGGTTGGCCGGCGGGTCCGCGCGGTTCGGCGGCATGGCAAAAATATCTTCTGTATCTTCGATGACGACCACACCCTGGTCATTCACCTGGGCATGACGGGCGGGGTTTTCTGCGTCGGCCGGGACCAGCCGCCGCGAGCGCATACCCACGTTATTTTCCGCCTGGCTTCGGGGCGGCAGCTGCACTGGCGCGATCCACGGCGTTTCGGCGGTTTATGGTTCTATCCAACTTTTCAGGCGGCGTGGCGCGGGCAGGTGGAGGGTAAATTGGGGGTCGATGCGCTGTGCCTGGCGCCCCGACATCTCGAAGCCTGGGCCAAGTCGCGCGGCCGCCTGAAGGCGGCCCTGCTGGCTCAGGATGTTGTCGCTGGTCTGGGTAACATTTACGTGGACGAGTCGCTGTGGCTTAGCCGCCTGCATCCACGCCAGATGCTCTGTCGGCTGTCGCAGCGCCAAATTGCCGGCCTGGTGCGGAACATCCACCGTATCCTGCGGCGCTCCATTCGGCTGGGCGGAACGACCGTGCGGGACTACCGGAATGTCTGGCGGCGTCGGGGGCGTTTCGCCGCCCATCTGGCCGTTTATGGCCGTGCCGGAAAGCCCTGCCGCCGCTGCGGCGCCGCGCTACGTTCGGATCGCACCGCTGGTCGCACCACGGTTTTCTGTCCTGGCTGTCAACTCCGGCATTAGCACGCTACAATGGCCATTCCAGTGACGGCCTGAACCCGAATACCGGGCGCGGTTCCGGTGGATGGTACGCGGGAGCGACGGCTGGGGAACCGAGATGAGATCGTGAAAAGATATGGCATGGTGATTGGCGTGCGGTCGGAAAAAGTGGCCGAGTATAAACGTCTGCATGCGGCGGTGTGGCCGGCTGTCCTGAAGACTATCGCCGATTGCCAAATCCGAAACTATTCCATATACCTGCGGCAACTGCCAGACGGCCGGCATTACCTCTTCAGCTACTTCGAATACCACGGCGAAGATTTTGCGGCGGACATGGCCAAAATGGCGGCGGACCCCGTGACAAAAAAATGGTGGAGTTTCTGCGAACCCTGCCAACTTCCGCTGCCCGATCGCGCCCCAGGCGAATGGTGGGCCGGCATGGAAGAAGTCTTCCACCAGGATTGAGCGCCCGGTATGACAATCCTTCATAATCTTTGCGCCATGCGAAGATTTTTGTTCGTCGTCGGGACAGCAGGTTCGGCGGCGGACGGCTACCCCCGGCACAGGTCACCACAGGCGACTCTGCGACGCGGAGGCTATGTGTTTGGTTGCGGCTACGCCGCTCTGGGTTGCCGCGGATAGCCGGCCGCCGGAGCCGAAGGCTTGCAGTGACCCACACCACGATGCCCTCGGAAAAACCATGAACCTTACCCGCTGTTCAGATGGGATGGGTGCGGTTCCGCCAGGACTTCCCACAGCGCCGCGACCCACCGGAAGCGCCGTGGCTTCAGCTCGCCGGGGCGAGTCGCCTACGCAGACCAGTGGGCGGGGGTGGGTCGCCAGGGGGCGACGCGCAGACTGGCGAGCTTGGTCGAGTCGTCCCCAAGTTTCCTGGGGCGACCCGGTGAACAGCCGCGGCCGGAATGGAGGCTTCCTCCATATCCCGAGGCGTAGTGAGCGCCCCGCCATGTTCCCTGCACCGCGTTGAAACGCGGTGCTCGCAGCGCGGCGGCGGCAGCCCCGGGTGATGGACCGCGCCGCTTTACGCAAGTTGGCCGAGGCCTTGAATTCCAGCAAGTTTTCGGTGGCCCAGGGGCGGGGCGAGGCCTGGCATCAGGCCCTAGCGCATTGCCGCCAAAGCTTCCAGCACTTCGTGATGATGTTGGTCGACTTTCACGCGCGGGAAGATCCGGGCAATCCGCCCCGCCGAGTCGATGAGAAATGTGGTGCGTTCGATGCCCATATATTTTTTGCCGTAATTATTCTTTTCTTTCCAGACGCCGTACGCCTCGGCCACGGCATGATCCGTATCGGCCAGCAGTTTGAACGGCAGGTGGAATTTTCTCTGGAATTTTTCATGGCTGGCGGTGTCGTCCGGGCTGACCCCCAGAACGACGGCACCCGTGGCTTCGATATCCGCAATCACGTCGCGGAAATTACAGGCCTCCTTGGTGCAGCCGGGTGTATCGTCTTTGGGATAAAAATAAAGCACGACTTTTTTGCCTTTCAGCCCCGCCAGGGAAACCGTTTCACCCGGGGCGGCGGGCAAAGCAAAGTCCGGTGCGGGAGTATTTTCTTGAACTGGCATCGCTTTTCTCCTGAAAAAAAGTAACCATACGCCATCAAAGTAAATTATAGGCGGCGAGCGAGGTGCCTATCACTTAATCCGGAAAAAGAAGGGTTTCCAGTTCTGCCGCCGAACGCCCTTCCTTACTGTTTTTACTTTTTCTTTCGTAGCCGTGGCGCTGCTTCGATTGGCGTGCATTGGCGGCTCAAGACCTGATCCGGCGCCGGGACTCCAGGCTTCGAGTCGAACCCCGGCGATTTTTAGGACGGAAACCCCCAAAATATTCCCCGCTGCGGTATACTCTTGCCCATGAATCCGACTCAGCTGTTGATTCTCAATGGCACCCTGCTGGACCCCGCCAAAGGGCGCCTGGAATTGGGCGATCTACTTATCGTGGACGGCCGCATTGCCGCTTCCGGCGCCGGGCTGCGGGCCCAGGCGCCTGACGCGACACCGCTGGACGTGGCCGGCTGCTATGTCGCGCCGGGGTTCATCGACATGCACGTGCATTTCCGCGAACCGGGGCAGGAACATAAGGAGACCATTGCCAGTGGCAGCGCCGCCGCGGTGGCCGGCGGCTTTACGACGGTCTGTTGCATGGCGAACACCACGCCCGCTATTGACAGCGATACCCAGGTGGAGTTCGTTCTGACGCAGGCGGCCCGTGTCGATCGGTGCGACGTGCGGCCCTTTGGAGCCATCACCAAGGCCCGCGCCGGCAATGAGTTGGCGGAATTAAGGCTCATGCATGAGGCCGGGGCTATCGGTTTCAGTGATGACGGCGTGGGCGTCGGTTCCGCCGCCGTGATGCTCAAAGCCCTGCAATATGTCAAAATGTTCGATGGACTGATCAGTCAGCATTGTGAGGAGCCTACGCTTTCCGGCGGCTGCATGAACGCCTCCGCCACCGCGTTGCGCCTCGGCCTGGCCGGCATACCTGCTGCCGCCGAGGAGGTCATGCTGGCGCGCGACCTGGTCCTGAACCGCCGGGTTGAGGCTCGCTATCACGTTCAGCATGTAAGCACCGCCGGCGCAGTGGAACTGATTCGGCAGGCGAAAAAGGCTGGGCTTCCCGTGACGGCGGAGGTGACGCCGCATCACCTGTTGCTCACAGACGCCGCCTGTGGTTCTTACGATACCCATTTCAAAATGAATCCGCCGCTACGCGGCGCGACCGACGTGCAGGCCTGCCAGACGGCCGTGGCGGACGGCACAATCGATTGTCTGGCCACGGATCACGCTCCGCACACGCCCGAGGACAAGGCCCAGGAGTTTGATAAAGCTCCCTTCGGCGTGGTGGGTTTGGAAACGGCGTTGCCTCTGTACGCGGAAGCCCTCGTCCGCGGCGGACGGATCAACTGGTTGCAACTGATGGAAAAGATGACCACCAATCCGGCGCGGATTTTACGCCTGTCGGATCGCGGTGCATTGACCGACGGCCTGCGCGGCGATGTAGTGGTGATCGATCCTGACAAGACTTGGCGCATCGATCCGGCGAAATTCCGCTCGCAGAGCCGCAACACACCCTTCACCGGCCGTCGGGTTCAGGGGGCAATCCGCTACACGGTCCGCGGAGGCCGCGTGGTGTACACAGCCGAAACTTAAGCTTTCCGCTGGAATACCGCCACGTCGCGGGGGCTGGAAATGGCCACGCCTGCCACCGGCATAACTCGGAGGTCGCCACGGGCGAGCAAACTGCAGCGACGGGTCCAATCCGGCTTTTGCTCCTACTCCTGGTTCGCCGGCTCTCGGCCAGGAGCAGGAGCATGAGCAGGAATCGGAAACCAACGTTTTCATTATTCGTAGCCGCCCACGGGGCATGGACGACTGGCCGGCAAGAGTTGGCGGTGGTTGGTCCGTTGCGGGCAGGTTCGCGCGCAGAAATATTTTCCCCACCGGTCGGTCGCCGCCTATAATAACAGAGTTAAGCATGTGCAGAGAGCTGCCTCGGGAGATTTTTGTAGTCCTTTTTCTTGAAGGAGAACCCAACGATGGCTGCGAATCGCGGCGTGGTGTACATGGGGCCGGGGAAGGTGGAGGTGCAAAGTCTGGATTTTCCAAAATTGGAACTCCGAGAGCAGAAACGCCCATGTCCGCACGGGGTTATTCTTAAAATTATTTCAACCAATATCTGCGGGAGCGATCAGCACATGGTGCGCGGCCGCACCACCGCGCCGCCGGGGTTGGTGTTGGGACACGAAATTACCGGGGAGGTGATCGAATGCGGCCGGGATGTGGAAATCATTCGGCGCGGCGACATTGTCTCGGTACCCTTCAATATCGCCTGCGGCCGGTGTCGCAACTGCAAGGAAGGCCAGACCGGGATCTGCCTTAACGTGAATCCCGCCCGGCCGGGAGCGGCCTATGGCTACGTGGACATGGGAGGCTGGGTGGGCGGCCAGGCGGAATATGTGATGGTGCCCTACGCCGATTTCAATCTGTTGAAGTTTCCGGACCGGCAGCAGGCCTTGGCGAAGATAAAAGATTTAACCATGCTTTCGGACATCTTCCCGACGGGTTACCACGGGGCGGTGACGGCCGGCGTGGGGCCGGGCAGCGTCGTGTACGTGGCCGGGGCCGGGCCGGTGGGACTGGCCTGTGCGGCCTCGTGCCATTTGCTGGGGGCGGCGGTGGTGCTGGTCGGAGATATGAATCCCGATCGCCTGCGGCAGGCGAAAAGTTTTGGCTGTGAGCCGCTGGACTTGCGCCAAGACGCCACCTTGGCCCAGCAGGTGGAGCAGGTGGTCGGAGTGCCGGAGGTGGACAGCGCCATTGATTGCGTTGGTTTCGAGGCGCATGGGCACGGGAAGGAAGCGGGCCGAGAACAGCCGGCGACGGTGCTCAATTCCGTGATGGACATTACGCGGGCCGGTGGGGCGATCGGAATCCCCGGCTTGTACGTCACCGGCGATCCGGGCGGCATTGACGAAAACGCCAGGATTGGCATGTTGGGCATACGCATTGGTCTGGGTTGGGCCAAATCCCATCGTTTCGCCACGGGTCAGTGTCCGGTGATGCGGTATCACCGCCAACTGATGCAATGCATTCTGCACGACAAAATTCAGATCGCCCGAGCGGTCAACGCCACCGTCATTTCACTGGATGAGGCCCCGCAGGGCTACAAAGATTTCGACAAAGGGGCGGCGAAGAAGTTCGTGCTCAATCCGCACGGGATGATCGCAGCGTAAGCAGGGCTGCGGGGCCTGTGGTGCGGACCTCCAGGTCTGCCGGACCGCTATACTCCCTTTGGCCTGTAATGAGACATTTACTCTACGCCCCTGTTAATGGGATCTCTGATTCGGTATTATTGCCGGAACATCAGCATTTGTCCGCGGCTTCCGCTCCCTAAAATGTACCATCAGGGGCCACGTTAAGTATAAATGAAAAGGCGGCAGGTCGGGAGACCTGCACCACAAATGAACTGCAGCGACGGCCTCGTTCGGCTTCGGGCCTTCTGAAGCCCGCGCAAACGCCAGGAGCTATCCACTTTTCGTGTACTGTACGCGCCTGTTAATGGGATCTCTGATTCGGTATTATTGCCGGAACCTGAGCATTTGTCCGCGGCTCTAAAATGTACCATCAGGGGCCACGTTAAGTATAAATGAAAAGGCGGCAGGTCGGGAGACCTGCACCACAAATGAACTGCAGCGACGGCCTCGTTCGGC
>JAJYFE010000010.1 GCA_021785435.1 Planctomycetota bacterium
CGTCCAGGCATTGGCGGTCGTCGGCCCGGGGCCGACCACCGCCAAACCGGTGCGTGTTCACGTGCTTGGGCAACAACGGCACGATCTTCTCCCATAGCTCGTCCGACATACGATAACGATTCTTGGTCATCCGTACTCTCCTGTGGCAACCTTGCCACAGGATTTATACACCAATTACGGGTTATTCGGATAGGCTCTTAGATAACGTCAGGCCTGAACGGATCCCGACTACGCGGCCATTTCAAGCGGTTGGTGCATGGGTGTCACGCAGGGCATGACGGGGTTGATGTGGAGACAGGAGTACGCGCCGAGACGGAGGGATGCTGTCGGAGGTTTGGCTCACGGGCGCATCCAACATGTCATGCGGAGTCAATGGGGCCGAATAGGCCTGGAGCCGGCGTGGTATTGTGGTCGTAACCTGCAATCTTTGGGTAGAAAACGCCTATGACGCCCCAAGTGTTTGGATGGGCGAGGATGGTTCCCACGAAGAAGTGCGTGCCCCTGTCGGGGCCGCAAAGTTCGCGCAGGAACTTGTCACGCACTTTGTCCGCCGCTTCCTTGTGCGAGCAACCCTGGTCCACAAGTCTCCAGAAGAGCGCGCCGACCTCCCAATCTTCGATCATCAGGCGGTGGCCGCGGCAGCGTGCATCGTCGCAATGGAACGTGTACTGGAACTTAAGGGGTACCTTGCGGGGAGGCTCTTTGCTGACCGTTCGATTCTCCCACAGGCGCGCCTGCAGCAGCGCGGCTTTGAAGCCTGGCCTCCAATCGGCGTCGGCGGCGGAAACAACCAAATCCTCCACGGCTTGGGGTTTGAATATGCCAAGGGACGTTCGGTCAGCCTTTTGCCGGTCGCAGAGTTCCTCCAGCGATGCCGCCTTGTTTACAAGTACGTACCGGGCACGTTCGCCCCAAGCGCCCCGCCCGGTGTCGATCGGATCACCGATAGTGCGGATCGATCCGCAATCTGGCCGGTAGCTTTCTTTTCGCACATCGCGGCCTTTGTGTTTCCGCGCCAGCACTTCGATCCACTGATATTTTTTGTACTGCTGACTGAAAGGAAGATCGCGGAAATTAATTGGGTAAAGCCGGATGAAATCGCCGGCTTCGGTCACCCCGGCCGTGCAGACCAGTTCATCATATTTGGCCGAAGGGATTGGATAAGTCTTGACGGTAATTAAAACTTTGAGTTTTTCCATGCGCCCCACGCTCCGCATCACAAATGAACGATCTCCAGATCGGCCGCCTTGGCCGCAGCGCTGGCGAGACGGCTGCGGTGGCAACAGCGAACGTCCTTCTCCACACACAGCAGTGCCGCGGGATGTTTGCGCATCAAAGCGCCAAGTTCTCGCGTTTCAACCGGATGGATAGGAAGCACGGTATGCTCATAGTGGTCCAGAAGGCGTTGATAGGAGTCATAATCGCTCAGGTCGGCCCGGGCGCTGCCCGGGATGCCCAGACTCGGCACATGGCGATACTCAAGGCCCAGCCGTTTGCAGATTTCACCGAGGCGCAGCCGCGAAAAACCGTATTTCCTGGAGACCGGGTTGGCGCGAACATCGACCACAATTTCGATTCCGCGTTTTATCAGGTCGTTGAAGAACGCATCGACGGATTTGCCTTCATAGCCAACCGTGTACACGGCGGGTGAGGCCTTTCTCGGGCGTTCGACGGACGCCAGGTTGCGCTCGGGCAGTTCGCTGTTGAGGGCATACCAGGGATAGCGTGTGTACACGCTGTGCACCAATGAATTCTGATGCATGCTCCCATATCGGCGAAGAACATCGGTCACAGCGGCCTGGACGAGCATGGCCGGCTCGGTGGCCTGGCGATCAGCCGGGTCGTGCGTAAGCTCACTCAACGCAATCGTGTTCTCATCCGGTGCCACGTGGCCTTCCTGCCGCAGGGCCGCGAGTTCCCGATACAGGGTGAAGGAGAAGGGGCCGTACTTGTAAGGCAGAAAGTCGTAAAAGCTGGGGTCTTGGCGAACGACCGTCTCGTGGCGGAGTAAAAACACAAGTTTCACAAAGACCGTCGGAGACAGGGGATGCCCCGCTTGCGTAAGGAGATTCAATACCGTCTTCTGGCGCATCAGCAACATATATTTCCGTTTGGCCGCATCCCTGTCGGCCCTCATTCCTATTGGACAACGCCAAGCATGAACAAATTCCGATGATGCGGCCATTTTAGCCGGTTGGTGCATGGGTGTCACGCGCGGCACGATAGGGTGAGCAGGATAGATGGACCGGATAGGTGTTTGCCGTTGCTTCACATGTCCAAGAATTGATCTACATCTATTTGTGCTTCGCGGAGAATGGCCCGGAGGGTGCCTTCAGCCATATCTTTGGCGTGGTGGGGAAGTGTGACTTTGCGTCCCGTCGAGGCGTGCCGCCAGATTTCATAGCGTCCGGCCCCGGTACGATCGAAACTCCGCCCGAGGGATCGTAGCTCGGCCGCAACCTGGCGGTACTTAAGACCGGCCAGCCTGCCCATTATGGCAACCCAATCGGCACGAGAAGTTCGCGTGGCACAGCGGCCTGCCGACGCAGCGCCTCCGGGAGCAGATCTCCGTGCTCCAGGCAGGATTCGGCGATCTTCCGCGCCAGGGACTGGGCGATCTGGGCGGCTTCGGTAACCGAACGGCCCTCGGCCACCAACCCTGGTACGTCCGGGCTGGTGGCGACGAAACCGCCCTCCTCCAAGGGTTCAATGTGCAAGCGAATAATCATCTCGTCCATGCGGCAGCCTCTAGCGCAGTCTTGAATACACATTTAAGTATAGCACACTGGCTGCCGCGGGTGAGTTTTCGCTGTCACGGGTGGTCCTCCATGGGGAAATCGAGCGATGCCAGGTTTTTGCGAATCTCTTTTTCCAACTTCGCTGATTCGGCGAATTGTTGGGAGATCTCCGCGGCCAGGCGTGTAATTTTTCCATCGAACGGCTCGCCATCGTCCTGCGCCTGCTCAGTTCGCGGCGCGGCCCCAGGCTCCGGCAAAGCCGCCTGCCCCCCGGCACGCGCCACCGCGCCTGCCAGTGCCCGTTCGATGTGCTCAGGCTAATATGCAGCTGCCGTGCCATCGGACGCCTTACAGTGCATGGTTGGCCAGCATCTCAGCCAGAGCGCTGATAATAGCGAGCACGCCGATGAGGATGATGATCTTCATGATGCCGCTGCTTACACCGGCAGCGATGTCCTGGCGGGACGTCGAGCGGGGAGGCGCCCCCCGCGCCGGCTCGAGCCGCGCATGGCACGCCGCGCAGACCAGGTTGCCGCGCCATGTCCGCGGCGTCTCCAGGCTTCCGATCCGCTGGTGGCAGTTCGCGCAGCACCTCGCCTCGGGAACCGACTCGCGCCCATCGCCAGGCTCCGTGAACTTCCATCCCGATGGGTTTCCCATGATCCGCCTCCTTAGTCTTTTTCCTCCGCGCCGCGGCGGCACGCCCGCCCAGCCCTGGAGGGGACCGTTTGGGGCAGCCGCGCGCCCCGCGCGGCTGGATTAGCTATTTCCGAAGGGAGCGCCATACCTACATCCAATTGCCGCGACTGCCCGTTGCTCGTCGCCCTCGACCCGATAGATGCCTTCCGCTCGCGTGACGGCACCCGCCGCATCCCGATATCCCGGCCCCACTGCGGCGTGTTGCGCCGCAGCGCTTCGATCCCGCGATAGCGCCTATTCTGATGCTCCCGCAACGCCAAGCAGGCAAACAGTTGCGGCAGGGTGAAATCGCGGCGACCTCCGGACTAAAATAACCATTTGCCGTCCTTACCCCGCTGCGCGAAACTGGCACACTGGAAACGGCGCTGGCGCCAAATCTATCATGCACCCCGCCAGGAGCCAGTCCAGTGTGTCGCAGAGTTCCTCCACCTCGGCATCGGCCACGCCCAACGTGGCGGCCAGGGTGGAATCCTACCAATGCCGAGCGCAGGCCAACTTGCTACATCTACATGGGAACACGATGAAGCTGGCATAAGACTGCATCTCCTGTAAGCACACGAGGTTATGAACGAAAAGGCATGATTTTTGGGGCCGAACTCCGGACTGACCCGCAGCCGCGCCAATTCTACGGGACGTCCGATTGTGATTATCCCGTATGGTGTTGGCGTTTCCGCCGATCGCGTATCCCTTTAATTATGCGCGTCTGTATATCATCATCACGTGTCGTTCCGGTAGGGATGCGTGATCACTCGATCCGCCGGCTGGCGAACCAGTTTTCCATCTTGCGTCAAGCCGCAGTCGCGCTGGGCCAACAGCGACACCAGGTGGTGACGCCACAGGTTCAATTGCGGGACATGTTGTGGGGAGCCGGCCAGATCATGGCATTCGCCCGGATCCGCGGTCAGGTCAAACAGTTGTTCACGGTCCAGATAGGGGAACCAGATATACTTTTCCCGGCCGTCGGTCAGGTAATGATTGACCTGGTCCGGGTGGTAAGCCAGGCCATGCTCGCCGTGCAGGTAGGGCCGCCAAGAGACATCCTTTTGTCCTCGCACCAGCGCTAACAGGCTTTGGCCCTGACAGGTAGACGGCACCGTGAGGCCGGCGGCATCCAGAAGCGTGGGCATCACGTCCCGCAGTTCCACCACCTGCTCCAGCACCTGCCCGCGCGGCGCCTTCCAGGCATTCGGCAGGCGGACCATCATCGGAATGCGGGTCGCCCCTTCGTAAGCGTAGGTTTTGCGCCACAAGTGATGATCGCCCAACATGTCGCCATGGTCGGAAAGAAATACCACCAGCGTGTTATCCCAGGCTTCGCGGTGATGGCAGTGCATTTCCAGAAACAGACGGCCAATCTGATGGTCGATAAAGGTGATGTTGCCGTAGTAGCATGCCCGCGCCCGGCGGATTTCCTCCGCGGAGCGGCGGCCCCGCCAGGCGTCAATTTTTACCGCTTCGGCCGGATCGTCATGAACGGACGCCCAGGCCCCGACGTAGGGATCCGGGATGGGCCGGTCTTTATACAAATCGTAGTAGCGCTGCGGCGGATCATAGGGGCTATGCGGTCGTATAAAGCTTACCTTCAGGAAGAACGGCTTGGTGGGATCGCGTCGATCCAGAAACTCAATGGCCTGCTGGGCCGTCCAGTGCGTCGGGTGCAGGTGCTCGGGCAGGTGGCTGGGGCGCGCCACCCAGGAGTTCCAATCCAGGCCATGGTCGTGAATTCCGTAGCTTTCCGCCTTGTGCTGCTCGAACCAGCGCTTGTAGTCGGAAATCTGGCCCGGTTGATCCATATGGTGCTCATCCAAGATCGTATGGTGAAAGCCGTTGAGCGCTCGCGCTGGCGTAAAGTGCATCTTGCCGATGCCCTGGGTGTGATAGCCGCCCCGCGCCAGCTCGCCCGGCAGGGTGTGCGCATAATCGGATCGGATCGTCCCCCAGACCCCGGAGTTCATTCCCAACAGGCCCGTGTGCCACTGGTCCATGCCGGTCAGCAACGTGGCGCGGGCGGGGATACAGGATGGCACCGCACTGTAGGCGTGGCGGAATCGCGTGCCCTCCGCGGCCAACTGATCCAGATAAGGCGTTTCCAGCACCGGGTGGCCGTCGCAACCCAGACAATCTCCGCGCTGCTGATCGGTCATGATCAGCAGAATATTGGGGCGGCCTTGTGCGGGGAAATGGATCATAATAATCCTTGGGCGAACTTCGGGACTTCCCCACTATATTAGGCTTGACCGGTACCGTCCACGTTTCCGCGCCGTACACGCCGGGGGCGGGGCGTTTGTTTTCACTTGCTGGCGTTTTGCAGGGTAATGATCGCCTCGGCAATGTGGCGGCGCAGAGCCTGCCACTGCGCACCGGTATAGGATTCCGCCAGAGCGTGAATCAGCGGCGATTCGGCGGGCGTGCCGCATCTCGCGTTGAAGCCGCCATTCCACGTTTTCCGGATCTTTTCCAGCGGCGCGGTGATTCGGTTACGCAGTGCGTCCAGGACCTTCTGTGCGGCGGCAACCGCCTGGGGCTTGGCGTTTTTTTCCTTGGCCATCAGATACTGTAGTGTCGCGACGTACCGCAAGTCATCGCCGCCTTGGCGCATCGCCTCCCATACCCGAGTCGGCACCAGGTCCAACGGGTGGCCGTTAAGCCCCGGAAACGCCATGCCGAAGTCGCTCCCGTTTCCGTCGGTATCGTTGTATGGATTGCCCTGGAAGGATTGGTAAATGTAGGGCGCGTTTACGCGAAATGGGCTGACCCATAGATAAAACCCGTTGATGATGCGGGCCCATTTAGCGGTGAAGTAGGCGCCGCGATCGTTGTAGTACAACCACGCCACGTCGCCGGCTTTCGCCAGTTCGTGCTTGTATTCGGCGATTGAGTGTCCCCTCGCTAACCACCACTCGAACGTGTAGCCGTGGTTCGCGAGAATATTCGCGTACGGCTCAACCTCGTGGCGCCACCGATCGGCGCGATTATTCTCCGTGTCGATAGTGACGTACAGCGGCACCTGCGGAACCTGCCGCACCGCCTTGGCCAACTCAATGTACCAAGGCAACAGGCCGTTATTGAACACCTCATCCAAATGCGTGACCGCCAGATGCAGCGTCGGAAACGAGGCTTGGAGGTGAAGCACTTCGAGCATCGCCTGTTTCGCGAGCATCCAGAAACGCCGATTACGCTTAAGCACCTTGGGGTGGGCCTTCACCTGGTGAAGGCCCAGATAACGGTACAGGTACCGCTCGGCAAGCCCGTCCTGGATGACGATCGTGCCGGTCATGCCCGAAGCGCGGATCAGGTCCAGACCTTGGCGCACCGCAGTGAAATCGGGACGGAGCACTTTGCCGCGGAAAACATACTCGATCGTCAGATCGGTCACCAAGTTGTTTACACCATGGGTCCGCAGATCCTTCAGCCACGCCTTTACGAGGCGGGGATGGTTCAGCGAGCGATCCATGGAGATGTAAATGCCTAAGCTTTTCGCCGGATTCAGCCGGAGATGAAACGGATAAACCGTCAACCCGATGGGGCATTGGGCTTGCCGGCCCTTTGCCGCGACGATGAGCCGGCCGTGGTAGTCGCCCGGCTTCGCATTCGCCGGCACGTGGGCGGTCAACCAGATTTCCGCGAACCCATCGGCGGCGATCGACCGCGGCCGCCAGCGTGGCAGGAAGCGCCCGACGACCCGTGTGTCTGTTGGCGGCGCACTGTACACCTGGCGCACTGGCGTGCGCACCACGCGCCGCACGGTGAAACGACTCGCCGCAATGGCGGCCCCCTGCGGACCGGTGAGGTCCGTGATGTACACGGTGGCCTTCCCCAGCGCCGCCGACGCCAGAATCAGGCAGGTTGCCGGCACGGCTTCGCCCGGCGCTGCCGCCAGCGTGACTTGCGGGTGAACGGGAATCCGCGGCGCGACGCTCGGATTGAAGTCGTCGAGGTAGGATTTTGGAACCAACCACATCCCACTGGCGCTGGCCGGCACCCGGAAGCCAAGCCGATACACGCCCGCCGGTCCGTAGCGGGCGATCTCGGTTCGCCGCCACGGCGGCGGCTTACTACTTGGCGCCGCACCTGTGGACAATAGACCAGCCACCAGACATCCCAGTGTCGCTAAGAGGGTCATCCGAATCAATACGTGTCTCCTCATCTATTATGCCCTGGGAGTGACTGTCTTTCGGGGAGCGTCGTCGTTCAGGCCGTCCTTCGGGCGGCGCCTGCACAAGCTTCGACGCAGGGTGGCCCCCTGTTCCTTGGCGTGCCGCGTCACCCCGTCAGGTCAATACCACGCGTCACCATTGGCAGCCATGCTGGGATTCACCGTTCGCACTGGCGTCATGCAGGTGTCAAACGGAGGGGCCAGTTCATAAAGGTGAGGAGGCAACACCAGCTTTCCACCGGGCAAACCGACCTGGCTGGTGTCCGTCGTGCCGTTGACCACGCCTATCCCGTTGTGGTACGTGAAAATATTGTCTCCGTTCTGGCCGACATAAGGCGATATCTCCCACGTCACATGGGCGTCCCCGAACCCCACATTCTGGCCGTCACCGGCATGATTGCCGGAATTGTAGATATAGGGACCGTACGTGTTCGCCGTCGGCAGCGTGGTGGTGATCCGTAGGTACACACCTGTAGTGTTGCCGACAGCATCATCTACAGGCGCCATATCGCTGGCCAGCGGCACCTGGGTGGTGGCGCCATTGGTGGTCCACCACTGGCCTGGCATCGGGCTTTGCCCCCAGAATCCAGCATTTTGATGGGCTTCCCATGGGTATGGATACGCAATGGAATAACTCAATCCTTGGCCGTTTGGATCGACCCAGCTACCACTATTTGTGGCGACGCCTACAAAACCACTGTGTGTATAAACACCGAGGCCCCCTGGACTAAAGGAATTGAAATTGACGTTATAATAGGAAGGAGGTGGGGATTGAGTACGATTTACCCATCTTTCGCTCGAGGCACCTGTGGCCAGCGGATCGGACGGGCAGATGAAACTCGCCGGCGCGGTATACCCTTGGAGGACCAGCAGCCACATGTCGGCGGCGGGGTTAGCGGCATTGTATTTGCCGCTAACCAGACTTTTGAACCAGTCTTCCACCGCCGCTTGGGCCGTAGGCGGATTGCTTGCTCCACCGCCGGTGCTGTTACTTTCCAACAGCCCGTTGGCGTAGTCGTTGCGGGCACCCGTACCGGGCGGGGCTATCGTCGTGGCGGGAAAAGTACCGTTGTTCGACTGGCTGTACGTGATCATCGCCTGGATGATCCCGCGCACATTGGCCATGCATACGGCGCGATTGGCCAGTTCCCGAGCTTTCGCCAGCGCCGGCAGCAGGATAGAAACAAGTATCGCGATGATCGAGATCACCACCAGCAGCTCGATCAGGGTGAAACCGGATTCCCGCGCGTCCTGACCGCTGGCGGGACGCTGCCAGCGGTTTCCAGTTTCAAACTTGACCAACTCCTTGTACGTATGGACGACTACAGACCTCCGGCCGCCGCCCAAGCGTCGGAACTCGTGCGAGTGCACCACGGAAACGCCGTCATCCGGAAGTAAATCCTGCCGTACCATAAGGCACCTCCTTGATTATGCGCCCCGAAAAAGCTTGCCCCGGATCACACGACCCGGTCAAAGCCCGCTTCCGCCGGGACGAAAGTTCGTCATGTCACGCGAAGCCGCAAAACTCGCGAAAATATCCCTCCAATGGTCCCCCAGATCCCCTGCGGAGCTCACTGACTTCGCCGCCGCCATCCCACCTTGGTTTTCCAATCGGTTCTTCGCACGGTTTATCGACCGCGGCGCCCGCGGAATTCCTCGCTCACGTAGCCCCTGAGAGCACCAATTTACGGCCTTCGCATTCCGCCGCGGCGGCGACGGCCGCGGAAACTGCTGCTCCCGGCATGGGGCCACCCGGGCCCTCCTCCCCGCCACCCTGTGTGGCTCCCACAAGTCGCGAAGGCAGCTTCGCTTCCGCACACACCACCGGCTCCTTACGCATCAGCTTCAGCAGCGTGTCGCCCATCACCTGCACGTACAGGTCCGGGTCAAACTCCAGTTTCGTCACGGGAAACGGGACAGTCACGTTGGAGTTGCCCCTCACGAAATGGCTCACCACCGCCAGGTCCCCCGGGACGCGGATCCCGAGTTGGCAAATCGCCGTGGCCGCCCCGGGAAACAAATTGTCATCGCAGATCAGCAGGCCGTCGGGCTTCTCGCGCTGGGCAGTCCAGATTCGCCGGAAATCTTCCCAGCCCGCCCCCGGGGTGCAGGGGTGCAGATTCCGCCGAACCCAGCGCGGATTGATTTCTACTCCGCTGGACGCCATGGCGGCCAAGAAGCCCTCGGCCATTTCGTCGCGGTTTCCATCCTCCAAGCGACATGGGGGCAGGCGAAATTCCAGCAGCGCGATGCGCCGGCAGCCGCGGTCCAGTAAGTGTTGCGTGCCCATCCGTACGGCGGTGCGATAATCAAAGTCAACCCGGGCCTCGATCTCCTCCGCAATTTTTCCCCGTTCCGCCACGACGGGGACGCGATCGGCGCGCAGCGTCTCGAAGCATGGACACCACTGCGCGAACGGATGGGGCGGTGTAACCAGGACGGCCAGCCCGCAAAGTTGATGGCGCATGGCCGCCTCCAGAAATTCCGTGCACGCCACCGGTCGCAAAGACTCGTCGCCCACCGGCACCTCATCGATGTACAGGCGGGCGGAAAAACCGTTGTGCCGCAGGAAGCGGACCAGCCGCTGCGGCACGCGGCGGTAAAAATAGGAGGCGTGGGAATCGGAGATATCTCTCTCAACCAGCACCGCCACGTGGCGGTGCTTGGCCAGGTCGCCGACGAAGATGCCGCGGCCGACACGCCTTTCGATCAGACCCTCCTGGGCCAGGGCGCTTAAACCTTCGCGAATGGTGTGGTAGTTCACTCTAAAACGCTGCGCCAACTCCCGCGCCGTAGACAACCGCTGCCCCGGCTGGAGGTTGGTGAGAATTTCCCGGCGCAGCACCGCGGCCAGCTGCCTCGACAGAGGATCCGACCTAATTAACATATCTTCATTTATAATAGACTTATCCGCTCGCATACCGCTTCACCGCATTTGCCGCGCCACGCCGCATCCTGCCCAAGCATAGGTTGATCCATTGATTAGATCAACTCATGGTTCATTCTAATATGCTGCGGATAAGATGTCAAGAGAAAAATTCAAGAACATTCCTCATTCTGCCCAATTTACCATAACTCATTGTACCAACTGCATTTAACGACTTATAAAACACGCTAGACTACCTCTTTGTGCTCCCTCGCCCCTCATTCATCACGAGACGCGGCGCTATTCGCAGGCGTATATTCTGGACCAGATGAGGAATATTGTCGCCAGTTGCTCGCCTCGTTCCGAAAAAAACACGCAGTGCGGAATTTATCTGCTATGCCCGGCCCCTGGTGGGATTGCTGCCGGCGCCGGGCCCGTTGATTTGAAATGTATTACTGGAACTGGATATCATTATCCCCGCCACCGAGGCGTTCCGTCACACGGGCCTGAAACCCTCGCAAACCACCGGCATCGTCTTTCCGGTCGGATGCATGGCAGCGGCTTCTTGGGGACTGGCCCGTGCCCCCTGCGCCCCGCCCTGCGCTGGAACGACCAACGCACCGTGACCCAGCGCCGCGCCGTCGAACAAGAATCCGGCGGACGTGGGGAGTTGATCCGCCAGGTCAGCCATCCGGTCTTAACCGGCTTTACCACTCCGAAGATTTTATGGTTTATGCAAAACGAACCGGCGTTCTAGGTCCAACACCGGCATATCCCGCTGCCTGAAGATCACATCCGCTATCGACTCCCCGGGGAACATGTGTCGGAAATCTCCGAGGCCTCCGGCGCGCTGCCACTCAACGTTCGAACGCGCCAGTGGCACGACGCCTTGATCGCGCCCCTGGGCTCGGATGGGTCGATGCTGCCGCCCCCGCTGGAATCACCGCGGGTCACGGGCCGTGTCAGGCGACGCGTGGCCGAAAGAACCGGCGTGCCGGAGGGAATAGCGGTGGGGGCTGGGGCAAAACCGAAGTTCGGTCGCAACATCATGCATTTGGATCCGTAAGTGTATGGGTGCGGCGGATAGGGCTTTGTAGATTCATTTATGTAAACATGTGCATATCGGTGATATGCTTGACACATGATAGCTCCCTCCGACTCTTGAGAAAAGGCTGAAAAAGTGTGGGTGTTGCCGGAAATCCAGCCAGTACTTCTAAAATAATATGCGCTGCGCGACGGCCTTTATTTATTGGGGACCGGGGCTGGCCCGATGGCCATCGGGATTGGCCCAGTCGCCGGTCTGGGCGCCGGGTTAACTGCAGTAAGTGCGCCACGCCTAACAGACTGTAAAGCAACGACTTACGCTCGTCAGAGGGGGAAGTTGGATTGATCGGCAGCCTCTCGATTAGGAGCGGGATCAGCGGTCGGAAAAGAACTTGTTGATTCTCACGGACGCCCCGCGAACCCCAGCCCGCCGTGGACTGGTACGGCTTGGTCAGCACTTGGCTTTCGGGTACCCCGGCCGCCGCCGTTCACCGGGTCGCCGCGGGCGACTTGTTGCGGCGACCCAAAGGCCGGTGATTCGGGTTCGGTGGCGAGTCTGGGGCTCTTTCTCCAACCCGAAATTTATCGTTTGACAAGGCACGAGTTGGAACAACCAGGTCCAGGCCGCGGGTCCCTGTTGGCAGAGCATGTACCAAATAGTTGTACAACCCTGCATGTTCGCCCGCGGACCGGCCACGCCCGGCATAGGTCGCCGCGGCGATGTCTTCGACGCAGGGTCTCTGTACCTGGATGGGGCTTTGAAAATGATCCGTAGAGGCGACGCTTTCGTCGGCTCCTCGCATGGCCGATGAGGGCATCGGCCCTACATGCCGATGAGGGCATCGGCCCTACATGCCGATGGGGGCATCGGCCCTACATGCCGATGGGGGCATCGGCCCTATAGGCGCTACAATGCCGTTGGAACATTCGTTTCCTGGCGAAACATGTAGATTGATCCGCCCATTTGCTGCATCAGGGCGCCAGCGCCAGCAGGCCCGGCCGACGCCAGCGCGTTTTCCAGACGGCGTGGTTGGTGTGCTCGGTGATCCATAAATCGCAGCCGTCGACGCCGCCGAAATGCAGATTCGATGGTTTGGCGAATGGCAGGGCGATCCGCTCGACGGGCGCGCCGGCGGAATCGAAAACCTCGATCCATCCCCCACCCCAGTTGGTCGCCAGCAGATTTCCGTCCACATCCAAATCCAAGCCGTCCGGTCCGCCGTGGTGGTCACCAGTGAGTGTCGCCCACAGGCGTTTATTGGCCACGCGACCCGGGCCAAGGATGTCGTAGGCCCACAGTTTCTTGACATAGGTTTCGGCGACGATGAGCGTTCGCCCATCGGCGGTAACGGCAATGCCGTTGGAAAAGGCAAAACCGCCATCAAGACGCACGACCCGTCCAGTGGCACAGCGTGTGAACACTTCTCCCACCGGCTTTTCGATGCTGGAGCCGGCCGGCGCCGTGAAGTACAAATTGCCCGCCGGATCAAAGCACAGATCGTTGCAACCGCGGATCGGCTGTTCCTCATAAGTGTCGATGATCCGCTCGACTTTTCCGTCAGGGCTGACGCGACAGATACCCAGTTTCATATCCGCCACCCAGAGATGGTCTGCTTCGTCCACCATTAAACCCGCGGGGATGCCCCCGGTGTTGGCGTGCTCGCGCAGCTGGCCAACGGGTTGCACCTCCAGCACCGAACCCTGGCCTGGTGCGACCACGAAAAACCTTCCCTGGTGATCGAATATCGGCCCTTCCGCCCCCCGGATGCCAGTGGCCACCTGCGTAAACTGAAAACTTTCGGACATAGCGTTGGCTCCTCTTCGTGAAAATACAGGCTGGCGCCAGTGGTGGGCGGATGGCGCAGCGCCGCGGGTCCTTTACTGTTCCCACTCCCGGCAAGGTCGCCAAAGGCGACTCTTCGACCGGGGGCTATATAACATTGGGCGGTGCAGGTCACTACAACTCCGGCCGGGGCTGGTGGGGCTTCGCGGCGCTGGCGTCCACGGGCGGGGCCACATAATTTTTCGCACCGCCGTAACGGCGCCATCCGCGGTAGACCAACAGCAGCACCAAAAGGGCGGGAATCGTCATCACCGCTTGCCAGAAGAACGCATAGCGGTAGTTTCCCATCCAATCCAGGAAAACGCCAGCCAACGGGGGCACCAGAATCATCACCACGGATTGGAATGCCGCCTGGGCGGAGCAAAACTGGCCGTAGCGATCCGCGGGAAGCAGCGAGGCGTACATCGGAAGATTGGCCGCGAGGAAGAAAGCGGCAGGCACCTGCGCCACCAACAGAAAAATCAACATGGTCCGTTCATTGTGGATGCAAAAAAAACAGAGAAAGGCGGTCACCGAACTGGCCGCATAAACAGCCAGGCTCACCCGCAATGGATGGAGTTTATCACAAATCCACCCGGCGGGAATCAACAGCAGGAAGGTGAGAACGATGGTCCAGGAGAGGACTTGGCCGATCTGTTCCAGCGAGAGTTTGAGCGTGTCGCGATAAAAGAAAATCAGAAACACGCTGGTGCTGGAGGCCATGTTGAAAAGGCTGGTGCTCAGAAAGAACCATACGTAGTAAGGATTGCGGAAGCATTCCCTAAAATAGGTCCTGACCATTCCGACGGCCCCCCCGCCGGGTCCGCGCGGCATCAGCGGCGGGGGTGGATATCGCCCTTCCTTGACCCGCAGGCACATGAGCATGAAGGCCGTGAAGTAGAACACCCCGATGCCGATAAAGATGGCTTTCATATGGGTGCTGGCCAGGCCGAAGATATAGTAGTTCCAGATCCATCCGCCGCCGGTGGCGGCAAACTGAAACAGGGAGATGAACCGCCCCAGGAAAGCCTGCGGTACGACATCGGCCCACAGGTAATAATAGACGGAACCCACAAACATATTGAAAACCTGAAATCCGACCATGCAAATGCCCAGGACAATCAGAATGGCCCAGGCCCTGGACAGGGTCAGGCCGGGGCGGAGGGTCGCCACGTGGTGCAGCCAGGTTCCAAGGTCCGTGCTGTACGCGGTGAGAACCAGAAACAGGGCGATGAAAGGCGTAGGCCAGAAGAGAAAGGGTATCCGGCGGCCGCGCGGTCCGCGATGGCGGTCGCTCCAGGTGCTGATGATGGGACACAGGATCATGTTCAGCGCGGCGGGAATACTCACGACAATCAAACCGATGGTGAAGTTGGAGGCGTGGGCGCTCTTGAGTTTCAGCGGCAGCAGGGCCGGCATCACCAGTTCCATCAGCCGCAGGCAGAACCCACCCCACAAGAGCCAGAAGAACACGGCCACCAGCCCCATTTTGGTGTAGAGAAGTGTGCCGGCTTGATAGGTTCGCTTCGGTACCGGCGGAGCCTGCGCGGAGGGAAGCGATTCGCACGCCGCCGCGTCAGGCGCGGGTAGGTGCTGGAGCGATTGGTCAGGACAGCTCATAAGGATTAAGTGGTGCGGAATTCAGGCTAAAGCGGCAACCACTGGCCAAGCCCTTTTTCGCGCGCGGCGCGGTAAAGCTGAAGGGCCACCGCCATGTCTTCCAGGGCCAGGCCCAGATTAACACCAATCGTTAATTCGCTCTCGTTCTGGCGTCCCGGCTTTTTCCCGGCCACCAGTTCGCCGAGATCACCGTCGGGGCGGCGCATGCTCTGAAAGTAGCCGATCTTTTGGTAATACTCCTGCTGGGCCAAGTCATCGGTGAACAGCTTTGCCGCAGCGGCAAACACTTCCGGCTTCAGATAAGAATCAAAATCCACGGGAGAAATAAAAGCTCCCTTTTCGAGCCATGCCTTTTCCAAAACGGGGGAAGGATGCTTCAGGATCGGACCGGCGGTGACAATCACATCGGCATGGTGACACGCCTCCTGAGGATTAGCGCAGAGCACCGCCTCCAAGCTCCATAGCCTCTCAACCTCGGCGCAAAATTCCCGGCCGGCGGACGTGTTCAGATCGTAGGCCTGCACCCGCGAGAGTTGTGGAAATACCACCCTTAAGGCCTCCAGATTGCTGCGGCCCTGCACGCCACAACCTAAGATGGTCACGCGGGTGGAATTGGAACGCGCCAGATACTTGGCGGCTACCGCCGTGGCCGCCCCGGTTCGTTTGGCCGTGATCCAGGTACAATCCATCACCGCGATGGGAAAGCCGGTCTGGGGATCATTCAAAATCAGCAAGCCGCTGATGTAGGGAAGCTTTTTCGGCATATTCTGGGGAAAACCGCTGACCCATTTAACCCCGGCGGCGCCCATCCGCGGCAGGTACGCCGGCATGGCGTGAATGAAGGCGTCCGGCAGCGGATGGATGCCGGGCTTGGGCGGCATCTCCACGCGTCCGTGCCCTTTTTCCACAAACGCCTCTTCCACCGCCGTAATCACCCGGGCCATCGGCATGGCCAGTGATTCCACCGTGCGGCGCGAAAGGTAAAGAATGTCCATGGCATTATCCTCAAACCTGGTACGCGGCGAAATCATGCCGGCAGACATAGCCCCTGGCAATCCGGAATTCTTTTTTCGCCGGAAGCATATAGAAACAGTCGAGCGTCAGATGCGGGGTTCCATGCTGGCAGATGCACAGCCCCTCTTTCGGGTAATGGTCGCGATAGATCGTCTCCACGGCCCGGCCATCGATGTGGCCGCGGAACCGTTCCGCCAGCGCGGCGATCCTGGCCGCCCGCGACTGGGAGTTCCATTTGGTGCTGGGCGGCGGGAGTTTTTGTTTCGCCGCGCGGCGGATAGCGGCGCACTGGTAATGGTTGGCGCGGGTGATAATGTCCCGGCACTGAACTGCCTCGACCCGGCCGGGGATCGCTTCGAGCCCCCAGACTTCGCCGGCGGCGTCGGCGATAAAAAAATTGAAACAACCGGCGTTGCGGGTGCGCCGGACCAGCGCCAGCGCCGCCGAACAGTCGCGACACCCCAGAATGCCGGCGATCAAGCTGTAGGTGGGTATGCCGGGCTGGGGCGGCACCTTGGGGCGCATTCCCGAGGTGGTCCAGCAGAGGGCCAGGCCGTGTTCGTTGATACCCGCGGCGGCCCATAGGCCCGGCATCGTGTAGGTAAGCGTGGCGGGGGTGGCGTCCGTGCGCATTCGTAAAAGTTGGGGCCATGGATACAGCGGCGGCCGGTCATCCCAGCTTTGTGCGATCAGGGCGGCGCCGTCCGGAGTCGCCGGCCCGGTGGCGCCCAGCGCCGTGCAATGGCAGTGGTCGTGGCCGTACTCTTCCTGGAGCTGCAGGGCGGTCAACTCCTCCAGAGACAGGCCGCTGCCCTGGGCCAGCCCGTGCAAGAACTCGACGACAGGTTCGTGCCACCGCCGGAGGATCTTCCAGCACTGCCGCGCGTAGCGGCGCCGGCGTGTACTTAGCCCCCCATCGGGAATATTCTTCAGGAAGATGCGGAGTCGTTCCGCCTGCTGGTCGCCATAAATCTTTCCGCAGGCACGGGGGGAACCGCGGTATTCCAAAAGGGGGTGAATACTGGGGAGCATAACGGATTCCTCCAAAAGGATGGATTCCTCTAAAGATTAACCGTGAACCGGCGCTTGGTGTAACGGTCCAGCGCCGCACGATCCAGCTCCACGCCCAAGCCCGGCCCTTGTGGCACAGCGACAGTGCCGTCCGCCACCGGCAGGGCGTCCGTGATCAGGTTATGTTGGCGAATGGCGCGGCCAAAAATATCTGATGGCCGGGTCATGGACTTGGTGGCCGCACAAACGTGCAGATACAACGCCTCAAGGATGCCCAGATCTACTCCCGAGGCATGCCACGAAGGCAGCCCCGCCAGCCAGGCCACGCTGCCGGCGGCGCGGACGTTCCAGGGCAAGTCGAATAAGTTGACGAAATCGCAGGCGCCCAGGCGCACCGCTTCCAGAAAAGTGTGGTTGTAGTTGGTGTGCAAGGCCACAGGCACAATTCCCTGCTGGCGCAGCAAACAAAACCAGTCCAAATGCTCGCGCGGAAAAGGATCTTCCACACAACCAAGATTGCCTACCGCGGCCAGGCGGCGAAGCATGGGAATCGCTTCGCCCGGACGATAGAACCGCCCATTGGGATCGAAAGTCATCTTAAAATCCGCCCCGCAAGCTTCGCGCACCGCCTCGGCACGCTCCACGTTGTCATCCTCCAAAGCGCACTTGCATTTGACGCCGCGGTAGCCGCTTTCCTTCGCCGCACGGCAGACCTGCGCCGAATCTTCGGACGTCATCCGCCCCATCCAGTAGTCTACCTTTACCCGGTCGCGATAGGCGCCGCCCAACAACACAAACACCGGCACGCCCAGCTTCTTGCCCAGCAGATCCAGCAGCAACGCATGCACACCGATATCGGCATGAGCGCCGAAGAAGCGTTCCGTTAATCGGTTCGGCCGTTGCGGATGTTCATGGGCAAACATGTCATTGGCCGAGAGATCAACCAGCGGCGGTTCCTGAAAGCAGATTCGCTCAATATCAACCCCGGCCAGGCGCCCCAGCGCTGTTCGCAGAGCGCCTTCGCCGATCCCCCGGGGCATCTCGCCCAAGCCGAGAATTTCCTCGTCGGTTCGCGCTTCCAGGATGATCTTCGGCGTTTCGTCGAAGACCGCCGGTCCATAAGCGGCGCTGTTGGCCCGGCCCGCATGGACCGGCACGACGACCTCATAACATTGAACGTTGATGATCTTCACGGCTAACCTTTATTCCTCACTAACATCCACAGATGACCCAGCGCGGGCCGCCGTGGCGACTAAACCAGGCCGCAACCGAGAGAACCGCGGATCACACGGATATACACGGATTTTTAACAAGGGAAATATTGCCGCCGTTTTGGCAGGCTCCGCCAAGTCCGAGATGGGGTCCGCCAAGTTGGTACAAAATCGTAACTGATTTCGATTACCGCACTTGTCAAGTGTCCGCCAAGTCCGCCAAGTTATTTTCTTACAAGAGCACCGAGACGAGGGGATTTCACCACAAAGGGCACGAAGGCGGCCCTGTAGCTCACGGTCGCCGTGGCAACTAAACTGCGCCGCGAAGAGCGCGAAAACGAGTGAATTACGGATTATCAGCCGGGAACAACTCTTTTCGATGCCGATCATGGGTGCGCCTTCATTGTTTACCGCCCCGAGGTCCATGTTCCGCTGGTGGATATTGGGCGGCTGCCGCAATGGCCGTGGTGAAGGACCATCGAAGCTATAGCCAAGCGGCGCGGGAGATAAGGGAAAATTTTTACCCATGTTCAGAGGTTCCGAAAATCGTGGTTGGGGGTGTTATCGGGGACACCACCCCCGGCATAGGTCTCCAAAGGCGACTCCTCGATCCGCCGTGGCCGATCCGCCTCCGTGCGGATCGGGGGCTATATATGTGGCGGCGGAGCCGCGTGCCAGCCCAAGCTCCTCAAAAATTTTTCAAAGGTCGCTTCGGGTTGCCAGCCCAGCATCAGCTTGGCCTTGTCGATGCGTGTCACAGGCCAGAAAAATTCCGGCGGTGGTTTCAGCGACTGTTCACGCAGCACCTGTCCACAGCCCGGCCAATGGCGCTCCAGAATCGCATAGAGATCTTTCCCTTGCACCGCGTCGTTGCAATCCTTCTGGGTCAGCGGTGAATCGGGAGCAATATTGATCACTTCATGGCGCAGGCCCGGCCGTGTCACGGCCAGCAGGTTGGCCCGGGCCACGTCCGCCGGCGGCAGACTGTGCGTCAATAGTGCAAAGCCCAATTCCTCCAGCGATTTGTTACCAAAGCCACAATATCGCAGGTTCACCACTTCCAGGCCGTGGTGCACGGCGTAGAAGGCGCTCAGTTCTTCGACCATCAACTTGCTGACGGGGTAAATCCAATCGGGCCGCGGCGGCAGAGATTCGTCCACCACGGCGGTTCCGTAGGCCCCCCAATCCACGCCGATCAACACCTCCATCGTGCTGGAAAGCACCAGGCGGCGGACGCCCTGCCGCAGGGCCGCCTGAAAGAGATTTTCCGCGCCCAGTACGTTGACCCGCAGGAATTCGGCGTTGGAAGCCTTGCCATAAAAAGCGCCATGCATGGCGGCGGTGTGGATGATCGCTGCGCAGCTGCGCGCGGCGCGGTCGACCGCGTCGGCATCGGTCACGCTGGCCTGGATGCCCCCCGCCGCCACCACGGCCGGGGCCGTATCGAAGAGGACCAACTCGTGTTCGTTGCCGCAAATACGCCGGATGGCGTTACCGAGCCGGCCACATGCTCCGGTCAGTAATATCTTCATCGGTTTCTCCGACCTGGTTTGAAAAGGGATCTAGCGCAGGCATCTTGCCAGTTTTCCCGATGGCAGGCGGGCCGCTCGCGCTACACCTGGCGACCCGCCCATATTTTGATGCTGCCGGCGGCGCGGGGCGGGCATAGGCGACTGCCTTGAAAATGGCGGGCTGCGGCATTATCGGAGACCCCACCCCCGGCAAGGTCGCCAGAGGCGACTGCTCGATCCGCCGAAAGTCGCCGTGGGCGACTAAACTATTCCGCCTCCGTGCGGACTGGGGCTATATACGCCAAGCTGACGCCAATTCCATCCTCCGTAAGCGCCCACGGGACATGATGGGCTGCCTATTTCATGTCATGCTCCGGCAAGGAGGAAGGATTATCCGCTCCGGCGGTTGGCGGAGCAACTTTCCGTCCCGGGTTAATCCGCAATCGCGCTGGGCCAGTATCTCCGCCAGGCGGTCGCGCCACAGCTTCAGTTGGGTCGCCTTCGACGGCTGGCCGGCCAGATCCTGGCATTCGCCAGGATCCACCGTCAGGTCGAATAACTGTTCGCGATCCAGATAAGGAAACCAGATATATTTTTCCCGGCCATCCGTCAGGTAATGGTTGGCTTGCTCCGGACCGAAACATTTTACATGCTCACCGTGCAGATAGGGCCGCCAGGAAGCGCCCTTTTGCCCCCGCACCAGCGGCAACATGCTATGGCCCTGGCACGTCGACGGCACGGCCAGGCCGGCGGCATCCAAAAGTGTGGGCATCACGTCCCGCAGCTCAACGACGTTATCCAGCACCTGCCCGCGCGGGACCTGCCAATTATTGGGCGGCCGAATGAACATCGGAATACGGGCCGAACCCTCGTAGGCATAGCCTTTGCGCCACAGATGATGATCGCCCAGCATGTCGCCATGATCCGAAAGAAACACCACCAGCGTATTATCCCAGGCCTGGCGGTGATGCCGCATCAAGGTCTGCCATACCAACCGGCCGATCTGATGATCGATGAAGGTGATGTTACCGTAGTAACAGGCTCGGGCCCGGCGGATTTGCTCCGCGGAGCGCCGGCCCCGCCAGGCGTCGATTTTTACCGCTGCAGCTGGATCGTCGTGGATGGACGCCCAGGCCCCGACGTAGGGATCCGGGATGGGCCGGTGTTTATACAAATCGTAGTAGCGCTGCGGCGGATCATAGGGGCTATGCGGTCGTATAAAGCTTACCTTCAGGAAGAACGGCTTGGTGGGATCGCGTCGATCCAGGAACTCAATGGCCTGTTGAGCGGTCCAGTGCGTCGGGTGCAGGTGCTCGGGCAGATGGCTCGGCTGCGCCATCCAGGAGTTCCAATCCAGGCCATGGTCGTGGATGCCACAGCTTTCGGTCTTGTGCTCTTCGAACCAGCGCTGGTAGTCGCTTATCTGGTAGGGATGGAAGTTGGGCACCGCGCCGTGGGGATCCATCCGGTGCTCATCGATAATCGTATGGTGAAAACCCATGAGGGCGCGGGCCGGCGTAAAATCCATCTTGCCGATGCCCTGCGTGTGGTAGCCGCCTTTGGCCAACTCGCCCGGCAAGGTGTGCGCATAATCCGAACGCGACAGCTCCCATGGCAGTCCCATTACGCCGGTGTGCCAGGCGTCCATACCGGTCAGCAGCGTGGACCGCGCCGGGGCGCACGAAGGCACCGCACTGTAGGCGCGGCGGAAGCGTGTGCCCTCCGCGGCCAACTGGTCCAGATAAGGTGTTTCCAGCACGGGATGACCGGCGCAACCCAGGCAATCCCCCCGCTGTTGATCGGTCATGAGTAATAAAATATTGGGGCGCGGCGGCGCCGATATTTCGGCCATTCATCCTCCTTCAGGATTTTTCTACTTCCACTACGGCGCCCTGTTTAATGGCGCGTTCCGCGGCGATGGCCAGCAGCGTGCCGGCGGCGCTGTCCCGCACGTCGGTGGGTGGTCGCGTACCGTCGCGAATCGCCGCCAGAAAAGCCTGGTGTTCCTCCACCAGACCGATGTGCCGGCCGCCGAAGCCGTCGTCCGTCGCAAGGTTGAATACCTCTTCCTGCCGCTTCGCGCGGTCGCGCGGCCAAACCCTAATCCGGTTGCAATTCGTTTCCAGCAGGCCTTCCTCGCCAATCAGCCCCATCTCCAGATTATCATCACCACGATGCGGGGCGAACATGCAAAGCTGGAGTGTTCCCACCACACCGTTTTCATACTCGAAGCTGACCGAGGCGTTGTCCAGGACCTCCGTGGGAATATTCAGGACGTGGTTGAAGCGTTTGGAGCCGAAGGCGCCGACGCGTTTCGGTCGCGAGGCCGCCCAGCGGTTCATTACGTCGAAGTGGTGGCAGGTTTTTTCCACCAGGGCGCCGCCCGAAAGGCGTTCGTCAATGATCCACTGGTCGACTTTGGTCAGGAAGGGGATGCGAAACTCCTGACACCAGACCATTTGCGGGGTTCCGATGGCGCCGCGTTCGAGCAGCTCCCGGATTTTCAAAAACCAGGCCGAGTAGGGCAATTCATGGGCGATGAACAGGATGCATCCAGACTGGCGCGCCGCTTCCACCATGCGGCGGCAATCCGCGGCGGTGGTGGCCACGGGTTTTTCCGCGAAGACATGTTTGCCCGCCGCGAGGGCGGCGATGGCGTAGTCCGCATGGGTGTAATTGGGACTGGAGATAACCACGGCGTCGAGGTCGGATTCGATGAGGGCCTGGGCGCTGTCAAAGACTCTGGCCCGGGGCAGAAGTTTGAGCGCCTCGGAGCGGCTCGGTTCATGCGGGTCGAACAACGCGATTCCCTCCGCTTCGGCGGCGCAACGTCTGGCAAATACATCGATGTGGACGCGCCCCATGGAGCCGACGCCCAGGTATCCAAGTCGTGTTTTCATACTGTCGTTTCCTCAGCTCGACTTTTGCTATTTTCGGGGGATAAAATCCCTGACTGCCCCGAAAATCGTGGTGGCGGGGTTGGTTTTGGAACACCCCGCGACGGCACGATTCATACCGCCACGCCGCCTCTTCAGCGGCCGTCCCACCGCCGGTAAACCGGCGGCTATATACCCGACCGGGGGCTATATATTTCGGTTGTCGGCGCAGTTTAGTCGCCACAGCGACCTGCGCTGGGTCGTCCGTGGTTCGTCTTTGCCTCTTTACTATCCGCCTGGCGTAAAACGCAACAGGCGTACGTCTTCCGCGGGCACCAGGATCCGCAGGGCCCTGCCGCCGGCGTATTTTACCGGCCGGGGGGTGAGAATATCCCGCACCCGCCAGCGCCGGCCAACAAGGCGCTTCAGCCGCGGCCCGGGCGTCAGGGTCACCTTTTGCGGCGCGATCCCCAGATTCGACAGCGCCACCACCGCCGCCCGCTTCATGGCGTAAACCGAGGCGTAAACCGACCGTTCCGGCCCGGGATTCAGGCCGAGCCACGCCGCGCCCACCCGCACATGGAACGTGCTGGCATTTACCCCGGCGTGCGCCAGAGCCAAGTCCGCCCGGTTCAGCAGGCGGATACCGGCGGGGCTGATGTTCAGTCCCACCCATAAGGGCGTGGCGGACAGCAGCGACAGCGGCAGCAACGTACGGGTATGGTACACCGGCTCCGCGATAAACGTCGGCAGTGTGCCCCATATGGTCGGGGTGTGGTGGAATACCCACGACTCCATCGGCGTGGACCCGGTGGCCCGGATATAGCTTCCCCGCGCCGGCTGCTCGCGTGAGGAATAATATTCGCCCGTGATCACCTCGGTGGTGTGGGTGATCGTCGGCAAGTCGATCTGGGTATTGGCCAACTCCGCCACGAAGAAAGGCTTGCCGGTCTTCTCAAAAAGTATCCAGAGCGCCTGCAGAAAACGCCGATGGCCCCAAATACCGTAGAATGGCTGCACCCGGCCGAAATCGTCGACAAACGCCCGGCCCGCGGCGACATTGTAGTCCGGCCAGACATTACCGGTGTCGAAATACACCCCCTGAATGTGCGATTGCCTGATCATACGCTGGATCATGTTGTACAGCATTTCCTGAAATCCGCAGTCCGTGGAATAGCGCCGCTCTGGAACGTCGGGTATCCAGTCATTCTCATAGGAGCAAAAGTTTGGTTTGCGGTCGTCCTTCCACGAATTCACGTAAGCTCCAAGCCATCCCATATCCGGCCCCCAGGTCAGCTGTAGCCATACGCCCGGAACCACGTCCGGCGCCAGGGCGCGTGCCGCGGACACCTGCCGCCCCAGCATCGCGTAATCCGCGCGCTTGGGCGACCACCACCAATTCCATGCGCTCTGGGGCAGCGGCAGATCGTTTCGCACGCCCGACAGGACGGTCTCCGGCTGGTCAGGAAACCGCCGGGTCGGCCAATCTTTCGGCAGCGGCTTAACGGGTGAGGCGATCAGTCCGAAGCGCCAACGCCGCGCCCGCGCGCTGTCCAACGGCTGGTCCGCGAAGTTCACCACCAGCCGCGTCACACCGTGGCGCGTGGTGATCTGGTAGGCGCGGGCCGCATCGAACAGGTGCCAGTTACGCATCGACTGGGCCGCGAAGCAAAACGCCCCATGCAGGTTGCCCAACGTCACAAATGGAATGAATCCGCTGGTCCAACCCTGTTTTGGCAGCGGACCGAAATTTTGGCCCGATCCGAACTCCAACCCGCCGTGCGGTGCGTACCAATACTTTTCCAGGTCCCTGGCCCGCGCCGCCCGCAGCGGAATCACCAGCCGAATCGCCTTCCATGTCGGCGCCACCTGCCGCGGTGTGACATCCACGTCGCACCGGAGCAAGCCGTCATAATCCAGCCATGCGTGCAACTTCCACGGCACCCCGGTTACCGTAGCCTGCTTGGTCCAGCGCGCCCGCCCCTTGCCCCGCGTCGTCAGTGCCGCCGGGGAGAAACGCACGTTTTGCCATTGCCCGGCGGCGTCCTGGACCTGGAAACGCACCGGCGCCGCCAGCAGCTTTCGTCCGCCGGAGATCAGCTGCTCCAGCACCCCCGAGCCACCGATGCGGTAGAGGCGGTTCCAACAGGCGATTTGACGCCCCTGATACTTTAGCGCCGTCCAGGGGGCGGGCACTTGGTTGTCGCCTATTTTCGGCAGCGGGGTGAGTATGGCGCTCAAGTTCGGCAAGTAAATCGGACGCAGCGCCACCACGCGGTCGCGCCGCGCCGCGTCGCACAACTGAACCCGATATCGTCCCGCCGCCAGCGGGGCGCTTAACCGCGCGTCACGTGTGTTTTGGGTTCCGGCCATCTTTTTCATCGCGCCGTAGCGCCGCTGCCAGAACGTTTTTCCCGCGGCGTCCACGATGCGAACCAACGCCTCGGATGGCGCCCCCGGCCTGCCTTGGCCGTTATATTTCACCGTCAGGGTCGCGGTGTTGGGGTAGTACTGAGGGTTGAATACGAATGCCAACCGATTTTTCAGGCGTATCCGGCGATACGCCAGCAACCCGGCGAAGCGCGTTTCCACCATGAGGACGGCCCGGGTTTGGCTGGTCTGGCGCGGCCAGATCCACAGCGATCGTTGGGCGGTTTGGCCGGACGGCACCCGTATTTCCCGCATCGCCCGGACCACGTCGGGCCGCTGTTCCAGAGACCGTTCACCCTTCGCCGACCACACCGGGGTGGCCGTCGGGTCGTATTGGTTCGCCACGCCCTTGGGCAGAAGCAGCCCGCGCAGCCGCAGCGCGCGCGCCACCGGGGAGGTGTTGGTCACCCGCACCCGCCAGCGCACAGCGTGCCGCGCATCCACGCGAACGCCGATGGCGATGTGAAGCCCCGGGTTATTAACCTGGCCGCGGATGTGCCGGGCCACGACTTCGTAACCCGCCCGGGGCGGGGTGGGCGCCGCCGCAGGCAGCGCCCGCGCCGCCAGGGCGCCGCCGAACATCGACAGGCCGGCCATCAAAACACCGCGAACGCGTTTTCGCATCGGTCCTACTCCTTTTCGCCGACAAACCAAACCACCCCGATCAGCGGGATTTTCTCGATTGGTGGTGGAACTAGCCGCCGCCTACCTTATAATCGCCACCTGCGCCCAATTCTTCAGAGCGAGGTTAATCCGCCAGCCCCGCGCCATCCGCCGCAGCGTAAAGGAGGCACGAACCGCACGGCCCCGCAGGTCGAATACCCGCACTATCGGTTTGCCGGCGCTGCGCCAACGGTATCGGCCGGACACGCAGCTGATGATGCGCTGCCGGCCCTGGATCCATCCCGCGTGCAACGCCACCGGCGTGATCGGATACATGCGCCGAAGAATGTGGCTTTCAACTCCCGGCACATAGCCAAAACTTTGAAAATAAAGAGTGCCGTTGCGCAGGCCTTCGATAATGGCCTTCATCACGGGGCGGGGGGCCTTGGCCCTGGCGCCCGCGGCGCCAAAAGTGCCCCAATTGACCAAGCTGTTGAGGTCGCCCTGCAATAACCCGTCCACCCAGGGCGGCTTGGCGCCGCTGGGGTAAGGGCGGTAAAGCGACGACGTTTCCTGGAAGCGCGTCACCGCACAGGGCTGTTCCTGGGCCGAGGTGGCCCAGGTATTGGCGATAAGTATTTTTCCCCGTCCCAGCACCGCATGAATGATTTTCAACCGCGCCGGTGTGCCGACATAACCGCAATTGACCGTGAGCCGTTCAATTTTGCCGGTGCGCCGGTTGAGTATGGCCGTGTGCCGGTCCCAACCGTGGTAAGAGATGGGAACATCCCTGCTGTCGCTGAATTCATCGATGTAGACCCCGTCCATTCCCACCTTCTCCAGGAGGAAATGAACCTGGTTAAGCAGAAATTTTTCCTGGGCGTTGCCCGGGGCCGGATAAACCCCCACGCTGAAGACTTTCTGGAGGTTGGTGCGTCTTAAATATTTAGCGCCGATCACGTGGCCGTCCGGGGCGTACTTCATACAGTCCCGCCAGGGAGCGGAAAGGGGCGCCGTTTCCACGATCCGACTCAAGGCGCTGCTAAGCTCGCCGTAGATCGCTCGGTGCAAACCGAACAGGTGGGCGTATTTCCGGCTGCCGGCATTCAGGGCTGGCCAACCGCCTGCAAGTTTGCGGGAATCAAATGTAATCCAATCGCCCTCGACGGCGCCCACCACCTTGATTCCGGGGGCCGCATCGTGGAACGCGCGGATCGCCTGGCGCATCCGGACCAGATAGCGCTGCCGCGAGCCGAAGTGCCGGAAGTAACCGGGCAGGTAGTCGAGCCAGGAGGTCAGCACCACCACCCCCGTTTGCAGCCCGCGCTGCCGAATCCAGGCGCGGAGTTGGCCTGGATTCTTCAGCAGATCGGCCTCGGGCGACCAGTTGACGCTGAAAAATCTTAGCGGCCCGCGGATGGTAAAATTGCAGCGCCAGGCCCGCCGCAGGCGGTTTATGAAGTTAAAATAGCTCGCTCTGGCGGGTAGTAGATAAATAGACCAGCGAAAAGTGTAGCTTTTGCCAGCCGGCAATGCGAGATCATGAAAGCCCAGCCCGACCTGGTTGGCGGGAGCGCCCTTTTTCATCTCCAGCAGCAAACGTCCCAAATTATCTTCCACCACTACGCCAAGGGCGTGCCGCTTGCCGCGGACGTAGAACGTGGGATTGGCATATCCGGCCCAGGCGGCGCCCGGCAGAATCTTCCGGGCGAAGGGCCGCGCGGCAGTGATGGTATTTCTAATGAATAGTCCCGCCGGCGCCCGACTTATGTTCGTGACCCGGTCGGTTATCCGGACCTGATTGCGTTCCAAGCGAATCCGCCGCTCAATGCGATATTGGGAACCCTGGGCCGAGATGTTCAGCGTTCCCTGGGCCGTGCGGCGAACCGCAGGCGACCAGGTGAACTGACCGGAAGCCTTCGGCGCGGCGAAGGTGTTCCAGCCGATATGCCGCCCCGGATACGAGAAACCGCCGGCAACGAGGTAACGACTCCGGCCATCGGCAATTTGGAGGCAGCCATCCAAAGCGGCCGTGATGGTCACCGGGCCCTGGTGAATAGATGGGCCGGCCGGGACGGGCGGACAGGGCGCCAGTGGTATTGTTGCATTCGCCGTCCGGGCCGCCGCGGCCAGGGCTGGATGGGGGCCTCGTGCGGCGGCACCCGCCAGCAGAAGAATCGTCACGCCGATAGTGGTTCGTCCCATACGGAATCCCTTTTTTTCAACACGCCGTCATGTCAGCGATAAGGACATCGCTGGTTGCGGTCGCCGCGTTCCGCCTTCGTCCGTCCGCTCCCTTACGGTCGCGGCTCGGTCTGGTCGCGGCTCGGTCTGGTCGCGGCGCGGTCCATCCGGTCGCTCAGCCGGCGAACCGCAACGTCCCAAAATAGCGAGGCTGGTGGAAGTCGAGCTCCGTCCCGATCGGCGCCCACGTGGCCCAATGGGGGTGGGATGTCCGATCGGCGCATTTACAAAAGTTGCCGCGCCAAGTCTGCCCCGCCAAGTCACCGAAGGGGCCGAGGTACCGTTCAAAAAGGGCCAACGGAATAAAATATTCAATCCGCCAGTTCACCGCCTCGGGACGCTCCGGCTGAACCAATTGCGGCAGGCTATGGTAGATACGCAGCTGACCCAGCAGGTCCGCGGAAACGGGTGTGATGCGCTTGCCCCCCTCGGAGCCAAGGTCCTGCGGGCAGCCGACGGGGGCGTCGGCTCTACCGCGGGCCGCGCCAGCTCCGCCCGGGGTGTTGTAATGGACCAGCGGCGTGCCGCCACAGTTGATCTCAAAGTTGAAATAACCGGCCCCCGGCCGCGGCTCAACGAAAAATTCCACACAACTGTCGCGACAAACCATGGATTGCGGCTGAGTCTGCAGGCACTGAACATAGCGGTCCCGCACATCGAAGATGATGTACAGCCCGCTCGCCCCGCCAGCGGGCGGGCCGGCTTTGTCGAGTCGCCTCTTTCCGCGACCGGCGTCGTAGAGCAATTTCGCCCGCACCATGGGGCGGTGATCGCTGCCGCGGGGATGAAACCGGTCCACGTGCAACGCGGGAACCGTGGCCCAGATCGAATCATCCCAGCCCCCCGTCAAACGGGGCGGCGTTACGGCCCGGAAAATCGTATACTCCAACTTCGTCGCCTCAGCCTCACCACGCCGGCGGAACGCTGTTGGAATCCACTACCCGCACCGGCGTCATGCAGGTGTCAAACGGGGGCGCCAGCGTCTGAATATACGGCGCGGCACCCAGGCCCCAGGCGCTCCGGTAGGTGTGCGTCGCCGGCGTCACCTCCACCGCATGCTGGCTGGTGTCCGTGGTTCCATTGACCACGCCGGTGGCGGTGGTGTAGGTGAAGATGTTGTCGCCGTTCATGCCCACGTAGGGCGAGATTTCCCAGGTCACGTGATCGTCGCCGAAGCCCACATTCTGGCCGTCGCCGGCATGGTTGCCGGAATTGTAGATGTAGGGGCCGTAGGTGTTGGCCGTGGGCAGGGTGGTGGTCAGGCGATAGTATACGCCGTCGGTGGAGGGATCATAACCGTTGCTGCTATCCATCGGCGCCATGTCGGACGCCAGCGGGACCAGGGTATTGGCGCCGTTGGTGGTCCACCACAGCTGCGGCGTGCCGCCGATGAGCAGGGCGCCCGGGCTCGCACCCCATGGAAAGGCGAAGGAATAGCTTTCGCCCGCGCCGGCGACGTTCGAGGGGTTGGTGTTACCCGAAGGCGACCAAGTGTCGTTGATGTAGCCGAAATCGGTGTAGTATTGGGCGGGAGTGACGGCAACGTCCGTTTCGTACGATGGGCTGACCGCCAGCGGATCGGAGGGGCAGATAAAACTGGCGGGCGACGTGTAGCCCTGCAGCACCATTATCCACATACCGCCCAAAGCCGAGTTTATGAACGCCGGCGGTGTGAACCAGCTTTGCACCGCCGCCGCCGCCGTGAGGTTGTTGGCGCCGGGGTTTTCGCGCGGCGAATCCACGGGCGCGTTGGTGTAGGTCGTGTCCTGATCCCAGGCGTACGCTCCCGGCGTGCCGCCGGCAAGGCCCCAGCTGGATCCCGCGGTGCAGGGGAAGACGCCGCCGTTGGTTTGGGCGTACGTCAGCATGGACTGGATGACCCCACGGATGTTGGCCATGCAGACGGCGCGGTTGGCCAGTTCCCGGGCTTTGGCCAACGCCGGTAGTAATATAGATATGAGAATAGCTATTATCGATATCACCACCAGCAGCTCAATCAATGTGAAGGCCCGCCTCCTGGCACGAAGGCACGAAGACACGAAAGAACCGGCGAACACCGCCCCAACGGCCCCCGGCATTGAGCCTTCGTCCTGCATCCCGCCGCAGCGCGTCGCCTCCTGGGACCTTCCCTCTTTTCCCGCCTGGCCCCTGTAACCTGAAACCGGGAACATGTTCTGGCTGGTCATGGTAGACCTCCTGTAAAAAGCGTGTCGCCGTAGCGACTCTTCGTCCCGCGGATGCCTGGCCCCGGATCGCACGACCCGGCTGAAGCCCGCATCCGTCGGACGAAGAAAAAATGTCAATTTCTTCGGTGCCCGGTACCGGGCGCCATGCTTACCTTCTCACTTTTCCGTTGCGCCAAGCCTTTCCGGCATGGCAGCCATCCTTCTACGTACGCGAACCCCGTATTTCCTGACCGCACCTCACCAAGCCACGGTCTGCGACGGATTCACCTTGCGCACCGGCACCATCACGGTGTCAAAGGGGGCGCGATTGGACAGAACGGGAGGTTGCGCGGAATAGCCTTGGTAATAGTCGTCCAAGCCCACCTGGTTGGTGTCCGTGGTGCCGTTGACCACGCCCGTGGCCGTGGTGTAGGTGAAAATATTGTCACCATTCTGGCCCACATAGGGGGAGATTTCCCAGGTCACGTGATCGTCGCCGAAGCCCACATTCTGGCCGTCGCCGGCATGATTGCCGGAATTGTAGATGTAGGGCCCGTAGGTGTTGGCCGTGGGCAGGGTGGTGGTGATGCGCTGGTAAACGCCCGTGCCCGTACCGCTGCCATCACCGGCGTCTCCATCCATCGGGGCCATGTCGCTGACCAGGGGAACCTGGGTATTGGCGCCGTTGGTGGTCCACCACAAGCCCGGCAGAGCCGCCACCGGGGTGTTTTCGGGATACGGGTAGGCAAACGAATAGCTTTCGCCCCCGCCCCCACCCTGGCTGTTCATGCGGGTGCCGGCCGTGGGGGGCACGGTGGCGGAGGACATGATGCCGAAGTTGCTATAGTACACTCCCGGCGTGGCGCCGGTATAAAGCTCCTGCGACGGCCCCACCGCCAGCGGATCGGAAGGGCAGATAAAACTGGCCGGCGTGGTGTAGGCCTGGAGTACCAGCACCCAGCCGGCGCCGGTGGGGGAGGCGTAGCCACCCAGATTGCTTCTAGGGGCAGCCACGTACCACTGCTGCACCGCCTCCGGGGCCGTCGTGGGGTTGGCGTAGGCTGGCGCCTCGAACGCCGCATTGACCAGGCCATAGTTGGGGTTGCCATAGTAAAGGGTCGCGGGGAAGTAGCCGTTGTTCGTTTGCGCGTACGTCAGCATGGACTGGATGACCCCGCGGATGTTGGCCATGCAGACGGCGCGGTTGGCCAGTTCCCGGGCTTTCGCCAATGCTGGCAGTAATATAGATATGAGAATAGCTATTATCGATATCACCACCAGCAGCTCAATCAATGTGAAGGCCCGCCTCCTGGCACGAAGGCACGAAGACACGAAGGAACCGGCGAACACCGCCCCAACGGCCCCCGGCATTGAGCCTTCGTCCTGCATCCCGCCGCAGCGCGTCGCCTCCCGGGACCTTCCCTCTTTTTCCGCCTGTCCCCTGTAACCTGAAACCGGGAACATGTTCTGGCTGGTCATGGTAGACCTCCTGTAAAAAGCGTGTCGCCGCAGCGACTCTTCGTCCCGCGGAACTCGGGCCGGGTCGCGCGACCCAGATGAAACCCGCATCCGCATCGAACGAACTCACGGACTACTCTGTTTATAGCTTGGTCGCGGCACCAAGACAATAGCCATTTGCGGTTTTCTTTTTTCCCGTTTGCGACAGCGCCACCCGGATGGGCGCAACTGTTCCCGGCCCCCAAAAGCGGCGAAATAAAGGGGGTTTGGCATGATCCGGCGGAAAAAGGCCCTCCAAGACACTACCTGGCCCGATGAAAAACCGTGCCGGGCCGTGGTTTCCCCAAGGGTTTAACGGGTGTTAGCCCGTGGACGGTTACGCAACGGCGTGGCTGATGGCGCGGGCGGCTGGCCCGGGGGGAAGTTGGGGGGGACGCCTGCGCTACCACCGGCGGGCGAGACGCCCGCCCCCCAAAGGGCGCTGCCACGAGTGGGCGAGACGCCCGCCCCCCAAAGGGCGCTACCACGAGCGGGCGAGACGCCCGCCCCCCAAAGGGCGCTACCACGAGCGGGCGAGACGCCCGCCCCCCAAAGGGCGCTACCACGAGCGGGCGGGACGCCCGCCCCCCAAAGGGCGCTGCCACGAGTGGGCGAGACGCCCGCCCCCCAAAGGGCGCTACCACGAGCGGGCGGGACGCCCGCCCCCCAAAGGGCGCTGCCACGAGCGGGCGAGACGCCCGCCCCCCAGGAGGCGCCACCACCGGCGGGCAGAACTCCGCATACGGGACGGCCAGGGAGTATTTTCCCAAGCTAATTGTGATGGCGACTTCCCAATAGCTGGCCAGCCAGACGGATCAACGCGTCCGTTCCCGCATCCTCAACACCCCTGCGCGCCCTCGGGCTTAGCCGAAGGTCGTCCAGTACGAACTACAGGAACGCGTGCGTGTCCAGCAGCAATCTCATCGCAGGTATTCCGCGAAGCCGCTGAGGTGATCGTCATCCTCCCGCAGCACCGTGAGCATTCCTTTTGCAACTTCCGGGCCGACGCGGGCGGCCCGTGAAACTCGGCCGCAGACTGGCCACAGGCGTATTATTCTCGGTGAGGACGATTTCGTCGTCCGCTCCCAGGGAATGGACGAGATCCGCCAGTTGGGCGGCCGCCTGTTCCACCGATATCGCTGTGGTGTTAGGCATGGATGTTCGCCAGCGCTCTTTGGAACATCATTTCATGACGGCCAGCCGAATGCCAATCTCCTGGTCGTGCGTGGTGCTTGGGGTGTGAGACTTTTTTCGGAGACAGGTCGGTAGGTAGCGCGGCCATCCTGCGCTACATCTCGGCGGGTGCTGAAGAATCTATCTCAAAACCTGGCAGGGCCAACGCGACTCCCGCAATGCTTTCAGATGGATTTGAATACTGGGCTGAGCCCGTCTGAAAGTGCCGTCGAGCCGTCACGTCACCCGATGCCGGAACAGCCAGGATGCGGTCAGCAGGCTTACGAGGGCAATCAGCGCCATGGGAATGAATTCGGGCCATAACTGGCGCACGGTGGCGCCCTGCAGAAACGCTTCCCGCACGGCCTGCACATCGTAGCGCATCGGGTTGAGCAACGTAATATCCCGCACCGCCCGCGGCATATTGGCGATGGGTGTGGCCAGGCCGGACAGCAGGGCGCAGGGCATCACTACCGCGAAAGACCCCAGCAGCGCCTGCTGCATGGTGGAAGATATGGAGGAGACCAACAACCCTAAACCCGCCGACGCGATAATGAACAGTACAAAACAGAGCGCAATGGCCCCGGCGGATCCATAATAGGGCACCTGGAACCAGTACCGCACGATCAAGAAAATGGCCGCCGATTGGGCCAGTCCAATTAAGATGGGCGGGGCGACCTTGCCGAGCATAATTTCCAGCGGGGTAAAGGGCGTCACCAGGAGTTGATCGAAAGTGCCCTGTTCGCGCTCCCGGGCCACGGACATGGCGGTGAGAATCATGACGGCGATCATGGTAATCAGGCCGATGATGGCCGGTGTGATTTGCCAGCGGGAGAGCAAATCAGGGTTGAACCAGGAGCGGATGCGCAGTGACACGGACGGCGGCGCGCTGGCGGCGGGGCGGCGCGGGATGGAAGAATTAAAGCGGCTGACGATCTGATTCAAATAGCCAATGGCCAGGGCGGCGGTGTTGGAGTTGCGGCCATCGGCGATAACTTGCAGGTCGGCGCTGCGGCCCAGCAAGATCTCGCGCTGAAAATGCCGGGGAATCTGTACGATCAGCAGCGCCCGCCGCGAATCCAATAACGGCCGCGCCTGCTGGATATTGTCGACCTGGCCGATCCGCGTCAAGACGCCCGATCCATCCAGACGGCTGAGGAATTGAAGCGACTCGCGGGAGCGGCTCTGGTCGATCAGCACATAGGGCACGTGGGTCAGATCAAAGGTTCCCGCGTAACCGAAGACGATCATTTGCACCAGCGGCGGAATCACCACGACAAACCGGCTGCGCGGGTCTTTGATAATCGCGCCCAGCTCTTTACGGATCAGGGCCAAAATGCGCCAGAACCCATTCATATCACACCAATCGCTTCACGGTCAGCCGCCGCGTCATCCCCAGCAGAAGCACCGCCATCACAAGCAGCACCGCGGCGTTCGGAACAACCACGCTCCAGATATCCCCGGCCAGGAACAGCGTTTGCAGCAGGGCCACGAAATAGCGCGCCGGCAGCACATAGGTGATGGCCTGCACCGCCGGCGGCATGCTGCGGAGGTCGAAGATAAATCCGGAGAGCATCATGGCCGGCAAGAAGGTCAGCAGCAGCGCGGCCTGGCTGGCGATAAATTGATTTTTGGCGCGGGTGGAAATAAACAAACCCATCCCCAACGCCACGAGCAGATATAACGCCGCCACCAGGATCAGCACCAGCAGGGAGCCGCGCAGCGGCACGTGAAACAACAGGCGCGCCGCGGCCACGGTGACCGCAAATCCGGTCATGCCCAGACCGAAATACGGAAGAATTTTGCTGATGACGATTTCCCCCGGTTTTACCGGCGTGGCGAACAAAGCCTCAAAGGTGCCGCGCTCCCATTCCCGGGCCACCACCAACGCGGTCATCAGCGCGCCGATCAGGGTCATAATCAGCACCAGCAACCCCGGCACCAGGAAGTAACGGCTGTTGAGGCCGCGGTTAAACCAGATTTGAGGTTGCAGGGCCACCGGTGAAATCTCCCGCCAACCATGGGTTAACGCCCGTTGGGCCAGCCAAGCCGCAATAACGCCCCGGGCATAATTCTGAATCAGCCGGGCCCGGTTGGCGTCGATGCTGTCCGTGACGTATTGAAGACGGGCATGGCCTGCGGCCAGCTCCCGGGAAAATTCGTGCCGCAAACGCAGAATGCCATCCACGCGCCCCGCGGATAATAATTTCTCCGCGGCGGCCATGGAATAAAGGGCGCGGGGACGGAAATAGCGCGAACCGGCAAAGGCCCCGAAAAGCGATTGGGCGGCGGGGGAGTGGTCTTCCAGCACCACGGCGATCGGCACGTGATGGGCGTCCAGTGACAGGCCGTAGCCGAACAGCAAGATCAACAACAGCGGCAAAACAATGCCCAGGGCGATGCTGCTGGGGTCGCGCAGCATCTGCCGCGCTTCCTTGCGGCTCATGGCAAAAATCCGCCGCGGCTTGGCCAGTTTAGCCCGGGCGCTCATCAGCGTACTCCGAAAATAGACGCCGTACATTGGTGCCGGCTGGCCGTGCGGGGCGCCGGGGTTTCACCGCGGATTCCACCTCCGGCCAGCCGGGATCTATCCAGCGCTCGTTGCCATGTTAAGTCCCCGCCTGCGACGACGAACGGCGTGGGTCCCGGCGCACCACGTGGATGAAGGCGTCTTCCATGGTCGGCTCGGTGACGGCGGCCGTGGCGCCAAGCTGACGGATGGCGGCGGGCGTCCCCTGCGCGAGAATCCGGCCGTTCATCATAATTACCATGCGGTCGCAGTATTCGGCTTCTTCCATAAAGTGCGTGGTGACCACGACCGTTACACCCTCGTCCGCCATAGCGGTGATGCGTTTCCAAAATTCCCGGCGGGCCAGCGGATCAACCCCGGAAGTCGGCTCATCCAGAAAAAGAATACGCGGTTCATGCAGCAGCGCGCAAGCCATGGCCAAACGGCGCTTAAACCCATCGGGAATACGGCCGGTGGCGCTGGCCAGCAGCGTGCTGAACCCGAATTCCGCCACCGCCCAGGCCAGACGTTGGCGGCGGCGCCGACCGCGCAAACCGTAGGCGCTGGCGAAAAATTCCAGGTTGTCCCGGACGCTCAAATGACTGTAGAGGGAAAATTTCTGGGCCACATAGCCCACGGTTTGCCGGGCCGAGGCCCGGGCATGGCGCAGATCATGGCCGGCCACGCGAAGGGTGCCGGAAGTCAGCGGCAAGAGGCCGCAAAGCATGCGGAAGGTGGTGCTTTTGCCAGCGCCATTGGGGCCTAACAAACCAAAAATTTCTCCGCGGCTTATCTGGAAATTAACCTGATCCACCGCGACAAAGTTTCCAAACCGTCGGACCAGATCCCGCACTTCCACTACCGGTTCGGCGGATGGCATGGCGGCGGTCTGGGGTGGCGGCGGCGCCGCGCCGCGCGCAGAGACCGGCAGCGGCGCACCGCCGCCAGGGCTGGCCGGAAGATCCCGCGGCGGCGCCATCGCCTGCCGCAACAGCACCATAAAACCATCGGCGAAATGCGGTTGAACCTCTTTGAAAACCGTCACATCGGGTCCCGCGCCCCGGAATCCTGGCTCGTCAGGAACGGAGGGGGGCGTGGCCGTGGCCCCGGCTGGCGTTTTAAAAACCACGCGCACCTGGCCACCTTCGGGGACGGCATCCACCACGGCGGAATTGGTCAGCCATGCCGCCGCGACCCGCCGCGGTTGGACGCCCGGCCGAGTCGCCAGGTGAAACGTGCGTTGCCGGGCATAATCCGCCACCGCCTGCGGCGCGCCTTCGGCCAAAATCCTGCCTTGAAACATCACCACCGTGTGGCCGCAAAGTTCGGCCTCCTCCAGATAGGGCGTGCTGACCAACACGGTGAGCGACTGTTGTTTAACCAGGTCCAGCAAAATGCTCCACAACTCCCGCCGCGAAACCGGATCCACACCCACCGTCGGTTCGTCCAACACCAACAGACGTGGAGATTGCACCAGGGCGCAGGCGAGGCCCAGCTTTTGTTTCATGCCGCCGGATAGCCGGCCCGCCAGACGATCGCTAAACCGTCCGAGATTGGTCATGGAAAACAATATCGGATAACGCTCCCGGCGCTCCCGGGTCGATACGTTATGCAGATCCGCGTATAGATCAAGATTTTCCTGCACGGTTAAATCTTCATACAGGCCAAATTTCTGGGGCATGTAGCTGACGCTCGATTCCGCGGCGTGTGGGGATTGGACGATGTTATGTCCCAGCACGGTGATTGCACCGGAATCCGGCGGCATCAAACCCATGATCAATCGAATCAGGGTGGTTTTGCCGGCGCCGTCGGGGCCCACCAGCGCCACCATCGCCCCCGTTGGCACCGTCAAAGCTACGCCGTCGAGGGCTTGCGTCGCCGCGGCGTGTCCTTTGCCGCGGAACGATTTACATACCGCCCGGCAGAGAACTACGGAAGGTGAAGCCGGAATATCCATTTGAACCTCGGATATCCTGAAAATCCCGCCGTTACTTTTTCATAGCCCGGAGCGTAAGCGACGGGGCGGGGTGATATTCCCAGTCTGGGATTACCTAAGGCCAGGTCGACGAGGGCTTCCGCCCCACCAATTAATCCTAAAGCCAAAATTCCCGGAGCCCCGTGTTTTCGCGGCGGGTTATTTTCGCACTCCCTTGGCGGCCGGCCGCCCGCTCCGGACCGGAATTTCCACCGTGGCGGGCATTCCCAAACGCAGCTGGTCGCGCGGATCTTTCACGTAAACACGCACTTCGTAAACCAAGCTGGTGCGCAGTTGTGTGGTTTCCACGGTTTTCGGGGTAAATTCGGCAATGGGCGAAATAAAGCCAACCCACCCGGGAAATTTCCGGTGGGGAAAACTGTCTACGGTGATCCAAGCCGATGCGTCGGGATGAATCAGGCCCAACTCCGGTTCGGGTACGTAGGCCCGCACCCATTTCGGGTTCATAATGGCAATGGTGTAAACGGGCGTTTGCGGCGTGGCCATATCGCCGGGTTCCAGGATGCGGGTGCGCACCACGCCCGCCACGGGGCTGGTCAGCCGGGTATCCGCGAGATATTGCTCCAGCAGGGCCAACTGGGCCTTATCCGCATGAAGCCTGGCGTTGGCCTCGGCGATATCCTCCACGCGTGGGCCAAGCACCGCCAGCCGCAGAACCGCGCGCGCGGCCTGGGCCTTCTGATGGTCCACCGTCCACAACGCCCGGGCATTATCATATTGAATAGTCGTGATATCACCGGTGGCCAGCAGCTTTTTATAGCGGTCTAAATTCACCCGATCATTGGCGGCCTGGGCCTTGGCCGCCGCGTAAAGGGCCCGGTCGCGCGTTATTTGCTGCGGGCGGCTGCCATGTCGCAGACGCAGGCACACCTGTTGTTGCTCCGCCACCACCGCCCGGGCCTGTGCCACTTGGTGCACCAGCCAATCGGTATCCAGCGTGGCTACGAGTTGCCCTTTTTTTACCGTGTCGCCCTCGTGCACCAGTTCCCGGGTAATACGTCCGGATTCCTTAAATGCCAGCTGCACATCGCGTTCATCCATATTGCCGTAGAGGCGGACATTGGTCATCGGGCCATGCTTTTGGGCCAATTTCCAGCGGTAGAAGCCATAAGCCGCCCCGGCTAAGACCGCCAGCAGCACGACCAATCGCACGATGCGTTTGATAACTCGCTTCATAAAAACTCCCTGAGCACTATAGCCCAATCTCCGTGTTCCTTCGCGTGACGCGAAGCTTGTGGCGGGCGGGGAATCCCCGGTTTCCGGCGGCCCCGCGGTCCGCCTCCGTGCGGACCGGGGCCTATATATTGGGTTGTCGGCGTAGTTGCGTCGCCACGGCGACCCGCGCTGGGCCCTCCGGGGCAAAATGCTCGACTTGGCGCCAAGCGCTGCTCGGTGGTTTTTCCACCGGGGCTTCGGCTTTGCAGCCAGCCGCGGCGGGCCGTCACAAAAGCATCCGACTGGTGAACGTAATCTTGCGGGGGTCGCAGCAGAGTCGGCGGAATTTCCACGGTTCCGAAGACGCCACGCGCCGCGCCGGGTTGAATCGGCGTGCCGGCGGCAACGCGCAAGGGGGTGGGAAGCACCCCGCGGGATGTAAGCCGCAACAGAAATCCAGCCGTTCTGGCCGCAACCGATTCCATGGAAGCAATCTCCCGGACCGTCAGCGGGTCCTTCCGTTCGCGGCGATGGCGGCCCAAAAATCGCCAAAGCTGCTTTCCACCCGCCGGGACAGTGGCCCGGCGGGCCGCACCGCCCAGACCAGGACCGCGCCGAGCAGGGCCTGCTGAAAAGCCAGGGCCATAGCCCGCGGGTCGCGGTCGGCGCGAATTTCGCCGCTTTTTTGACCGGCCGCAATGATGCGCACCAGATCTTGTCTTCCGCTAGCCATCGCCTCGGCCATCATGCCGCGTACCGTTTCATTCAAGAAAATCGAAGAAAACAAGGCTCGAATCAGCACCGGGTCGCGGCCAAATTCCCTGGCATTGCGCTCAAAAAGACGCCGCAGAGCCAGCCGCACGCCGGTGGCCGCGGCGTCCGCATCGCGCAGCACCTCGGCCACGTTGGCCAGCAAGGTTTCAAAAAACGGCTGGAAGACCTCCTCTTTGGTGCGAAAATGGCTGAAGAAGGTTCCCTTGGCCACGCCGGCGGCCAGGGTAATGTCCTGCACGGTGGCGGCAGCCAGGCCGCGCTCGGCAAACAGGCGCAGGGCGCTCTGGTAGAGCGCCTTCCTGGTCTGCGCCTTAAGCCGCTGCCGCCGCGATAGCGGCGGCGCGGCGGGCGGGCCGGCGGGTTCCGCCATTAACGTGCGGCGTGCAGGCATGGGGCGGCCTCCCTCATCCCAGCCAGCCTGGGGCCGGCCGATGGCGGGGTCAGTGACCGTAAGTCAGTGACTGACCGTCAATCATAACTATATTATCCCCGGGGGGCGGGGCGAGTCAAGCGGAGGAGCGGAACCCGGCGGGGGCCTGGCGCTGCAACGGCGTGGTCGCATCCCACGGGGCGGTTCACCTCGAGGCGGAGCGCCGCGCCGGCGGCCACCGGCGGGCGAGACGCCCGCCCCCCAGGAGGCGCTACCACCGGCGGGCGAGACGCCCGCCCCCCAAAGGGCGCTACCACGAGCGGGCGGGACGCCCGCTCCCCAAAGGGCGCTGCCACCGGCGGGCGGGACGCCCGCCCCCCAAAGGGCGCTGCCACGAGCGGGCGGGACGCCCGCCCCCCAGGAGGCGCTACCACCGGTGGGCGAGACGCCCGCCCCCCAAAGGGCGCTGCCACGAGCGGGCGAGACGCCCGCCCCCCAAAGGGCGCTGCCACGAGCGGGCGGGACGCCCGCCCCCCAGGAGGCGCTACCACCGGCGGGCGAGACGCCCGCCCCCCAAAGGGCGCTACCACGAGCGGGCGAGACGCCCGCTCCCCAAAGGGCGCTACCACGAGCGGGCGAGACGCCCGCCCCCCAAGCGGCGCGGCGTTGTGGCAGGCTGTACATGTCGAGGAGTGCCGCGATACGGCGGGCAATCGACCATCCGGCGAGCCGGCCGGTGGAAAAGGCCATTTGCAGATTGTAGCCTCCGCTGGGACCGGTCAGATCCAGAATTTCCCCAGCGAAATAAAGCTGGGGATTCACCCGCGATTGCAGCGCTTCCGGATCCACCTCATCCAGCCGGACGCCGCCGGCGGTCACCATGGCTTCCTTGAAACCGCGCGTCTGATACACGTGGAATCGGCACCCTTTGAGCCATTCGACCAGTTGATGCATCTGGCGGGCGGTGAAGCCGGCGCAGGTATGTTCCGGGCCGATGCCGGCGAGGCGACACAAGGTTTCCGCCAGCCGCTGCGGAATGATCCCTCCAACCAGGGTCTTCACCAGTTTACGCCCTTCGTGATCATGCCAGGTGCGAAACAGGGCGTGAAGTTCTGCCGGGCCACGGCAGCGCACAAAATCGACACGCAGCGACACGGGTGACATCTTTTCGAGAAGTTCCGCCACGATTTCCGAAAGATTCAAGACCGCCGGGCCGGAGAGACCGAAATGCGTGAACAGCAGATCGTTGACGCTCGGCGTCGGCTTGCCGGTGGCCAGTCGCGGCAGGGGGGCGGCGGTTTCAATGCGGACCTCCACATCCGGCACGGCCAGCCCCTGCAGGCCGGGAATCCATGGCTCCTGGCATACCAGTGGCACGATCGCGGGGCGGGGCGGCACAATCCGGTGGCCCAGCGCCGCGGCCAGGCGATAACCATCGCCTGTGGTTCCCATGCGGGTGTAGCTTTGCCCGCCGACACAAATCAGCAGAAACCGGGCCCGATGGACGGCGCCGTTGGCGGAAACGACCTCGAATAAGCCACGGTCGGCCAGCCAGGCTACGGCCGTCGCGGCGTACGCGGCGCCCGCCCGGGACACGATGCCGAGTTCCTCCATGCGGTCGGTCAGGGCGGCGACCACGGAGCGGGCCTGGTTGGAATCCGGATAAATCTTGCCATCGTGCTCTTCGTGTGTGGGCACGCCCCGGGCGGCGAACCAATCGCGCAGACGCGTGTTGTCAAAATGGCGCAAAGACGGGGCCAGAAAGCGGCCATTGCGGCCAAATGCGGCGATCAGAAAGTCCAGATCGCCGGCGTTGGTGAGGTTGCACCGGCCGCCGCCGCAGACCAGCACCTTGATGCCGGGTTGCCGGTTTTTTTCAAGGACGGTGATGCGAGGCCGCGGTTGGTTCAATTGCAGCGCGGTTTCGCCGCAGGCGATGGCGGCCATCATGCCCGCGGCGCCGGCGCCAAGGATCAAGAGATCGACCATCGGCGGATTGGAAAGGTCCATGCCCGAGCTTTGGTTGAAGGTTCGCCGGCCATCCCGCCCAGCTGACTTCCTACCACTTTATCGCCGCGGCGCGCCGGTGGCAACGGCCCAACCGGTCAGGCGCTCCGGCGCGACCGGTGCATGACAGATTTGGCGTTGGCCCAGGGGTACGCTACCATGCCGTTGTTCCCACCCTGGGAGCAGGATGTACGGGTAGGTGGATGTGCGGATTATTGCCCGCCGGACGTTGAACCGCAGGCGACGGCTGACGCTGGCGATGATCCGCCGGTTGCATGGTGGGTTGGGAATTTCCGCGGAGGCCCTGATGGGGGAACAAACGCGGCGCGGCTGGCGGGCCGCGTTGGGGGGGCGCGCCGCACGGGGGGCAGGTCGGTCCCGCGCGGACCCTGAAGGAGCAGGATTACGATGCGCCGTACGAGTTAAGACAATCGGGGCGGTCAGGCGAGCATCATCCGCATCGGTTGCAGCGATCGCTGGAAGGGATTCAAAACCAGTCCCAGGATTTCCAGAGTCACCGCCCCCAGCAGCGGTTCATCCTCCGCCTGGCCCAGGATTACCGGCGTATGCGCCGAGCCTTGGGGCAGCGAAAGCTGGCATTCGGAAACGTCGCGTTCAATGCTTGTGCCGTCCGCCAGCACGCATTGAACGCGGCGCACCGGTTTCAGGCCGATAGCCTGCCACGCTTCCAGTGGCAGCAAGGTGTAGGTGGCCCCGCTGTCCACCAGAAACCGCACCTGCCTCTGGACGCCCGATGGTCCCGTGACCGTTCCATCAATATAGGAAAGACCCATGCCCGAGCTTTGGTTTAACTTTCGCCGGCCATCCCGCCCAGCTGACTTCCTACCACTTTATCGCCGCGGCGCGCCAGTGGCAACGGCCCAATCGGTCAGGCGCTCCGGCGCGACCGGTCTTTCACCGCAAACACTTTTACGCTGGCGGCGTATTTGTTTAGATCGTGGTGTTCTATCAATTCGGTCAGTCCGGCCCGCAATTCCGGGGCCGGTTTCGCCTCGCTTGGGCTGGCCGCACCGCTCGCCTCGCCGGAGGCGGGCGGGACTTTGTCGAGTCGCCCTCCTTGGCGACCTGGCGGGCGCGAACCGCAGCCACAGGCCGGCACTTCCAGCGGGGATTGGGGTCCGCTGGGCGCATCCAGGCTGGACGCGCAGCACGCGGCCGACGTGCCCGCGGCGCTCCAGGCATTCAAGTCCGCGCCGCTGTCAATGACTTCCACGTGCGCAAAGCCGGCGTCGCGTAATTGGGAGCGATATTCCTCAATGAAAACCGCCCCGGCAATGCAACCGACCCAGGCGGAGACGTTTTTCGCCAAGTCCTCCGGCAGCTCTTTCTTTAAGGCGATATCGCTGATGGCCAACCGTCCGCCGGGCTTGAGCACCCGCATGATTTCGCGGAATACCGCCGGCTTATCCGGGACCAGGTTGATCACGCAATTGGAAATCACGCAATCCACCGAACCGTCGGGCAGTGGCAGTTGGTCAATGGCGGCCAGATGAAATTCCACGTTCTCATAGGGCCGCCCGTCGGGGCCGCGTCGGGCGTTTTCCCGGGCGCGCTGAATCATCGCCGGGGTCATGTCGATGCCGATAGCTTTGCCCCGGGGGCCGACTTTTGGCGCCGCCAGGAATACATCCAGCCCAGCGCCGCAGCCGAGGTCCACCACGGTTTCACCCGGCTTCAACCCCGCCATCGCCGTCGGATTTCCGCAGGAAAGGCCCAGATTGGCCGTGGCGGGGATAGCCGCGAGTTGCTCGGCGGTATAGCCGAAAGCCGCCGCGACGGCCTTCAAGTCGGCGGCAGGGACCGACGCGGTCGATTCCGCCACGGCCGCGTAATGCGATTTAACGGTGTCTACCATCGATTCCGGCATGGGGTTTATTCCTTTCCGTCGCTGCTATCTAACTCGTGCCCAAAGCACCGCGGCTTGAGCCCGCTGCGGCGACGCGGTGAACGGCCGCGCCCGGGATCCAGGATTCCGCCGCATCCCCGCGGCGTAACGGGCGCGGCGCCAGGCTCCCTTCACCGCGTTGAAACGCGGTGCTCGCAGCGCGGCGCGGCGGCGACTGTTCTAGGGACTGTCAAGGCATAACCCTGACACTTTCCAGCGACCGCTGCCGCCACCGGCCGGTCGCCTCGCCGGGGGCGGGCGGGACTTTGTCGAGTCGCCTAACGGTCTCCCGGCGGCGACCTGCGGATGAGCGTTCCGCCTCCGCCCGACACCCACGTTCGCCCGAAAGGTAAAGGCTAGTTCCTGTGGGTCCCTTGGTTGCGGCGCGCGCCCCGCGCTGGGTTCCCTGGGCGGAACGCCCAGGCTCATCGTCCCAGCGGGACGGCCCGTTCGTACCACCCGCGGGAGCGATTGCAGACTTTGCAGACCGACAGCATCACCGGCACTTCCACCAGCACGCCCACCACGCAGGCCAGCGCCGCCGGCGAGCCGGGGCCGAAGAGCGTGATCGCCACGGCCACCGCCAGTTCAAAAAAGTTGCTCGCCCCGATGAGCGCTCCAGGCGAGGCGATATTATGCGGAACCTTAAGCCAGCGCATCAACGTGTAGGTCAGCATGGAATTGAAATATACCTGCACCAGAAGCGGAACGATCAGCAGGAGCACGGCCAGCCAGCGGGTCGTGATATTCTGGGCTTGGAAAGCGAAGATGAGCACCAGCATCGCCAGCAGCGCCAGGACCGTCACCGGGTGAAAACGCGGCAGAAAACGCCGCTGAAACCATTCCCGGCCACGCAGTTTCAACAGGCTGGCGCGGGTGACCCAACCGGCGGCCAACGGAATGACGATATATACCAGTACCGAAGTTATCAGCACCCGGGGCGGCACGGTCACGTTGGCCATGCCGCACAACAGCATGACAATAGGCGCAAAGGCCACCAGCATGATCAGGTCGTTAACCGCCACCTGCACCAGCGTATAAGCCGGATCCCCATCGGTTAAGTAACTCCACACGAAAACCATCGCCGTACAGGGCGCCGCGGCCAGGATAATCAGCCCGGCCACATAGCTGGGGGCGGCGGCTGAACCGACCCAGTGGCCGAAGATATGTTCCATAAACAGCCAGGCCCAGAAAGCCATGCTGAAAGGCTTGACTAACCAGTTAACGAACAACGTCACCAGCAGTCCCTTGGGGCGCTTGGCCACGCCCAGCAGCGAGCCGAAGTCAATCTTGAGCATCATCGGGTAGACCATCAGCCAGATCAGCACGGCCACCGGCACGTTGACCTGCGAACCCTGGCTGAATTGCCACTGGCCCAACGTGGCGGCCGCGCCCGGCAGCAGGCGGCCCAACGTCACGCCCACCACCATGCAAACCAGCACCCACAGGGAAAGGTAGCGCTCGAAAAATTTAAGTCGCTTCCGTATCGGTTTAGACGACGCTGCGTCAGCACTTACGCTCGGAATCATATATTGCTCCGGAGATATAGCCCCCGATGGAGGAGTCACCTTGGGGGACTTGCCGGGGGTGGCACGCTCAATCACTTACGCAACGCCACACGCCATAACCGCGGCGCCGCGTTGGTTACCGGATAGCCCACCGCCGGTAAACCGGCGGGTATAGAATCGCCCCCTTGCACCGCGCTATACCCGCGACGGCTGGGCGCTTTGCAGCAAACCCCGCAGCCCTTCCAGGCCGACCGGCTCCGCCGCCAGCCAGGCCACCAGCGCTACCCGCGGGGCCAACTGGCCGGCCACCTGCGCGATTTTGTCCGCTTCCGCCGCCGCGCGCGCCGCCAGCAGCGGATCGCGTGGCCGCGCCGCCAATAGGCTGCTGTTGATCACCCAGGCCAGGGGATCGATACCGGCCCGCCGCAAATCCTCCTGCAATTCCGCTGCCTCCAGGATCGGCGTAGTTTCGGGCAGCGTCACCAGCACGGTGCGCGTGTGATCCGGGTTACGTAATTTCATCAGGGCGGTATGGATCTGCTTTTGCGCTTTTCCGGTCAGGTTGCGCATCACGTCACGGTGGTAAGAACCGGTGGCGTCCAGCAGCAGCAGCGAATGGCCGGTGGGGGCGGTGTCAATCACCACAAACTTCGCCTGGGCTTCATCCAGGCGCTGCGAAAACGCATGAAAAACCGCCACTTCCTCGGTGCACGGCGAACGCAAATCTTCTTCCAACAAGGCCCGGCCCTGGGCGTCAAGGTCTCGGCCGCGCAGAGCCAGCACCTTCTGTCGATATCCTTTCGTTTCCTTGGCCGGATCGATGCGACTCAAAACCAGGCGCCCGTCCGAGGCCCCCACCGTCGGCGCGATGTGCGCGGCGGGATCGGTAGTGGTTAAATGCACCGCATGGCCGCGGTCGGCCAAGGCCACCGCGATGGCCGCGGCGATCGTGGTTTTCCCCACCCCGCCTTTACCCAGAACCAAAATGGCGCCATGCCCACCGGCCTCCAGTTCATCAATAAGTTCGGCCAAGCCGGGGTGGGCGGGCGAAGCCAGCACCCCGGTTTTCGCCGAAACCGGGGCCGGGTCGGGTTGCAGCAAGGCCCGCAGCGCTTCCACTCCCACCAGGTTGAAGACCCGCAGCGGCACCTGCGCCTGCGGCAATTTCCGCAAATCCGCTGGCAGTGCCGCCAGCGCTTCCTGTCCGCGTCGCTCCATGGCCGCCGCCAGTGGGTCCCCCGCATCCGTGGCGTGGAATACGCCGTTGATAACCAGCCGTTGGTTGCCTAAGCCCATCCGACCCAGATCGCGGCTGGTTCGGCTGGCTTCCGCCAACGCCAAGGGATCGGCGCGGCTGACCAGGATAAGCAGAGTGTTCGCCGCATCGTGCAAGGTGGCGACGGCTTGCGCATACTGTCGGCGTTGCGATTGCAACGCCGACACCGGCCCCATACACGAAGCCCCGTGTTTATTGCCGTCAAAAAATTCCGTCCACGCTCCCGGCAAACTCAGCAGGCGCAGCGTATGTCCGGTCGGAGCGGTATCGAAAATGAGGTGGTCAAAATTGGCCGCGGTTCCGGCATCCGTAAGCCATCCTGTAAATTGATCAAACGCGGCGATTTCCGTTGTGCAGGAACCGGAAAGCTCCTCCACCATGCTTTGGATGGCTTCGTCCGGCAAAACGCCGCGCAGGGGCGCCACCGCGCGCTGGCGATAGGCCTCCGCCGCCGCCTGAGGGCGGATGTTGATTGCCGCCAGCCGCGGTACGGCGGCAACCGGCGTTGGAGCGATTTCGCCAATGGCGGTTTGGAACACATGCTGCACATTCGAGGCCGGGTCGGTGCTGATCAACAACACGCGTTTACCTTCGTCCGCCAGGGCCACCGCGGTGGCGCAGGCCAGCGAAGTTTTGCCGACACCGCCCTTGCCGGTAAAAAACATATAACGTGTCGGCTGGTCAAGCCAGGGAATAGACATAAAAGAGCTCTCCTGAAATTCCGGTCGCGGCCGGAATCATTTCTCAAGCCATTCCTTTTCGCGGTGGCGCCTCTGGTTTCCGCGTCCGCGTCAGGCGCTCGCCTGGTCTAACGCCGTGAACACCGGCTCGGCATCGCCGATAACCCGTGTGGCCATGGCGAAACGCACAATTTTGATCGTCTCCATCACTTTGGCCCGGGCAATACCCTGGACCCGGGCTTTGGCCGCCATGGCCTTCACACAGGCGGGGCTCGAGCCGGCCAGCGCTGCGGCCAGATAGATCAAGGTGCGGGTTTCCTCGTCTAAAGCCGGCGACTGATCCGGCATGGCATAGGCGCGTGAACGCAGATGTTCGTACACCATGGCGGGTTCCACGCGGGATAGCTTTTCCACCGCGGTGGGAACGGAGCCCATGGCTTTCCGCATCCCGGTAAAAATTTGTTCCAAGGTGGCTGGTTGGGTCGCATTCATCTGTTTACTCCTTTCGACTCGGAGGACGATTGCCAAGCAACGCTGTACCCTTCGTTTTAGTTCAGCCGCCGCCGCACGAACGTGGTGCGGCGATATGGACTTTCACGCCCACCCGGGCGCCGCGGCCGCCGCAACCGCAGCCGCCGCCAGGGGCCGGCGCCTCCGCCGGCTGCGGCGCCGGTTTTAGCCCGCCCAGCGCGGCCAGCTCCGCCCGGTCCGGATAGCGGCCCTGGCTGACCAAGACGCCATCGACCAAAAGCGCCGGCAAGGCCGCCGTGCCCGCGTCGGCCAGCAACTTCGCGACCGCCGCGTTGCGGGCGAATTCCGCGGGTTGGCGGGCCAGATTGTAGCGCCGCACGTCCAGCCCCCGGCTTTTCAGCCAATCCAGATCCGCAGCAAAATGCACGAGCTTCGGATCCACCTGCGGTCCACAGACTCCCGTGGAACAACACATCGCCGGATCGAACACTTCCAGTAACTTCGGCATACGCGACTCCCCTTTATAATATACGCCTACACAGATATATTAGCCGCGGTAAAACCTTGTGTCAACTCCCGCCGCCGAACCACCAACGTTTTCTATCGCACACAAAGCTTCGCGCGGCGCCAAGAATTAAGGAGATCGTGACACCAAGGAAAATCGGGTCAAAAGTAAAAAGACAAAAAGGAAGGACCGCCTCACCGACGCTTCCTCATATTCTTGCTTTTCCTTTGGCCTTTTTACTCGGCGGCCATGCCCTTGGCGTGTTTGACGGTGAAATCTTCCGACCAGTTCCCCGCCCACCCCCACGGCTGGCGCTCCGCCGCGCCACTTTCCGTGCGAAGCGGCGGCGTTTACAATTCAGCGATGGATAAAAACGCTCCGAGCCTGCCACCCGGTTCGGCGGAGCACTCCGGCGCGTCGCGCGGCCCGGATCTGCGCGGCAACAAAGCCATCGCCGCGCGGCGCCGGCAGTGGACACCCGCGGCTGGTTCGCCATGGGCGTGGGTGCGCTTCCTGCTGGTCGCCGCAGGCGGAGTGACGGTGGACCTCTGGGCCAAGCACGCCGCCGGGATCGCGCTGGGCGGCTACCCGGGCCGCGCCGGCTACCAGGGTCGGCGAATCGTCCTGATTCCTCACGTGCTGGCGCTGCAAGCGACGAGTAATGGTGGGGCGGTATTCGGTTTCGGTCAGGGCTGGTCGCTGGCTTTGATCGCGGTCAGCGTGGTGGCGATGGCGTTTGTGGTGTATGTGTTTATGAGCAGCTTTCGACGGCAATGGGTCATGCATATTGCACTCGGCTTGATCCTCGCCGGCGCGGCCGGAAACCTCTATGACCGTATTTTCAACCATGGCCAAGTGCGAGATTTCATTCACGTGCTGCATTATTGGCCGTGGATTTTTAACCCGGCGGACTCCATGCTGTGCATCGGGGTGCCGCTGCTGATATTATGCTGGCGGTTTCAATCCCCCCTGCGGCGGGAATCGTGATGAAGAGTTCAGCCCTGATTACCTTGCGCCGCCGCCTGGCCACCCGCCAGGCCGTCGTGGGCGTCATCGGCTTGGGTTACGTAGGCCTGCCGCTGGTGGAAGCGTTCTGCGCCGGCGGATTGCGCACCTACGGTTTCGACGTGGACCAATCGAAAATCCGCTCCCTTCAGGCGGGCCGCAGCTATATCCGGCACATCCCCGCGGAGCGACTCGCCCAACTGCGGCGCGGGCGAAGGTTTGTGCCCACCGCGGATTTTTCCCGTCTGGGGCGCTGCGACGCGCTGGTCATCTGCGTGCCCACACCCTTGACCGCCCACCGTGAACCCGACATGCAATACGTCACCGCTACCGCCGCTACCATCGCCCATTGGCTGCGGCCGGGCCAACTGATTGTCCTCGAATCGACCACCTGGCCCGGCACGACCCGCGAACTGGTCCGGCCACGGCTGGAGGCGGGGAAGCTCCAATTGGGGCGGGATTTTCTGCTGGCTTATTCCCCGGAGCGCGAAAATCCCGGCCAGGCGGATTACCGCACGGTGGATATTCCCAAAGTGGTCGGAGGGATGGATGCGGCTTCGCTGCAAGCGGCCTGTGACCTCTACGGCCACGCCGTGCGCACCGTCGTGCCCGTGGCCAGTTGCGAAATTGCCGAAGCGACGAAAATTCTGGAAAACTGCTATCGCTGCATCAACATCGCCATGATTAATGAAATGAAAATCATCTTCGAGCGCATGGGCATCGACATCTGGCAGGTCATTGCGGCGGCGAAAACCAAGCCCTTCGGCTTTCAGGCCTTTTATCCCGGCCCTGGCTTGGGCGGCCATTGCATCCCCATCGATCCGTTTTATTTAAGCTGGAAAGCGCGGCAATTCGATGTCACCGCACGGTTTATTGAACTAGCCGGCGAACTGAACCGAGCCATGCCTTACTACGTGATCGATAAGGCCATCGCCGCCCTCAATGAGCGCCGCTGCGCCCTGCGCGGCGCCCGGGTACTGGTGCTCGGACTGGCCTATAAAAAAGATGTTGACGATCTGCGCGAATCGCCCGCGGTGGTGCTCATTGAACAACTGCGCCGCCGGGGCGCCCGAGTGGATTACCATGATCCCTACATCCCCTCCACCCATCCCCAGCGGCAACACGATCTACGCATGAAATCCGTGCCGTTGTCCGCCCGCACGCTGTCGCGTTATGACCTGGTGCTGATCGCTACCGATCATTCCGGGTTCGACTGGCCCTTCATCGTGCGCCATGCCCGCTTGATCCTGGACACGCGCAACGCCACGGCCGCCGTGAAATTCGACCGCCATAAAATTCGCTTGGCGTGACGATTACGCCAAGCGGTGTGAAACCGCACGCGGTCCCGCAAGCCCCCGCAACTTCAACTCGCCCCGCTCGCCGGGGCGAGTCGCCTACGGAGACCAGCGGCGGGCGGGCTTGGCTGAGCCGCTTTAAAATTTCCTGCCGGCGGTCCGGCGAATCTCGGCACCGGGACACCCGGGACGCACGATGCCCTCAGGGCGCGGCGGGGCGAGGGAAACACCACTCGCCCCCGTTCACCGCGTTAAAACGCGGTGCTTGCAATTCTGTTCATCCCCCCCGGTCCTCTTGCGCGTGTAGGTTTTTCTACGGTGATGCCGCGCGGGGTTCGGCTGAGATGGGATGGCGTGTGGTCAGGCCATGCGGCAAGGGCAGGGCGGCAGCCCACGGCAGGTGGCCGTCCTCTTATTTCCTTTTAGACCAATCCCTGGCGAATGTCAAGAAAAAAAACTGAAACCATTTCGACGGGGGTGGCCATAGCTTTGGGCGCACCCTGCCCCATATAGCCCCCGGCTTGCCCTCATCTTTATCCACAATTCGCGGAGCTCGTGGAGTAACGGCAAGTTGTTCCTGGTTCCTG
>JAJYFE010000134.1 GCA_021785435.1 Planctomycetota bacterium
GCCAGACTGGTGTGGATTGGCAGTTCACCACCGCCGACGCCCGGGTCAGATTGAAACACCTGTACCCGAAACTTCAAGAGTGACGGACTACTAGACTATTCCGCCTTCGTGCGGACCGGCGGCTATATACCCAATCGGTGGCCCCGTCCCTGTACGCGTGGCTTATTTCAACGCCACGGCTACGCCGGCCATGACGGTCTGGCCAAGAGCGCCCTGGCTGCCGATCTGCGACTCATAATTCACGAACAGCGTAATATTCTTGGCCAAGTTCCCGCTGACGCCACCGCCGAACAGCGCCGAATCGCGGCCCGCCGGTGACGTATTGATCACAAATGACCCCGCGCCCAATTCCGTGAACGTGGACGTAATACCCCGGCTGCCGTCCAGGAATTCATGCTGCCAGAAGGCGTTGACGCTGAAATTGATCGGCGTCATCGTCGGCCGCGGACTCCAGCCGTAGTTCAGCCGGCCGCCCACCAGCATACGCAGCGAATCCACCGACATCGACTGGACCATCAGGTCCGCCGGCGAACCGCTTTCCTGATAACCGGCGACATTGATATGCGTATATCCCACGCCCACCGCCGGCCCCAGCTTCAGGCCCCGCCGCACATGGAAGTTGTAGCCGAGCATGGCGCTGGCGTCGTACTGGTTCGAGTGCGGCGAGCTGCTGGCCGTGGACTGCGGATTGGTAAACGTGATATTCCGGTGCATGGAATAGGCGTTATAGGTGTAGCTGCCCAGAGCATCCACATAGAAGTGGCTCTTGTGGAAGCCCAGGTAAACACCCGGCGTATAGCTCTGGTTATTGAGCTTGCTGCCATGGTTGTCCAGCGTAGCGCTGGTGTTTTCATAGGCGAACAACGCCCCGATGGCCAGGTGCGAGCACATGTTGTAATCCAACCCTGAAATCACGCCGCCCGTAGTGAAGTTCTGGCTGCCATTGCCCGTGCCGGGCAGATCGGCCAAAATCACATTGCCGGACACAAAGCCGGAAAGCGTGTTGCGGTTGGATTCCCGGCCCGGTATCGGCACGGGACCGCCTTCGGATGGCTCGCCATTATTGACATCCAGGGAATCGATGGAATTTTGCTGGGCCACCGACTGCATGGCCCCGTTCATAGCCGCGGTAAACGGATCGGCATTCGGCGTATCCAGCACCGCCAAACCGGCGGCGTTGAAGGCCGTCATGCCGGCGAACTGATCTTCGATTTGCCCGAAGACCGTCTGGCTCATAAACGTGCTGTTGCTGATGGCCAGGTTGCCCAAGGCCTGCTCAGCTTCGGGCGTCAGCTGGTCCAGGGCCGGGCCGATTTCGTTTCCTGGATTGGTGGGAGTGGGAGCCAGCTCGCTCAACTGCGCCAACAGATTCTGCAGATCCAGCGGCGTGTTCGCCGCCGTGGCATAGGTGTCCAGGTAGTTGGCCACCGAATTTTCATTCGGCGTGCCGGTGAACAGCGTGCCATTCACGAACGGGCTGAACAGCGTCTGCACCGTCACCACGTTGCCCGTTCCGGGAATGTTGGCGTCCGTGAACCGGTAGAGTTTGCCCGTGGGGTCATTGTTCGGAGCGGTAATCGAGGTAAACGTGCCGGTGACGGTCCCCGTGGTGTCCGCAATCACAATATATTTGTCAAAGTCGGCCACCGGTCTGAATCCCCCATTGAACTGCAATTGCAAATTGGTGCCGAATGTGGGAGATGTCCCCAATGTCACCGCGCTGTCGTTGGTCATGTTGATATAGTCATAGTTCCCCGGCGATGGCTCTTGCGGAACACTCGGACGGCCGGAAATCGTCAGCTTAAGCGTTGAAGCCGAGTCCTGCGTGTACGTTCCGCCGACGTCGATGGGCATACCGGTGGTTCCACCCGTCACCCAATTGGTGGTTTCCAGGGTCGAACCAGTCAATGCCACCGGGCCGCTTCCAAGGGAATCCGGGTTGCCGACCACGGCCGTGGTATCGGCGGGACCGCCAACGTACACGGGCGCCACGACGGACGTTCCACCGGAGTAGCTGTTGGCGGCGTTAAGCAGAATAGTTCCAGGGCTGGACCCGAGGGTCGGATCCAGAGTCAAAGCGCCTGGCCCGCTGATAGAGCCGAAGAATTCGGCCACACCGCTGGTGCTGATTGTGCCATCGCCCGCTAACGCCACCGGGCGCGAGGTGCTGAAGGTGGCGCTGGTAAGGCTAAGCGTGCCGTTGTTGAAGGTGAGGCCGCCATTGGCGTTGCCCAAGTCGGCGTCGGTATTGACCGCCAGCGTGACCAGATTGGTTCCATTGCCAATGGTGGTGCCGCCGGAATAGGTGTTAGCGCCGCTGGTGGGAGCAAGCGTCAGCACGCCGCCGGGGCCGCTGGCGTCGCTGACGATCAGTCCGCCAGTTCCGCTGATGGTTCCAGACCAGGTGTTCGCGTAGCCGGCGCCGGAATAGCCGCCGGGGCTGATGGTTCCAGTGTGGTTAAGAACCAGGTTGTTCGTAACGGGCGACATCGCAAAGTCGAACTCCAGTGTTCCACCACCGGTTCCAACGTAAATCGTGCCGGTGCTGCCGAAGGCCGTGTGGTGGGCGAACTCAACTTCCACACCGTCCTGCACGGTGGTGTTGCCAGCGAAGGCGCCGTTCAAGCTGCTCGTCAGGTCCACCTCGCCTCCGCCGCCGGTTGCGGACGACATAATTGTCAGGTTGCCGCTGCCGGCGATCGAACCGAAATACGTTTCCTCGCTGCTGGGATCACCAAAGCCGTTAACATCGATGGCACCGCTTCCGACCACCGTCAGCCCATTGGTCACCGTCAAACCGCCAGCTCCATATTTCAGCGTCCCACTGTCCAGCGTGATGCCGACGCTGGTGGCGGGCAGATCGGTATTGGCCGCGAACTGAACCGTGGCGGCCAGATTCGTGCCATTGCCGATCTGCAGCGTCCCGGCGGTGAACGAGCTGCTGTTGGCGCCCGTCAGAACAAATGTGCCGTTCTGCAAAGTCAGCGTGTTGTCGCCCGTGCCGCCGCTCGTGATGGCGCCAAGTGTCAGCGTATCGCCCGGCCCGCCGGCGTCGATGGTGTTAAATGTATTGCCCGTGGTGTCAGTTATGTCGACTGTGCCCACGGTTCCGCTGCTGCCGGACGTGCCGGTAACATTTAGGAAGCCACCCGGCGCCGTGGTGTTGGTGCTGAATGTAACCGCGTTGCCATTCAAGTTGGCATAAGTAACGCCGATGGAAAGGTTATGGGTGATGTTAAACGTGGCGGAACTGCTCAACACGCTGCTGCCGCCGATGATCAACGAGCCGCCGTTGGTCGCATCGAAGGCCCCGGTGAAAGCGTGCAGATCGCCGGAAAGCGTCAGCGAGCCGCCCGTGCCGTTGACCGTCAAATCACCGCCGCCGGTGACGGCGCCGGCAAAAATATCCGCGGTGGTCGGATTTACGGTCAGCGTGCCTGAGGCGAGGTCCAGCGTGCTGGTGCTGGAGCCATTGAGGTTGGCGATGGCGAAGCTGGCGCCAACTTCAAATTCCCCGCCATTGACGTTGACGTCGCCGCCGCCGGCCAGCGAGCCGGTCACATCCAGCGTGCCGCCGTTAATCGTCGTGCCGCCGGTGTAGCTGTTGGTGCCGGAAAGAATTTCCGAGCCAGTAGTTAAAACCAACCCACCGGCACCACCGATCGCCCCGGAAAAGACGCCGTTGGCGTCAGAAAGGATCAAATTCTTCACCCCCAACGCCACCGCGCCGCTACCGACAAGCGAGGTGATTGACGTGCCGGTGGCCGCAATGGCGGAAATATCCAATATGCCGTTGACCGTCACGGCGCTGGAACCGGCGATGGAGCCGCCGCCGGATAAGGCCAGCGTGGTAATGGCGTTGACGGTGGTGGCGCCGGTGTATGTTTCCACCTGGCTGAGTGTCAGCGTGCTGCCGCCGGTGACCGTCAAACCACCGCCGCCGCTGATAATGCCGGCGTAGGCCTCCGTGTTGCCATTGAGATCAATGGTTCCGCTGCCGGTCAGCGTGATGTTATTGGCCAAGGCGATGTTGCCGGCGTCATATTGCAGCGTGCCGCTGTCGGCGCTGTTGGCCCCGATAGTGATGGTATTGCTCCCGCCGCCGATACCCAAAGCGTCGGAAGCGCCCAGGCCAACGGTCACGCCGTTCTCAATGGTGGTCGCGCCGCTGTAACCGGTGTTGGCGTTGGTGATATCCACCGCGCCGCTGCCCGCGAAGGAGCTGGTCAACGTCAGCGAACCGCTGCCGCTGATCGCGCCGTTAAGGTAGAGGGTCAGCCCATTGGTGTCGACGGTTCCACCGGCGGAATTGACGGCGATGGTATTGGCGGCGGCAAAGGTCAAGGTGCTGGCAATTTTCAAAGTGCCGCCGTCGAAGGTGATGCCGCCGCCGGTAACCGCGGCCTGGGTATCCAAGAGCAGGGTGACTGGGGTGGCGCCATTTTTTCCACTGCTTAAGTCCAGCGTGCCCGTAAAACCGATGTTGTTTAGGCTACCTGCCTCGATGGTCCCATCGGTCAATTCCAGGGTGCCGCCCGTGCCGTGGACGCTGGCAAGATCGCCAGCCAGAACAAGGCTACCCGTGTTGCCATCGCCGGCGTTGGCGTCGATCACGTTGGTCGTGCCGGACCACACGTCAAGGCCGTTCTGGACAGTAACGCCTGAAACGCCGGTTCCCGTGTATTGCAGCTCGCCAGCGTCCAAGGTGATCCCCACGGTGGAGGCAGGCAGATCAAGCCCGTTGCCAGTGGCGAATTGGGTTACGGTGAAGTCGGAACCATCGCCGATCTGCAGGGTTTGGTCGGTGAAACGGGCGTTGTTGGTGGAGGGGCTTAACTGGAACGTGGCATTTTCAAGTTGCAGAACCGCGGTTCCGGAACCGGTAATCGGCCCGCCCAGAATGACCGCGTTGGTCGCCCCGCCGCCGTTGATGACCGCCGTGCCGCTGGGACCCAGGGCAACCGCGCCCAGTGTGACGGTGCTGCCGTCGTAGAGGTCAAACGTACCGCCATTTGAGAAGTTCAGCGCGTTTCCGCTTAAGCCCGTCGCCAGGGCGATTTTCAGCGTACCGCCGTCCTCGACGGTAAACGAGCCGGTATAGCCGGACAGCGCGTTAGCGGCGACCAGTTCCAGCGAACCGCTGGGACCAATCACCGCTACATCGTCGGTGCTGCCGCCGACGATCGTCCCCGCGTAGATATCGCCCGCCGTTGGAGTTGGAGTCACGCTGAGCGCCAAGCTGCCCGCGCCAAAAGTGAAGGACGAGCCGGAGTCGCCGGTGAAATCGGTCACCGTCACGTTTGTGTTCGCGGTGAACGCCGCGTTCACGCCGAGGCCCAACGCATTAGGGCCGGTGAGGGCCCCACTGTCGATGAACGTCCCGCCGCCATCGACAACGACCTCGGAGGCGAGTGAGCCGGTCAAATCCAGCGTGGCGCCGGAACCGATGGTTGTCAGGCCGGTATAGTTGTTTGCTCCGGAAAGGGTCAACGTGTCCGGCCCGTTGGGCGCGTTAAGCGTCAGGCCGCCATTGCCGCCGATGACGCCGCTGAAGCTGCCGCCGTTGTCTACGGTCAGACCGCCGGAAGTCAGGGCAATGTCGCCGTCGCCGCTGCCGCTAAGCGTGCCAATAGTCTGGCCGATGCCGTTGTCAACCTCAAATGTCCCGCCAGGGCGGACCGTCAGATTGCCACCGCTGGCCAGCGAGCCGGTGTAAGGCACTCCGCCGACGGTTTCCCGGCCGAGCACCAGCGTGCCGTAGGCGCCGACAATCGTGCCGCCGGTGTAGCTGTTCTGCCCGTCGAGGTTCAGCGTGTACGGGGCGCTGACCGTTCCTTCGACCATCAGTCCGGCGCCGTCGCTGAGGCTGATGCTGCCGCCAGTGACGACGCCGGCGAAGGTGGTGGCTGTATCGGTTAAGCCGTTGTTGTCGATAGTCAGGCCGCCATCGGTTAAGTGCACCTGCCCGCCGGGCGAACCTCCGTCGCTAAGCGAATTGACGGTCACGCCCGTGGTGTTGTTGACGTCGAAAACGCCGTTATTGAGGACCGTCAGGTCGCTGGGGTCGGGCATTTGGCCGTTGCCGGCAATCATCAGCGTGACCAGGTAGCCGGCCGGGGTGCTGCCCACCGTGGTGCTGCCGGTGTACTCCTCGCCAGGGTACGTCAGGATTATCATGCCGGGGGTACCGGTGTTGGAATTGACCGCGTCGAGGTTTCCGGAACCGCTGATGAGACCGCTGTAGGTGACCGCGCTGCCGTTGGCGTCAAGGTAGTTCGCGCCGGGGTTCAGCTCAATGTTGCTGTAAATCGTCGTCGGACTCGCGCCGATATACCGCAGTTCGCCCTCGTTGAGCACGAGGAACGCCCCGGAGCCTGGCAGGTTGTTCCCGCTGGAAAATTCCACCACGTCGTTCGCGGCGGGACCGTACACCGCGCCGTCGCCGATCTGCAGCGTGCCGCTGTTAAAGTCCGTGGAGTTGTTCAGGTTGGTCAAATCCACCGTGCCGTTCCGTATGATCAGCGTGGTGCCCGCGGTCGCGTCGCTGATGGGGCCGCTTAGGGTAAGTGTGTCGGTATTGCCACCGGAAAGGTTGGCGTCAATGATCCCGGTGCCGGTGATCCCATTGCCCACCACCGTGATGGGATTGGCCAGGATGATGGCGGCACTCGTGTCCACTTTGATTTCGCCGCCGCCGGAGCCGATGGTGATCGTGCTCGTGCTCGTGCCGAAGCTGCTGTTATTGTTAAACCCAGCGATCACATTGTCTTCAATCAGCGTCCCGCCGGCGTAGGTGTTCACGCCGTTAAGATCCACTTCACCGCCGCCGGTGCCGCTGCTGATGATATCCAGGGCATCGCCGGAAATAACGCCAGAAAGTGCATCGGTGTAACCGCCGGTGTTGTAGATATCCGGCGTCTGGCCGGCGGCGGGTGCGCCGTTGGTAATGGTGAAGGTATCGGACAGCGCTACATCATTGGGCAACGGAACGCCCGAAGCGCCCGCCTCCAGTTCGCCTCCGACGGGGCCTAGCGTGACCGAGCCGGTCCCGAAACTGCCGGCATTGTAGAAAATCACGGTAGTCGGGGCGTCGATGGTGACGGGGCCGGAATAGGTCAGGCTGCTGTCGCCATGCAGTTCGGCGATGCCGCCGCCGTTGAAGGTCAGAGCGCCGGTGCCGGTGATTGTGCCATTAAAAACATTGTCCTGGCCATTGGTATCGATGGTCCCGCCGCCGACATTGACGGTCAGGGCATTTGCGACGGCAAAAGTCAAGGCGCCGCCGCTGTTGTTCAACAGTTCGCCGCCGTCGAAGGTGATGCCGCCGCCGGTGACGGCGTTTTGCGAGTCCAAGGCAAGTGTAACCGCCCCGCCGCTGTTGTTAATGTCCAATGTGCCGGTGAAACCAAGATTGTTTCCGGCCGGATTCAATTCCAAGGTTCCAAACGTTATATCCTTCGCTTCCAGGTTGCCCGAGCCGGACAGATCGCCGGTAAGCGTCACGGTTTGATTATTAACGTCAATGATGTTGTGTGTGCCGCTGGACGTGGCGATGTTGTTGCCGACCGTAACGGAACCGCTGCCGGTGTATTGCAACTCGCCCTGGTCCAGCGTAATGCCGGCGCTGGAGCCGGGCAGATAGCCGGCGGATGAAAATTGGACAACGCTCGTGCCCAAACCATTGCCGATTTGCAGCGTACCCGTGGTGAACCCGCTATTTCCCGTGTGGAGAACGATCGTGCCGTCGTGCAGGATTAGCGTACCGCCGCTGGAATCGGTGATAGCGCCATCGAGGGTTAGGGAGTACCCCCCCCCACCCGCGTTGATCACGCCACCGGTCGAGTCCACGGTAATGGGGTTATTTAGGTAGCCCGCGTAACTGCCGCTGGCGGTGTACTCAAGCGTGCCGTTGTTCAGTTCGATGGGCACGGCCGCGGCGGGAAGGTAGTCGCCGGACCCATGGGTGGCGCTGGCCCCAAAGTAGACTTTCGTCACATCCGTGCCATCGCCGATCACCAGCGTGCCGCCGGTGAAGTCGGCGCTGTTGTTATATGAACCCAGCGATATCTTGCCGTTCTGCAAAGTCAGCGTGTTGTCGCCCGTGCCGCCGCTCGTGATGGCGCCACCAAGCGTTAGCGTGCCGCCGTACGCGTCGATGGTATTGAGGGTGTTGCCGGAGGTATCGGAAATACCAATCGCGCCGAGCGTGCCGGAGGTTCCCGGGGTGGACAGCGCCAGGAGGCCGGCTGTGCTGTTGCCGCTGAAGGTAACGGCGTTGCCGGCAAGGCTGTCGTAGGTAACCTCAGTTTCGCCGCCGCTGGAAATCTTCAGCGTGGCTGACGCGTTGAGCACGCTATCGATTATGAGCATGCCGCCATTGCTGCTTTCGAGCGTACCGGAAAAGCCGGACAGGTCCCCATTGAGATAAAGGTAGAGGGGTGAACCACCGCTGACGTCCAGGACCGCCGACGCGGCGCCCGTTACTGTGCCCGAAAAAGTGTCATTCGCCGTGGGGGTGACGCCGAGGAAATTACCGCCCATCGCCAGTGTGCCGCTGCCGGTCAGGTCGGTGATGCTGAAGCCGTCATTAAGCTCGAACGTGCCGTTGTCAATGACGGCGCCACCGATCACCCCGGTGACGTTCAGCGTGGCCCCGCTGTTGATGGTCGTGCCGCCAGTGTAGGTGTTGCTGAGGCTTGAAAGCGTCAGCGTATTCGCCCCCGCGACCGTCAGGCCATCGACGCCGGCGATGGGCGCACTGATGGTCGCGTCCGCATTCATCGTCAGGGTGGGAGTGGCGCCGGCGAGCGTCAGGGTGTAGGATCCCGGCGCCACCGTATACACGCCACTGCCGGCCGCGTCGAAAGTGATTCCGTTCGCGGTGATGTCCGAGCCTAGCGTGATGGTCCCGGCAGCGCCGTTGCTGTTTCCGATGACCGCGACGGTGGTGGAGGAATTAACCCACGCGCTGTCGGTCGCACCGTTACTCCAATTCGCGGCGCTCGTGCTCCACGTACCCAAGCCGTCCGTGGGATCGGCCGCGTTGGCGCCGCTGGCGTCCCAGATCAACTGCGTGTCATAGCCGACCGCCTGAAGCGCTATGCCCTCGGGCGAGGTGACGCTCACGTTGGCGGCGCCGTCCGCGGCGCTGGTGAAGGCCTGCTGGACGTAGTTGGTCGTCCCGCCCCAATCGCCGTAGTCGCCGGTGTAATCCTGGTTGAAGCTGGCCACGTTGGTGGCGCCGCCGTCGATCGAGAAATACGACGTTGCGGAACCGCTTGTCGTATAGCTGGGCGTGTGGGTGCTGGAATAGCGGAACAGGTCCATCGGTCCGTAATAGTTACTGGGGTTGTTTCTGCTGTATGTGCTGTTGAGCGTGGAGCCGGCGCCGCCAACGCCGAGCACCTCATCAACCTCATGCTGGATGACCCGGTTGGCGCTGTAGCTGCCGCCTCCGCCGAAGCCCGAAAGATCGGTGGCGTTCAGATTGATGACGCCGTCATAGATATAGCCGCCGCCCGCGCCGGGGACGCCGCTCGAATTCAGCGCCCCAGGCGTGCTCTCGCCGAGCGCACGCCGGTCGGCGCTCGTGGCGAGGATGTTGTCGGTCCCGCTGCTGTCGTTACCGTAAACGAGGTTGTTGACCGCCGTTTGCGCGATGGCGTTGTGGAACATGTTTGCATTGGTGGTCAGCTCGCCCTTGTACGCGGCGTACGTGGAAGTGTAGTAGGCGCTGTAGCTCTCGCCCAGATAACTCGCTCCGGTGGTCGTCGCAAAGTAAATCTGCACAGTGACGGGATTGGTGAAGGTGTTGTTATAGAATTGCAGGGCAGTGTTGATGTCTCCCTCGATGATGCCGCTGTAGCTCGAGCCCGTGATCGAGCTGTCAAAGGTCGGGGTGATCGTCATATACGCCTGTGCCGCCGGCGCTACGGCCAGCGTCCCCGCCACAGCCAGGCCCGCCGCCAGCAACAACGCCCGGCCCATGCGGCGGCTGCGTTTGGAGCTGCGAATTACGCGCTGCGCGTTGCGGGTTGCGGATACGGAAATTCCCTCTGCTGGTTGCGGATAGTTGCGTACCATGACCTTTTCCCCTTGTAAAAGTTTTCCATTTTTCCCAAAATCGCAGGCGAGGCCCCGCGGCGAACGTTGGCTACTATACCATGCGTCAAGAGCGCGTCAAGCCCACCCCCGTAGCCGCCGATGCCCCACAGTTTAGTCGCCCTCGGCGACGCACTGAATCGCTTTCGGCCGCGATACCCACAAGCCAAGTGGTGACAAAGCACTAACCTGGCACGCATGCTCTGAGCTTGGCAATCCGCGCTGCCGGCGCTATGCTATGGCCTCGGAGAATGTGTGATGACCGCTACCTCACGCGAATTGGTTTTGCAAACACTGAATTTCCAGTCGCCAGCGCGGGCGCCGCGTCAACTCTGGACGCTGCCCATCGCCGCGCAAACCTATCCCGATGAACTGGCGGCTATCCTGCGGGATTTTCCCGCCGATTTCGAAGGTGTTTCAGGCCATCGCCGACAATCAGCCGCCACCCGCGGTGATCCTCATCAAATCGGCGAATACGTGGACGAATGGGGCTGCACGTTTATCAACATCCAACCGGGAGTGATCGGCGAGGTCAAAACACCGCTGGTGCGCGACTGGTCTGCCGATGCCGGGAAAGTCCATGTTCCCGTGGAGTGGCTGACCATCGATCGCGACGCCATCAACCGCGACTGCGCCAAGACGGATAAATTCACCCAGGCCGGTTGCTGCCCGCGCCCCTTTGAACAACTGCAATTCATCCGTACCACCGAGGAACTTTATGTGGACCTGATGGATCGGTCCGCGGCGTTCCTGGAGTTTCTTCAGCGGATGCACCAGTTCTATACCAGCCTGCTCGCGGCATGGGCGCAAACGGACGTCGACGGGTTGGTGTTTATGGACGATTGGGGCTCGCAACGCTCCCTCCTGATCTCGCCCGCGATGTGGCGCGAGGTTTTTAAGCCTATGTACCGCGACTACGTGCAGATCGCCCATGCCGCCGGTAAAAAAATCTTTATGCATTCCGACGGTTATATTCTCGACATCTATCCGGACCTGGTTGAAATCGGCGTCGATGCGGTCAATTCCCAGATTTTCTGCATGGGCATCGAAGCGCTTAAGCCTTTTGCGGGACGCATTACCTTCTGGGGTGAAATCGACCGTCAGCATCTGCTCCCGGATGGCACGCCGGCCCAGATCGATCAAGCGGTTCGCCAGGTCCACGCCGCGCTTTGGGCCAAAGGCGGTTGTTTTGCGCAGTGTGAATTCGGCGCCGCCGCCAAACCCGAAAATGTGCGCCAGGTTTTCGCCAGTTGGGATACGCTGTCCCGAAAAGACGGCCAGTGTTGATCCTAACCCGGGTGTGGCCGGATTTTTTTGGTGAACGCCGGCCGGCCGCCGCAGCACCCGGCCCCATCGCTGCAATTTAAGCTGGATATTTCACCAGTTTTTCAAGCGATGGCCTCCGCGCTCAGAATGTAAAGCCGCGCTAGGAATGTAGAGCCGATGCCCCCATCGGCTGCCGGGTTAGCTAGGAACGCGGAATGAATCAGCCCCAGGACGAAGACCCGCCATCGAACCCGAACCATCGGCCTTCACATCGCCAGCGGCGACTCGCCCGCGGCAAGCCGGTGAACGGCTTTCAGCCGGGCTACCCGAAAGCTAACTGCTGACAACGCACCAGCGCATTGTTTCACAATCGCCGTACTGCTTCGC
>JAJYFE010000135.1 GCA_021785435.1 Planctomycetota bacterium
CGCAGACGGCACAAATGCCGCCGCTAAGACCGTTGGGGATTGGGCGGTATCGCTGATGACCAGTGTTGGCCAAAAGATATGGCCACACCACCGCGGCTTTGATCCGTACCGATCAGGTCCGCCCCGGCGGCGGCGTAGCGTCCCGAAGCGAACTCTGCAGGCTTTTGAGAGCTTCCCAGGCCTGCTGGGGCGACATGCGGTTTAAATCTAAAGATTGCAATTGGCTCAGTGCCTGGGTCTGGGTGGATTCAAACAGGGCGCCGGGCTGGGCCGCGGTAGTCGCGGCACGGGGACGAATTTTGCCGACATGGACGGTCAGTTGCTCCATTAACCGCCGGGCCCGCGCAATGACGCTGCGCGGCACGCCGGCCAGGCGTGCCACCTGCACTCCATACGAACGATCCGCCCGTCCAGGCACAATACGGTGCATAAACACAATTTGATCCTCCCACTCCCGCACCAGCACGTTGTAGTTGACCACCGCCGCAGCGGTCTCCGCCAATTCCGTCAATTCGTGATAATGCGTGGCAAACAGCGTGCGGCAACGGGTGGTATCGGCCAGATATTCCGTGATGGCCCAGGCCAGGGCCAGTCCGTCCAACGTGCTGGTGCCGCGGCCAATCTCGTCCAGAATAACCAGTGAATCCGCGGAGGCATGCAGCAGAATATTGGCGGTTTCGGTCATTTCCACCATGAAGGTGGATTGGCCGCCGGCCAGATCGTCGGAGGCGCCCACCCGTGTGAAGATGCGGTCGGTCAGGCCCACCGTGGCCTCACGTGCCGGAAGATAAAAACCCGCCTGGGCCATCAGCACCAACAGCGCCACCTGGCGGATATAGGTCGATTTCCCGGCCATGTTCGGGCCGGTGACCAATTGCAGCGTCGGGCCGCCGGCGGTGAAGGTAATGTCGTTGGGAACGAATTTATCTTCCAGCACCTGTTCCACTACGGGGTGGCGGGCTTCCACGATATGCAACTCGCGGGCGGCGGTGAGTACGGGGCGACAGTAACGGCGGGTGCGGGCCAGATGGGCGATGGAGCCGTAGACATCCAACTCGGCCAGGCGCTGGGCGATGTCCTTAAGCGTTTGCACCCGGCCGGCCAAATCTTCACGCAGTTGCTCATATAAATCCTGCTCCAGGGCGCGGCCGCGTTCCTGGGCGGTGAGCATTTCCGCCTCAAATTTTCGTAGCTCTTCGGTGATATAGCGTTCGGCGTTCTTGACCGTCTGGCGGCGGATGAATTCCGCCGGAATTTTTTCCGTGTGGGCATGGCTGATCTCAATGTAATAGCCAAAAACCTTATTATAACCGACTTTCAGGGAATGGATGCCGCTGGCTTGAATCAGCTTCCCTTGGTAATCCGCCAGCCACGCCCGGCTGTCGCGCGTCAACAGGCGCAAGCGATCCAGTTCCGCATGGTAGCCATCACGGATCACCCCGCCGTCGCGGAGGTGCGCCGGCGGTTCCGGGACCAGGGCAGCGCGGATTTGGGCTGCGATTTCCGCAGCCGGCGCGGCGGAAGGCGCCAGCCTGTCCCGCAGCGAAATCCGGCCGGTCGCCTGCGCCAGCAGCCGCAAAATAGCCGGCGCCGTTTCCAGCGACCGGGCCAGCGCCAGCAAATCGCGGGGGCCGGCCCGGCGGCAGCAGATGCGCCCGGCGATGCGCTCAATGTCGCCGCAATCGCCGAGGATCAACCGGACCTGATCCTGCAACTCGGGCCGGTCCAGCAGTTCCGTCACCACCGCCCAACGCTCCTCAATCGCCGGGGCCTCACGCAGCGGAAACACCAGCCAATTCCGCAGCAGGCGCGAACCCATGGGCGTCACGGTGCGGTCCAGCGCTGCGACCAGTGACCCCTGGGCCGTGTTGCCGCGGATCGACCGCAACACTTCCAATGAGCGCAGGGAAGTTGGATCAATCACCAGATGCCGGCTTCGCTCAAAGGGGCGTGGTGGCTCCAGATGCTCCAAGGCCGCCTTCTGTGTTTCGTGCAGATACCCCAGCAATGCGCCGGCGGCGCGCAAGGCGGGATCGGATTCGTGCCCATAACCGAAGGCGGTGAAACCCAGCACGCCGTAATGTTCGCGGATGACTTTGCCGGCATGGTGGGGTTCAAGCTGCCAGGCGGGGCGCGCGGTCAGCGTGAGCTTCAGGGTTTCGCGCAGCTGGCTGGCCCAGGGGGGAACCTGGTGGTCCGGGCTTTCCGCATAAAGCAGCTCGCGGGGACGAATACGGGCCAATTCTTCGCGGCAGGTTTCCACGGAGCCGCACAGGGTCAGGAACTTGCCGGTGGAAAGCTCACACCAGGCCACCGCCGCCACGTCGTCGTGGCCGACGGGTAGCCGCCCGGCTTGCCGCCGCGGGTCATTGGGGTCTGGCGGCGAAACCGTGTGCGGCGACGGCGCTGCGGTCTCCGGAGCGTGCCCGCCAGCGGTCCCGGTGGATTCCGCAGTGCGGCTGGCGCCCGGCGGCGTTCTTTCCGGCGGCATCACCAGCGCGGCCAGAAAATTTTCCTCCCGACTCTCGAGCATCGCCTCTTCCGTCAGCGTGCCGGGTGTCACCAACCGCGTGACCTGCCGATCCACGATGCCTTTGGCCTGGCGGGGATCTTCCATCTGCTCGCAGATGGCCACGCGATAGCCGGCGGCGATCATCCGGTGCAGATAGGTTTCCACCGCGTGGTGGGGCACACCGGCCATCGGCACTGCGCTGGGGCCTTTGCTGCGACTGGTTAAAGCCACCCCCAGCACCCGGGCAATGGTGCGGGCATCTTCGTAAAAGGTTTCGTAAAAATCGCCGATGCGAAAAAAGAGAATGCAGTCTGGATACTGGGTCTTATAAGCCTGGTACTGCCGCATGGCCGGGGTCAGCGCCGCAGCGCTGAGCGTGGCGATACTCTGCTCACTTAAAGAACCAGCCATAGTCAGCGAATTATATAATAGCGGCCCGCCGCCAGCGACGGAGCTCGGTCCTGAAAATGGAGGGCATGGCCCAGAGCTCCGGGGCGGCGCTGCGCTCGGCCCCGGTCCGCCGTAGGTCGCCGGAGCGACTAAACTGCTCCGTCCGGGGTGCGGACTTGGGTGCGGGGCTGGACGGGGCCATTTCAGGATCGGCGGGTCAAAGACTCGCCGCTGGAGGGGGCCCGCCGCGGGCATAGAGGACTGGCCTGAAAATCGGGAGCTCGTCGCACCGGTGAATCAACCCGTCTCCGAGGCGAGTCTTCGACCGGATTATCCGTCCGGTGTTGTTGAAGCAACGTTTGGCGAGCACCGCTCGCCTCGCTGGGGGCGAACCGGATTTGGTCGAGTCCGCCTTTTAGCGTCTCTGGGCGGCGACATGAGAATGCGGTGGTGTGCGGCCGCGAGTGTCGCGACCGCCGGAATATCACTCCCGTCGCCCGGCTGTTTTGCCGGTCGGGGCGACATTTTCTATAATGAAGGGTGTCGGCGGCGGTTCCGAAGGATCCCGGCGCCGCCGGCAGGAAAGGCCAACCCATGCCCGCGATGACCATCACCGAAAAGATTATCGCCCAACATGCCGGCCGGGCTTACGTCACGCCGGGCGAAAATGTTTGGGTGGATGTGGACATCTTAATGACGCACGATGTATGCGGCCCGGGCACCATCGGCATCTTCTATGAGAAATTCGGGGCCAACGCGAAAGTTTGGAATCCGGACCGGGTGGTGATTATCCCCGATCATTATATTTTCACCGCGGATCAGAAGTGCCACCGCAATGTGCAAATCCTGCGCGATTTTGTCCGGGCGCAGGGTCTGAAATATTACTACGATCCGGAATTTGTTAAGAACGAGCCGGGGATGCCCAATCCGTATATTGATCCGACTAAAACCCACTATAAAGGGGTCTGCCATAAAGCCCTTCCAGAGGAAGGCCATGTGCGGCCGGGCGAAATTTTATTGGGCACCGACAGTCACACCTGCACGGCCGGAGCGTTCGGCCAGTTCGCCACCGGAGTGGGCAACACCGATGCCGCGTTCACCCTGGGCACCGGTAAAACCTGGCTGAAAGTCCCACCAACGATGAAGTTTACTTTCCACGGCCAGATTCCACCCTATCTTACCGCCAAGGACCTGATCCTGGCGGTGATTGGCGACATCGGAGTGGCCGGGGCCACCTACCAGGCCATGTATTTCACCGGCGAAGGTATTGCCTCGCTGACGCTGGAAGACCGCATGACGCTGACCAACATGGCGATCGAGGCCGGCGGCAAGAACGGCGTATGTGAGGTGGATGAGAAAACGCTGCAATACGTCCGGCACCGCAGCCGCATCAAACAGTGGAAGGTCTACGCGGATGATGCCGGGGCCGCCTACTGCCACACCCGTAACTGGGATCTGGCCACGCTGGAGCCGCTGGTCGCCAAGCCGCATTCGCCGGACAACCGCGACACCGCTGCGAATTGCCGCCACGTGAAAATCGATCAAGCCTACATCGGCAGCTGCACCGGCGGCAAGATCACCGACCTGATTTTCGCGGCCAATATTCTCAAGGGGCATCAGGTAAAGGTTCCGACCTACGTGGTACCGGGCTCCACGGAAGTGCACGCTGATATGAAGCGGCTGAATCTGCGTGGCGGAGAGCGGGACCCCAACGAAAAGAGCATTGAAGACATTTTGCTCGACGCCGGCTGCCGGGTCGGCCCGAGCGGTTGCAGTGCCTGCCTGGGTGGGCCGGGGGATACTTTCGGGCGTCTTAACGCCGCGGAGGTGTGCATCAGCACCACCAACCGTAATTTTCCCGGCCGCATGGGCAGCCCGAAGGCCGCGGTCTTTCTGGCCAGTCCGCTGACCGTCGCGGCCAGCGCGTTGACCGGCCATATCACCGATCCGCGCGAATATGTGGACGGACCAATCACAACCGGAATGGCCGGCGTCGTCTAAGCGGGAGCGCGGCATGTTAATGAAACGTTACGGGTGGATGCTCGGTCTTATGACGATGGCTACGTTGGCCGGCTGCAGGCACCAGCCATCGGGCCAAGGGTACAGTCCGCGCTACGATGGTTTAAGCGGGCGAACCGCGGCTGCGGTAAACATGCGCATTCTTAAAAATCAGAGCACGCTTTATACCGGCCAGCATACGCCGCAGCCGGCCGCTGGCGGGGCTGCGGGCGGCCAGTAAACATCCGTGCGTAACCGAAGGCCCGCGGCACGGTGCAGCTGTCACCGGCGATGGCCGGGCCAGGTGAGGTGAAGTGCTCCCTTTTTCCGGATGGACTATCAGGAAGGGGGGTGGGCTTCCTTTCTTAGCCGGGCTAAACGTGCCCGCAGAATCGCGATCTGTACTTCAAGCCGGCGTATCTTTCGTTGCAAGTGCTCCGCCGCGGCGCTGGGGGCCGGTCCGGGCCCGCTGCTACAGTTGATTCCCGCTGAGGCGTGCGTTGCTGGCGATGACTTGGCGCTTGATATTCTGGCCAGCGCCATGGAACGCCCCCGCGGCGGAGCCGTAAGCTTATCCGCAGCGAGCGCAGACCTGGTCTGAGTTGGCGCCGAAGGTGGCAAGCCAGTGCGTTGCAAGACCACGCGGGCTAAGGTGCGTACCTGCGGCGGTAAGCTGGATAGATGCGCTGGATCGATCACGTATTGCTGGTTGCCGGTGCTGATACTGGTGTGAATGACACCGGAACGGTCCGACCATTGGGTGATGGTACAGACGCGCGGCAGTGTCGCCACCGTGTGCGCCGACCACGGCCGGGGCAGAGGAATAACCACACCCGGGCCGAGACGCAGCGCCACTGACGATTTCACCGGTGGGAGCGCGGCCTTCGGGCGGGTCAGCTGGGCTGCACCGAAAAAGGGGACAGCGCGGAATACCGGAGGATAGGGCGGCACGATCTCCGGCCGGAGGACTGTGGCCGGCAACTGCACCGGGCGTGGCGCAGGCGTCACGGCCACCTTGTATCGGGCGCCGTCGCGCAGGTAGACCAGTCGGCAAAGGGGCATGGCGCCTGGGGCATTCAGGGCACGGACCAGTTGCAGGGGCGTCAACAGGGGGCGACCGTTCAGACGGATAAGCAAATCCCCGGCACGCAAGCCGGCGGCTGCGGCCGGGCCGCCCGGAATGACCTGCCGCACCAACAGTCCCTGCCCTGGTTTTAGCCCCAGCAGTCGGCTGAATACCGGGGCGATATTGCTCACCGCCACGCCGATCCAACGCGGGGCCGCCGGATAGAAGCCCACGGCGCTGCGCGCCGCGAACACCGGTCGCGCCGCGGCGGCGACTAATCCGCAGATGATGCAGGTTACCCAGACTCGGCTGAAAACTAAACGCTGAATACTGAACACTCCGGCACGCGAAGCGCTGACCACGGACGGCGGATGCGCTGGAACGAGGGATTTCATAAGCATCGTTTCGTCCTTAATACAGCGGAGTTCGCGGCGCCACCACAGGCACCACCGGGTAGGCAATCACGCGATTGGAACCGTCGCTGACCACGATAATGCGCTGGGGCGGCCCCGCCCCACCAGGATGCATAAATGGATAGCCCGCCGGCGCCGTGCCGGCATGGAACACCGGCAAGGCCGGATGGGCAGCACGCTCGAGGGCCAGGCCCGGTGGAAATCGTATCCGCCCCTGGGGGGCCGGGAAGCTCATGCGCGCCGCTACCGCACGGGGCGCTGGCCCCACTTGGCGCTGACTCATCCGGCCGATATACAAACCGCCGCCGGCAAAGAGCGCCGCAGTCACCACGATGGCGGCGGCCAGGCGCAACGTCCGTCTCGTCGGCAGCCGAAGGCGCCAACGCCCCGGGTCGCCCGGTTCTTGCTGCCGCCCGGCCCAGCGATGCGCCTGGAGCATATCCAGCACCACCCGGCGCTCCACCTGTCGCTGCAGGAAACGCAGCGCCAGCGTGCGCCAGCCGCCGTTGGCGGCCTCCAACTGCCGCAGTAAGGCGCTGCGGCGAACCTCATCCAGTTCATCGTCCACCAGCCGCTCCAGATCCTCGGGGTCGGCCGGCCCGGAGGTGTCCGGAGGCGGAAGTTTCAAGGTGTCGTTCATGGGTGTCCTCGTGGTCGTGCTCCATGCTTTTCCGATTTCTATTCCGGCTTCGGGTCTTCGTGCCTTGGTGTCTTCCCGTCTTGGTTGTGGCCCGGAGGCCGCGCCGTATCACAAGCTGCGTTTTTCTTCGCGCGACGCGAAGATTTTTTTCGTCGCAAGGATTCCGAGGTTCGGCGGAGCGTTACCCCCGGCAGAGGTCACCAAAGGCGACTCTTCGACGCGGGGGCTATGTATTTGGTTGCAGCTCCGCCGCGCTGTGACCATCTCCCGCAGCTTGTTCCGGGCGCGAAATAGGCGCATCTCCACCACCGCCACGGTAACACCCAGGCGTTCGGCGATCTCCCGATAACTGCTGTCATCCACATGCTTCATCAACAATACTTCCCGGTCGCGCGATGGCAAGCGGGCCAAGGCCTCGCGTAGACGTTCGTGCCGCTCCGCGGCCAGCAGGGCCTCCAGCGGATCAGGCGCCGCGGCGCCTGAAACCCCATGGCGGGCGCGCTGCATATCCGCTGCCTCTCGCAGGCGTTTCCGCGCTCGGCCCAAGGCCCGCCGATGCAGCAATGCCGCCCGCACTGTCAGGCGGTACAACCAAGCCTTGGCATTGGAGGGCGCCTGCAGCGTGGGCCAGTTCCGCACGGCTGCCGCCGCCACGTCCTGCATGACATCGTCGGCACCTTCGGCGCTTCTTAAGCGCGCCACCGCCACCGCGCGCAGCCAGGGGCCGTAATGGCGCAGCGATTCGGCGACGGACGGCCCCGCGGCCGCCTCGGCCGTCACAGAAAGTTTCTCCGGCGTCATATCGGAACTCGGTACGTTCGGCCCGGCTCCGGCCGAGATTAGCCGCTGTCTGTTCATAACGTTACCGCCGCCCGAAGCCTCTTTCGCCTGACCGCGTGCTGGATTGCCCCTTTTCCACCATAGGGGGCCGGGGCTTCATCCTACCCGCACCACGAATGTTAACGCATGGCTATTTTAGTCAGACGTTACCCCGCGCCTTGTCAGAACGTTCTTTGTTGCTTTGAGATCTCCGGCCTTTGTGTCTGGCCGTTTTCGGCGCGGTGCAGTTTATCCGTCCCTGGATTCCCCGCGCGGGGCGACCCCGAGCCGCCCCAGGTAATACGCCCGGGCCCGGTCCGCGTCCACTTCCCAGGCCACGCGATGCCTCCCGCTGGTCTGTTCGTCAAAACTGGTCATGCCGTAGGTGTGCTGTCCCGCCAACTCCACGTGCACGGTGCCGGTTTTCCACGTCACCAGGTCCGGTTGTAGCAACGTGGCGACCGCCATGGGATCGAACAGGGCTGGCGCCACCCGGCCCGTGGCGTGCTGCCACACCGCGACCGCTGCGGCGAGATTTTCCGCCAGCGGCGTGGCCGCCACGGCCAGTGCATGGATATCCGTTTCCTGCAGGCGAACCATGTCGCCGATATGGTACGGCGTCACATCCATGGGGATGTCGGAGCTGAAAACAATATGCGCCGCTTCTGGATCACAGCGGATATTCCATTCCGCCATAGACCGCCGAAATTCGCCCGCCATCACCACCATCTTCGGAATCTTCGCCGCGATCCGTGGCTCGAGCACCAGAGCTACGGCGATATTGGTTAGCGCGCCGATGGCAATCGGGATAATATCCCCCGCGCCGGCCATGATCGTATCGATCAAGAATGGAACCGCATGGCGGCCTTGAATCGGCGCCAGCTCAGCCTCGGGCAGACAGGTGCAGTCCTGGTTGGGCAGCTGACCGTGCAGATAGGCCGCGGTATTGTCCTTTGGCCGCGACGCCAGGGATGCCCCACAGCCCATCGCCACGGGAATGGCGTGAAACGCAGGCCCCGCCTTCGCCAGAATGGTTCGCGCCTGCCGCGCTCGGGCCTGGACATTGCCGAAAACGGTGGTTACGCCGAGCAGTTGCAATTCCGGACTGCGACAGATCAAACCCAGCGCCAGGGCGTCGTCGACGTCGTCACCAATGTCCGTATCCAAGATCACTTTTCGCCGCTGGTCGGTCATAAATGGGTTCTCCTGATTTCGCCCGGCGATCACAGCATCCACGCGGCCGGGCGTGTCGACAGAGGTCAAGCGCCAGCCTGGCGACGTGAGGCAGTCCCAGAACATGATACAAGAGAATTGCCGCGAGTCCCCCCTGACGGGTGCTTTCTTGGCGCCAGGGGAGCGTGCCCCGGTAAGGGGGACATCGATGACATGCTCCTGCATGGTCGGGATTTCGCCCTCCCTAGCTCAGCATCACCGGCGGCACGGCGTCCGGGCGCAAACCGAAATCTGGACGAACCCAGCATCCATGCGCCAGCAGCGGTCCCGACGCATCGGGATAGCCGGCCCTGTCCCTCCGGCCGCTGCGAACCGGCTGGGTTCCCGACCAGGCCGCCTAAACAGCACGTGTCGTGGACCGCGTGCGCCTCATCGAGCCTGATGGTTTCTGCGCAGCGGCGATGGGGACATCGCCGGCTACGGCCACCACCGGGCGCGAACCGAAATTAGGAAGCGTGCGTGTCCCTCGTTCATAGCCCGGAGGTCGCCGCGGGCGACTAAACTGCGGCGACGGGTAAGCGACGGGTAACGCCGGGCGAGCGGCCTTAGCCCGTGAACGGTTACGCAGCGCGGTGTGGATCGATGCCGAGCCGGCGGCGGTCGAATACAATGAAGCGGCCGGTGCGGCGCAAAGGCTACATAAGTGAACCGCCGCTTAAATACTTGGACCGGCGCCTGGTATGGATCTGGCTTTGCGCGAAACTGACTGCCCAACCGATCGAAACACCGCAGCCGCGCCTGGCCGCAGCGGCTGGCGGCGCTGGGTGATTTCCGGCGGCGGCCTGGGATTGCTTACACCGGCGCCCGGTAGCTGGGGCAGCGTTGCGCCCGCCGCCGTTTTCTGGCTGTTGCTGATGGCGGCGGTCGCCGAACCGTGGCGGTCGCTGGTTTGCGCCGTCGGGGCGTTGGCGGCCGGTGTTCTTACCGTGTGGTTGGCGCCTTGGGCATGCGCGCATTTCCAGAAGCGCGATCCTGGTCCGGTGGTGCTTGATGAATTCTGCGGTTATTGGATGGCGTGTCTGGGGCTGCCCGCGCCGGCGGCAGTGTTGGGGCACCCCGGGCCGGCCTGGCTGATGGCGGCGGGCGTTTATCTTCTTTTCCGCCTGACCGACACTCTGAAGTTTTTCCCCTGCCGCCAGCTGGAGAGACTTCCCGCCGGCTGGGGCATTTTGCTGGATGATATCGCCGCGGGGATTCAGGTGAATGTGCTGCTGCAAATCATTTTCCGGTTGGTACAGGGCTAAGAAGCTCAAAAACCTGGCTGGGCCAACACGACTCCCGCGATGTCTTGAGATAAATGCTAAGATCGCCCGGCGCCAGTTGGTTGGAAAAACAAGCCTGGCGTGTTCCTGATACGGCCTTGGGGCAGGGGCCTGGAACCTGCGAGCCTTGTTACGATCCCAATTACGCCTGATAATCGTAGCGTTGATAGTATAGAGGAAGCGTTTATGAAACCAGGGCAACCAGCGCCGCCTCCATCCACGGAGGGCGGCGGCGGGGCGGTTGGTTTGTATCTTTTTATTCGTCGCTATGGAATGTACGTGCTGCTCGTGGCGGCTCTGGGCTTTCTGGCGTTTGAGCTGATCCGGCTGCATGCGACCGACGTAGCCCGCGAACATCAGCAGGCGTGGCTGGCGCTGCGGCAGGCCAAGACACCGCAGGCGATTCGGGCGACGGTGTTGAAAGCGTATGCTTTTCCGGCGGTGCGGGCCAGGAGTTACCTCAAGATTGGCGACTGGTACCTGGATTTCCTGAATGCGCCGCGCCCCGCCACATCCGCGTCCGGCGCAAAAATATCGCGACGGCAGGCCCTGGCCGGCGCCCAAAGGGCCTTCCAAACAGTGCTGGATCACTATGCCGGCCAAGAATCGCTGGTGATAACACGGGCCAAGCTGGGCCTGGCCCGCGTGGAGGAAGACGCCGGCCACTGGACGAAAGCTGCTGCGATCTACAAAGCCTTCCTGGCACCGGACGCCACGTCCATGGAGAAATCTTTTGCCGCTCTGGCGGCTTTTCGCCTGCAGCATCTGAAAACCTGGGCCCGTCCGCCGCTGGCCGGGCCGCCCGTCCGCGGGGCCGCAGCGCCGGCGACCACAACGCCGGCGAGTCCCGCAACGCGGCCGAAAGGGCGCAAGTGAATGGATCGTGACATGGATTCGGTTAAGCTCCCGGGCGCGGCGCCCGCCAGTCCGCTGACGGCGCAGAGTCTGCACGCTTTTTTGGGAATGTTAGCCGCCAGAACACCCACGCCCGGGGGCGGGTCGGTGGCGGCGCTGACCGGGGCCATGGCCGCCGCCCAGGCGGCGATGGCCGTCGCCTACACTCTCGGCAAGGCTCCAGCGGGCCAAGTGAAAGCCATTCCACAACACGCGGGGAGAGGGGATGCCTCGGAGGCGGAATTGCGCACACAGGACCAGCGGCTTCGCGCTGCGGCGGCGCGCCTGGAGGCCCTGATCGAACAGGACCGCCAGGCTTACGAATCGCTTAACATCCTGCTGAAAGTGCCGGTCGCGGCGCGACCGGCGCGGCAGCTCGCAACCGCGGTGAATCGGGCCATCGAAGTCCCGCAGACGGTGGCGCAAGCCGCGCTGGACGTGTTGCAAATGTGCCAGGCCCTGCGCGAAAAGGTCAAGCCCGCTCTGGCTTCGGATCTGCATATTGCCGCTATTTTGG
>JAJYFE010000136.1 GCA_021785435.1 Planctomycetota bacterium
TACGAACGGCTTCCGCGGACGCTGATGGGGTTGCATTTCGCCGCTTTCGCCTGCCTGATGCTCGCGCGGCTGCTGTTCAATAGTTCATAACACGCTCTAGGCAAAGGAGCTCCTGTCATGGCTGGGCACAATTACAACAAATGGATGGTGATGGCCGTATCTTGGGCGGTTGGACTGGCTCTAGCGGGTCTTCCGGTGGCCCGTGCCGGGATAATTTATCAGGATAATTTCAACCGCAGTGGCGATCTTAATGGCTCGGCCCCGGCGCCGACTAATTCCGGGGGCGCCACATGGACGTCCGTGGCCGGCGAATTTACTACGAGCACCACGAATGGAGGCGAGGCAATCGTTTCCAGTTCACCCGGTGCAGGTATCAGCAACAACGGCAGCGCTTATCTGCCCATCAGTCTGGCCGGCAATACCACCTATACGCTAACCGCAACCTTGGCCCCGGACACTTCCAGTAACTGGTTGGCCTTGGGATTTGGCGGTACGAGCACTGGCAACGCCAACAGCAGTTCCACCATGGCATGGCTCTTGTATGATTATTCTACTACCGGATCGGGCGGATCGATTCAGACCTTTTACGGGGGTGGAACCGACAATGGAAGGGGTTATACTCCGCTGTCGGGTGATCAGCCGGACACGTTTACCGTCAGCGTGAACGCCGCAACGGGACAGGTTGATTTTACCGACAGCCTTGGCGTCATTACCACACAATCATTTCCGTCGGCGCTTAGCTCCACTCAGATAAGCTCTATCTCCTCAGTGTTGATCGGCCAGAATACCGGCGGCGGAACCTTCCAGAATTTCGAGCTGAGCGCATCCACGGTGCCTGAACCCGGGACCGGGGCCATGCTGCTGGCTGGCTTGGCTGCGGTTCTGTTTCTGTTGAAAAGGCCTCGTCGATTGGGGCGGCAACCCGCGCGGACGATACCCCAGCTGTAATCCTCGGGGCGTTAGGGGCAAATACGTGGCGACGGGCAATCGCGCAGAGGATGGTGTTTTCAGCTTTCGGAGTTGAACACGCGTGAGACCTGCATTCGGTAGGTACCAGGGGCCGAGGGATGCGCGCCTGCCGCGGTTTAGGCGGCGACGCGAAGGGGTGGGGGGGCGACTCTCCGGTTCCTTGCTGCTGGCGGTGCTGGGAACATTCCTGGTCGGGGCATCGCGCCAATGCCAGGCGGGCATACGGGGGTTTGCAGGGTTCGCTCCGATTAACGCTAGTCGGCTTGGCCCTGGTTGGCGCCACGACAAAACAATTTTGGTTCTGACCAACGGCAAGCCCAATGAGGCAACCAGTGTTTTCTTTCCCACGCGGCAGTATGTCCGAGCTTTCAGGGCGAAGTTTATCTACCAGGCAAAAACCGCGCCTGGCGGCGGCGGCGATGGGATGGCGTTTGTTTTGCAAACGGATCCGCGCGGCGTCAAGGCCCTTGGCGCTGCTGGCAGCGCCCTGGGCTACGGGGGAAGTAACACCGTCGCCATTAACGGCAGTTCCGCGGTCGAAATAAACATTTATTCTGGCACGGGTCAGGGCGTCGGACTGTTGGGCGAAAATGGCGCAACGGGGGCCTATACGCCTACCGCCCCGGTGAACCTGGCCAGCGGGCATCCGATTCGTATCAAGATCGCTTTTAACGGCGTACTGCTGCGTGTGGTGCTTAAGGATATGGTTTCCGGTCGGACTTTCCGCATGGCGGCGCCATTTTCCCCCCTGGCGGCGCGGGCGTGGATAGGTTTCACTGGTGGCAGCGGCGCCGCGACCGCGGTGCAGACCGTTTCCAATTTTTCCTTCGTGGCGGCCCATCCTCTTGGCCGCGGCCATCTACCATTGGGCCAGCTGTATAAGATGCTGAACCTGCGTGTTCCGGCTCGACCATTTGGCAGCCATCCGCGACCGGTGGATTACGTGAGCCCCTTCGTCGGCACCGCCGCCGGCGGCGAGCTGTTTCCCGGCGCCGTCGTCCCCTTCGGCATGGTGCAGCTTAGCCCGGACACGCGTCCGCAATCCATGGGCTACTACTACCGGGACCCCGCCATCCAGGGGTTCAGCATGGTGCACATGTCTGGCGTGGGGATGAACGATGGCGGTGACGTATTTTTCATGCCGTCCACCGGCCAGATTCAAACCCGCGTGGCGAAATACGAATCTCCGTACCGTCACGCCAATGAAACCGCCTCTCCCGGCTACTACCAGGTGTGGCTGGAAAAGCCGGCGGTGAATGTGCAGCTGACCGCCACAGCGCATTGTGGTATGGCTCGACTGACGTTCCCAGCGGGAAAGCGCGCGAATTTGCTGGTGCCTATCAGCCACACGCTTACCACCACCTATGGAGCGCGCTTACGTATTCTGGGACGCAGGAAAATCGATGGCGAAGTCACCAGCCGGTGTCTCGGCAGCGGCAGCCCTACGTTTCGCGTGTACTTCGTGATGCAGCTAAGCCAACCGTTCAGAAGCTACGGGATATGGACGGGCCACCGGGTGGCTCGGGACCAGCGGCTTGCCGAGCAGTCCACCCGCCGAGCTCCGCCGATCGGGGCGTTTGTCAGTTGGCCGGCCGGTCCAGAAAGACGGGTTATCACCATGCGCATTGGGCTGTCCTATGTTGACCTTGCGGGGGCCAAAAATAATCTGGCGGTGGAAATGGGAGGGCAACGCTTTAGCGCGATCCGGCGATCCGCCAGCCGGGCGTGGAACAGAGTGTTGAGCCGGATCACGATTACGGGTGGTACGCCGTGGCGCCGGATGAAGTTTTATACGGCGCTGTACCACACCATGCTGATGCCAAGCATCTTCTCCGATGCAGATGGGCGCTACCTCGGCTTCGATGAAAAGATTCACCGTCTGGCGCGGGATCACGTCCAGTATGCCAACTATTCCGGCTGGGACATTTACCGTGACGAGGCGCCGCTGCTGGCCCTGCTGCAGCCGCGCCGGATGGCGCAGATGTGCCAGTCTCTGGTTCGGGACGCCCGACAGGGTGGTTGGATGCCGCGCTGGCCGGAGGCCAACCATTATACAAATATCATGTGCGGCAGCCCCTTGACCAGCTTTATTGCCACTGCGTGGGAATATGGTCTGCACCATTTCAACCTGCGGGCGGCATACCGGGCTATGCGGAAGGACGCCACCCAGGCCCCACCGGCCGGGAAGCCTTACAGTGGTGAATCCGGCATCACGCTCATGAATAAGCTGCATTACCTTCCCGCGGATCAGGGGATCGGCGGATCGGTCTCCAAAACCCTGGAGGATTGCTACGCTTATTCGGCGCTAGCCCGGGTGGCCCGGGCCCTGGGAAAATCCTCCGACGTCGCCCGGTTCAAACGCCGGGCCATGTTTTGGAAAAATCTGTTTGATCCGCAGACGGGTTTCCTGCGCCCCCGCCTTATCAATGGCACGTGGCTGGCGCCTTTTAATCCCGCCGCTGTGCCGTTCGTTCCCGCCAGCCATTTCTATGTAGAGGGTTCCGGTTGGGAATACCTGTTTTACGTCCCGCAGAACCAGGCGGGGCTTATTAGGCTGGTCGGGCCAAGACGTTTTAACCGGAGACTTGATCACTTTTTCCGATATATCAATCTGCTCTGGAGCGGTCCCTATTACAATGCGTACAACGAACCGGATCTGGAGGTTCCGTTCCTGTACGACTATTCCGGCGAACCGTGGAAGACCCAAGTCCTGGTGCGCCGGTTGATTCGCAACCTCTACAGCGCCACGCCTACGGGCATACCGGGCAATGATGATTGCGGAGCCATGTCGTCGTGGCTGGTCTTCGCCATGATGGGTTTTTATCCCGTAGACCCTGCCCGCCCGGCGTTCGAGCTATGCGCACCAGTGTTCCCTAAAGTCACGATCCATCTATCGCCGCCCTACCCGGGGCACGACTTTACCATTGTAGCGCGGCGCGCCAGCCGGAAGAATGCCTACATTCGGTCCGTACGGATCAACGGTCGGCCCTGGCGACGCTGTTGGTTCAGCCAGAAAGTCGCCGCCCGGGGAGGAACGTTGAGCATCGCCTTGCGCTCCCGGCCGGATAAAACATGGGCGGCCGCGGTAGCCGACCGTCCCCCTTCCATGGCTGTTCCGCGCCATTCCAACACCATGAACCAGGCGGTTTCCGCGGCGCAGGGCGTACTGTATCACGATGATTTTGACCGGCACGGTGATCTGGATGGTTCAGGGGCTGCGCCGACCGACGCAAAACATGCCCGCTGGAGAGCACCTCCTGGTGAATTTGTAACCTCTCCGAACCATGGAGGCGAACTCATAGTGTCCGCCTCGCCGGGCGCGGGCGTCCCGACCAATGGCAGCGCTTATCTTCCCGTCGAACTCAGGGCGGACCGCACCTATACGCTAAGCGCAACTCTCTGCCCGGATCAATCGCGTAACTGGTTGGCATTGGGTTTCGGCGGCCAATCGACCGGTAATGCCAACAACGCCAAGTCCCAAGTGTGGCTGCTGTACGCAAGTAACTCCTTGCAAACGTTTGTCGGTGGCGGCACCAACCATGGGCAGGGCTACACCCCGGCTACCGGCGACAAGCCCGACACAGTGGCGATCACGATCAACACCGAAGACAGGCGGGTCCGATTTTCAGATCGGCTCGGCATAATCGCTCCTGCTAGGATTGGCGATTTGACTCCGGCGGAGTTAAAGGCGATTTCCGCCATATTTATCGGGCAGAATACCGGGGGGGGGAGTTTTCGCAACGTCGTCCTCAAGTGGCGGCGCAACCCTCCTCGTCACGCCGCCCGTGGCCATGTTTTTCTCGAGCCGCGCGGAGCGTGGATATCGGCCAGGTCCCGGCCGACGGCGTTTCGCGTCGCACCTCCGACACCCGACCCCACCTATGAACTGGCGCGCCCGGCTTTGGCGGCGGCGGGGCGGTATATGCCTCCACCTTCGTGGATCTGGGCGGATGAAGTTCGTGATAACCAGTCCGTTTATCTGCGGCGTGAGTTTAGGCTCGCGCGGGCTTTGCCGCATAGTCGGCTGTATATCGCGGCCGACAACCGCTTCAAGCTGTTTGTTAATGGCCGCTTTACAGCGGCAACCGACGGCGGCGAGTCGCCCCACTGGGCCCATCCTCGAAAATTGAAAATCAGTGGGTATCTCCACCCGGGGCTCAACGTCATCGCGGTGCAGGCCAGAAATCTATCGGGGCCGGCAGGAGTTATCGTTTGGATGTTGGCCGGCGGTAAAACTATTCTGGTGAGCGATGGAAAATGGCGGGCCAGCGAGCAGCCGTCCCAAAGCGCCAGTTGGCGGACGAACTCGTTTAACGATTCCGCCTGGAAGCATGCGGTGGTTCAGGCAAAATATGGGCAGGGTCCATGGGGCTGGCGACTCCATCCGTGGCCGATCACGGGCACGCCGTACTTGGCCCATCTGCAACTCGTTCCAGTGCGGATAAACATTATCCATGGCCGCCGAGCGTTCGAGGGCGTTCAGACACTGCTGAAATCGGGGGACTGCCGACTGCGGGTTCGCCCGGCAAGGGCCGGTCACGCTCCTCCGGAGATGCTGCTGGATTTCGGCCGGGAAGTGGCCGGTCGAATGCAAGTGCGCGGTCAGGGCGGAACCCTCTTGATGCATACCGGCGAAACACCGGGGGAAGCGCTGAATCCATGGGCGGAAGCCGGTGATGGTCCGTGGGCGAACGTTCAGCGCGTGGGCCTTTCGGCAGGCGCGGTGGAATCAACGCCGGACGCCGGCTTCCGTTATGTGGCGATCAAATTTCCCGGTTCCGGACCGATATCCCTGGACCGGCTGCGACTCGATTTCATTTACTATCCCGTGGTCTATCGCGGCGCCTTCAGCTGTTCGGATCCGCTCCTGACGAAAATCTGGTACACCGGCGCGTATACCGTCCATTTGTGCATGCAGCAGGATATCTGGGACGCTCCTAAACGCGATCGGGGTATGTGGATGGGGGATCTGCAGGTGGAAGGAGACGTTATTAATAATGTGTTCCTGGACCGTTTTCTCATGGTGCGCACCTTGACCGCCCTGCGCGCCGACGCCCAGGGCGGGCGGGCGGCAAGCGCCATGCCTGTCAATTACGTCAATGGAATCGTTGGCTATTCGAATGCCTGGATCTGCGCGCTCTGGGATTTTTATCTGCACACCGGTGATCGTTCGTACATCCGTGGCCAATTACCCCTGCTGCTTTCGATGCTTCGCTATATGCGCCGGGGATTTAACCACAAAGGCGTGTTTACCAATAAATGGAACCACTGGTGTTTCTGCGATTGGGCGCCGCACCTGGGCGACAACTCCGGAGACACGCCACAGGAACGTGTCGCCACCGACTTATACACGTGCCTGGCCGTCCACCGGGCCATTGGGCTGCTGCGGGTGCTGGGGGATCATGCCGAGGCCGCGCGTTATAGGCACTGGCGTCAGCGAATCGTAGCGGCGGCGCGGAGATATCTCGCCGCTCCAGAAACGCATATCTTTACAAACATACGCCAGGTAAATGCCATGGCGATTTATTCCGGCGTCGCGGACAGGCAGGAGCGGCGCGCCATTTTTCGGCGCATACTTGCGCCAGGCCGTGCGTCCTGGAAACAGGTAGCCACACCCTATTACAACTATTTTGTGCTTTGGGCTTTAGCGAAGCTTGGCCATTATCACCAAGCCCTCCATTTTATCCGAGGGTACTGGGGCGGTATGATTCGGGAAGGCGCAACCACCTTTTGGGAAGGATACGATCCATCCTGGCCGAAAAAATACTTTCACCGGTATCTGCAGGCGGATAATCGACCAGGTTACTTTGTCAGTCTCTGCCATGGCTGGTCCGCCGGTGTCACCGCTTGGCTCACGGAAAACGTGCTGGGCGTTCGCCCCATCGCTGGCGGCTTCAAAGAGGTTTCGATCAGTCCGCATCTTGGCGGTTTATCGTGGGCCGATGGACGCGTACCCACGCCGCGGGGGGTTATCTCGATCCACATACGAAAGCTGGCAACTGGTGAGATTGTCCGGTTAACGCTCCCGAAGGAGGTGCACGCCACAATTGCGGTGCCGGGCGCATCGGCGCGACTCAATGGCAGGCTGGTCAAGATGCAAGGGTGGGGGGCAAACAGTGGAATAATCAAGCTGAATCAGTCCGGCGCTTTTACCATAGAAACCTACTATCGGTCGCATAGCGTGTCACTGCATCCATGATGGCGCTCGGCGCGGCGCTACGGCCAAGGAAATGTGGCAGCGAAGGGGAGGCCTTTGAGTGCAGGAATCATCGGGTTCACTTGATATTCGGGTGGTCGGAGAAGGAGACAAGCAAGGCCGCGAGCTCCTGGAGCCGGGTTTCCAGATGTGGGGCAGGAATGGCCGGGAGTGTCTGCGGGGGGGCGCTCGCTACGGCGAGCCGCCAACCGAGGAGCTGGAAAAGATTTCCTGCTATTACCAGTGCACGGACCAGAGGTGGTTTTGGTTCACCGTTCACGTGGGGCGATACGGCGGTGACGAATACGCTGGCGCCACTTGGCGTGTTAGGAATCCGCCATTTGATCCGTTGGAATCCCGCACAGAGCGCGATCGTATGGTACGGCGAGACCTGCACCGGAGTCACCGGCGCACTTGGATTGCCGTCGGTGATCCAAACGGGTAGCTGCCTGGCCGTGTTTTATGACGCGCCACGCAACGCAGGCACGGCAATATGCGCTGCGATGTAGGCTTGGCACGGTGGAAGCTGCCACGGGTGGTCCCTGACCAGCGGCGTAAGGCGGCGTCGGGGCGGACCGATACGACCCTGGAGGGATTAAAGGTATAGGCGCGTGGAATTAAAGAGGTCGGCGACGGTGGAATGTTGGGAGCGGGGTGCTTTGAACAGAGAGTTGTCTGCGCCGGAATCCGTCGGGGGGTCGCGTGCGAAGATGTCCCAGGTGCGCTTTTGCCCTCTATTGAGATCCTGGTGATGAGCAGCATCGTGGCGATCTTGATCTCCATTCTGCCGGCGTTAGCCATGGCCAGGGAATTGGCGGATCGGGCGGTCTGCATGGCGAATGTGCGGGGAATTATCCAGTCCATGCTTATTTATGCGCAAAGCAACCAGGGCACGTTTCCACTGACGCCGGGCGACGGCCAGACGGCCTACGAGAATGTGCCTAAAGAGCCGTTATCTCCTTGGCAGCCGGGGCGGCCCGATCTCGGTATCCAGGCCGCGCAGGTTTGGTTCACGGGCGCTGCCGACAACAACGATGATCCCCTGGCCTGCCTATGGGAAATGGTGCTGCAGAATTACATTTCACCCAACAGTTTCATCTGCCCTTCCGATCCCATCGGCGCCTGGCCCTCGATTGCGTTTTCCGGCTCCGGTAACGACATGTGATACGCTGGCAATTTTGGCACGCATCCACCCTATTTTTATAACAACGTCGGTAGCACCTTTAATCCCTACGGCCAGGGTGAAAGCTATTCGCTGGCGTTTCCGTGGTGGAAGCAAACCAATCGGGCTGATCAATGCTGGACCACGAATGGAGCCAACAGCCCAGTTCCGCTTATATGCGACATGGCCCCGATGGACGGCGGCGGTCCCTCCGCAGCGTCGCAGGGCGATAGCTCTGGCCTGGGCGTGTATCAGCGCATCACGACCACGCTGCCGACGGCCAATACCTACGGTCCCTACATCTACAACTCCGGCAACCACGCCGGTGACGGCCAGAACGTGGGCTTTGGCGACGACCATGTGACTTGGGAAACATCACCTTACGCGGGTGAAGACGGCGATAATATTTTCACCTACACTACCGCGACCGGTGCAGTTAATGGCACAACGGATAGCAGTCAGGTGGGTTTATCGAATTTGTACAGCAGCACGTTGGGGCCGGAAATTCAGACGTTCGCTCCGCCGTTCGACACTTGTATGATGCCGGTGCGGACGGTGAATCCCGCCATTGCCGCGAATGCGGATAGCGGTGGCGGCAATCCGGTGGCGTGGTAAACTCAAGTTGGAAGTTAACCGGAAATTGCAGATTGTTTTTTTTGAGGAGTCTTGGCGATGGTTAAGTTACGTCGGTTGATCCTGGTAGGCCCGGTTTTTCTGGGGTTGCTGCTGGGGGGTTGTCGCGCCCCCCTGGCGGTTAATCGCGCTTTGGTATCCCCCGAACATGCGCTTCGGGACAGAAGCCTGGTGGGCATCTGGCAATGGCAGCACCACTTCTCCCAACCAACGGTAGCGTTGGCGTTTGTTTACCCCCTGGGCCAACGGCGCTACGTGATCACGTGGGCCAGCTACAAGCCGGCGGTGGGCGGCGGCCCAGCCGCTTTACAGGCGAAATTCGTGCCCACTTTCGTGGGCAGCCTGACGCGGTTGCAGGGTAGATTATGGTTAAGCTGCCAATCTTTGGACCCGCGGCTGCTGAATTCTTCGCACCCGCGGAAGTGGTGGGCGAGGCACGGCCCCTTCGGCCAGCCGGCGCCTTATTGGTCGGCGCTGCGGAAGGCGGCGTCCCCGGAGTTGCGGGCCGACGGGATGGCCCGGATATTTTATCTCCTTGAACTGAAGAATGTTTCCGGGGGGCGTCTGGCGATATATCCTTTGCTGGTGCCGGTGAAGACGGGAAATCAGCGGTTGTTTCAGGTGCCGCCGTCCATTCTGGCCAGTCGGCGGCAACTGCGGGCGTTTCTTCTTAACGCCCGCACCCTGGCGCAGCTGCTGCCGGGAAAACCGTGGCTCTTCAAGCGGCTCTCGGCGGCGCAGGCCCGGCCGTATCTGCCGCCGAACTAAGGGGACAACCGGGGAATACAGAGCGTGGCGCCAGATATAATTGCTGGTCTGCCAGGCACCAGGTCCGACGGCTAAAGAGCGTACCGCCGGCGCACGGTGGCCCCGGTAGGTTCGTGCCGTGGGGGCCTGTACGGGGTGTCCGGGGATGCTTGTGAGCTTGCAAGCCGCTCGGGCATCGAACAGCAGACGGTCTGGCAAAACGGGCCAATCGGTTAACGCGCTGGCCAACCAGTATCGAGTAGCGGGGTGGCATTTGCGCCGGGGCTGTGCATCGCGCAGCTCATAGCTGCAGGTGGACATGTGGGCGGCATTCTATGCCTGCAATTGGCTGCTTGACCGGCCTATAGAAACATGGTATATACCATATTGTCTGCGACGAGGCTGCGTATTTTTGGACGCTGCCCGCAGACCTGTTGCTGGCATCCGCACGGGTTATAGGTTGGACTTGACGGGTCCTTGGCATTGGCTATAGAATACTGCATAGCATATACGGAAGTTCGACGAGGCGACCTGACAACATGATGGGTCGGAAAGTGAGTTGCAGGCCAGAGTTGACAGGGCGTTGACTTGGCGATACAATCACTCGTGGTGTTATGGTATATTCCTTTAAGGCGGCGAGAGGGCTGGTTGAAAACGAGCGACGTTGTTCTCTCTTGATAAGGAGATTTCCATGAGTGGCTTGCAAAACGATGGACTGGACCGGGCGGCGGTGGCGGCTGGCGCACGCAAGGGGCGGCGCGGTCCCGCGTTTACGCTGATTGAGCTGTTGGTGGTGATATCGATAATAGCTATTCTTATATCTATATTGCTACCTGCGTTGGCCAAGGCCCGGGAATTGGCCAATCGCGCCGTCTGCATGGCCAATATCCGCGGCGTCATCCAGTCCATGGTGACCTACGCGCAGAGCAATGGCGGCTGGTTCCCGGTGCTTTACGCGGCACAGAACAGCGATTACATAAACATGTCGTTCCCCGAAGCCAACTGGACCCAAGGCATGACCGCGCCCGAAGTCGTTCAGACCTGGTACAAATACGGCTTTGCCAGTAACTTTGGCTTCACTGCCGCGAATCCCCTGTTCAGCGGATGGGACCTGGTTTTGCAAGGCTACACCACGCCAGCGAGTTTCATCTGTCCGTCCGATGCGATCGCAGCCGGCCCTTCGCCGGAGTATGCCACCTCCGGCGGAGTGGTGTCGTATTTCAGCAATTTTGAACCGCCGGATTCCACGGTCGCCGCGGGGACGCAGCAGAATAATCCCGGCCAAGGTGACAGTTATTCGATGGCTTGGCCTTGGACCTGGATAACCAACGTAGGGTTGAACGCGCCGGGACAATGGTGGAACACGAACAACGCCACGACGCAGGTCCCCTTGGTCAGTGATATGGCGCCGTGTGACAGCGGCGGGGGAGCAGCCGATTCCATTGGTGATACCGGGTCCTCCGTAGGCGTCTTCCAGCGTATCACGACCACCCTGCCTACGGCCAACACCTATGGGCCGTACATCTACAATTCGGGTAACCATGCCGGCGACGGCCAGAATGTCGGCTTTGGCGATGACCACGTGACGTGGGAAACGTCGCCGTATGTCGGCCAGAACGGCGATAATATTTTTACCGAGACCACGGCGACCGGCGTGGTCAACGGAACCACGGACACCAATCAGGTAGGCAACACGGCAAGCGGCCTAGCGCCGGATGCCTATATCCTTACTTACTCAGCGCCATTTGACATCGAAATGGTGCCCGTGCGTACGGTAAATCCCAATTCAGCCGCCAGCAGCCAGGCTTGGTGAGGAAAAGCTTCATGGGCCACGGGGCGGGCCATTCGCCCCGGGAGATGGCGCATGGCCTACCGATAAGTACGGGAATAGACGCGGGCCGAGGTGCGGATCGCGATCGATTATGAGCTTGCTTAGAGCGTGTTATGAACTTTTGATGAGAGTATCATTATGATAGGTGCATGGTAAGGAAGCTCTACCCCAGTGACGTTACGGATGACGAATGGTTGTTCG
>JAJYFE010000011.1 GCA_021785435.1 Planctomycetota bacterium
ACGTTCATGCTCGCCGAGCAGGAACCCGTGGTCGGTCCAAACAATCAGCATCGTGTCCTTCCACAGGTCCAGGGCGTCCATCGTGTCCAGCACGTTGCCAAGCTTTTCATCGCACATGGCCAGCAACGCCGCGTACTCATAACGGCCGTGTTCGACCTCCAGCGGCGACTCGCGGACAGGCCCATACAGCGGCCAATCAAAGTGCTTGCCGCCGGCGCGGCGATAAGCCTCGTGGTGCGCGGCGAACAGGTCCTTGTAACGCCGGTGGCTGAAGAACGGCTCGTGCGGGTCGAACGTCTCCAGTTGCAGCACCCAATTATCCTGGGCGTGACTGTGCCGGATAAATTCGATCCCCGCCTCGACGGTGCGGGACTGCGATTGCAGCTCGGGCCGGGCCATATGCTGCCGGTTGATCCATTCCTGCTCCGGCCAAGGCCCCTCCCCGGGCGAAACCAACGGCGGCAGGCTCGGCCGGGCCACCCGCCCGATCCACGGGTCGTGCTCCTGACCGCGGAAAAATTCCCAGGTGTTGTAGGGAATATGGTACGTGGCGCCGCCGGCCTCGAAATAATGGTAATGATCAGTCGCCAGGTGGCTGTAGACACCCCATTGCTTGAGCAGGCTGAACACCGAGTCATCGAACGGCTCCAGCGGCCCCCACGAGCGGTGCAGAAAGTTAGGCCGCCCCGTGTGCAAGTCCCGCCGCGCCGGCATGCACGGCATCGAGCAGACGTAGCTTTTGTCAAAGGTGACGCTGCGCTGCGCCAGGCGCTGAAAATTGGGCGTGTGCGTCCAACGGCACCCGTAAGGGGAGAGCATGTGCCGGTTCAACGAATCGTACATGAAAAGGATGACTTTTATGGGCCGCTCCTTTTGTAAACGCAAGGCTACGGGAAAACGGCATGTTGAAACGCTCCGATCGCTTGCGCGGACGGCCGGCGATCTGGCACGGTGGAAGCGCGGGCGTCTCACCCTCCGTCGCAGCTCCCGATAGCACGCAATATGCCCCAGCCACGAAACGGGCGCGGCAGATGGAGGCGATACCGGTCCTGGTACAGCCCGATGCGCCGCAGCGGAATGGGCTTAAAACCAATCCGCCGAATGTTGACGACGTTGGGATTGACGCCGATCGAATTATCACGCCGGATTAGACCCGGCGCGATCCCGCGCCTGATCCCGAGCGCAATCCACTGTTTCCCCCCGAACTCGATGTTTCGCGCCACCACGTTATCGGCGGGCGGTATGCCGGGTGTGCCGCGGTAGTACTTTTGCAGGTTCAGCAAATGAGGATAGCGCACGGAATACGGGGGGTGAAACGCGTTCACGGCAGCGAGTAACTTTTTTATACCGCCGTAAACAGCGGCCTTCGCCCACGAAGTCCCGCGGGCATCTATCCAGATGCCGAGGGGACAATCCAGGAAAAGATTATTCTGTATCCGGTTATCCCGGCCGCCCCCGATCAACACTCCGCGTTGCGTCTTCAGAAAGATATTGCCGACGACGGTGGTGCCGCTGGTCAGGTCATCAAGATATACGCCTTGGTCACCAAGGTGGCCATAGTGGCTGTGAACATTCGCAAACAGGTTATAGCGCACAACATTGCCCCGTTGGGTGTAGTCCCGCCCCATATAGAACGCCCCGTTATCATCCATTTGCAGACAGACATCGTGGACCACGTTGTATTCGATCAGGTGATTATTGCCGTGCAGGAATATAGCGAAATTGGGCTGATCGTAGATGAGGTTGTGGCCGATATAATTGCCGACGCCGGAGATGAGGATCGCGGGGCCCCAGCAGTACGTGACAACGTTGCTGTTGTGGATGATATTGTTGATTGCGTAGTCGCCTCCGGGTTGCAGGGTCAGGCGGTTACCGCCGCCGAGAACAATGCCCCCTTCGCCCGTGTCGTAGATGTCGCAACTCAGCACGCCATCGTGGCCGACGAGGTGGGCCTTGAGCACGTTCCGCGGGTGGGCGGTGTCGTTACCGATGCCGATGGCTATGCCGCCCAGGCCGCGGAGGGTACAGCCGGCCACCTGGTCATAATGGCCGCCGACGATCCGAATTCCGTCACTGCGGCTAAATTCGAGGACCAGCCCGCGTAAGGCGACGTGCGAAACGTCCTGCATTCTGACGAGCGGCCCCCCCAGCATGGACAGATACACGGCGCCGCGGGTCAGGGGCTGCGGCGGCCAGAAATACAGTCGGCCCGTGCGCCGGCCCAGGTAGTATTCGCCTGGGTGCCTCAGTTCACTAAGGAGATTCAAAGCGTAATAGCGTTGGCCGCGCCGATATCTCCACCCACCGTACGGTTTGGCGGTGACGAAGAGGTGGCGGCGGGCATCAATGGCTGAAACCTTTTCATAGAAGTCGGCCCAGTTGATGTGCCAGAAAGCATGCAGCCAGACGTCCGGGTCGTGGACCCAGCGATCTGGTTCGTGGCCGGCGTAGCCGAACGTAGGCCCGTGGCCGCCAGCGGGTGCGGAGGCGGCGCGCGCCCATCCGTGCCATGGCCAGCGGGCCAGGGTCATCGGCCGGTTCCGGAAGTACAGCGCCGGCGCCAGCGGCATAAACGGCCGCCCAAAACCTTGGGCGGTGATGCGGCCGAAGTTGGTTATTCCCACCGCCTTCAGATTCGCCACGAGAATTTGCGAGCGGAAGCGTGGGGCGATCCGGCGTGGAGTGGAGGCCGCGGTCAGGTGGTGGAAACCGGTGATCCGCCGTGCCCCGATGAGCTCCGCCTTCTCATGGGGATACGCGCGGTAGACGATCGGCGCGGCGGCGGTGCCGGAATCCCGCTGGGTCAGGCGGAAGGTTTCCGTGAGGTGGTATTTTCCACCACGCAGCCATACGGTCACGCCGCCGCGCGGCAGGCCGCGGCCGGCCTTCAGCTCCCGGATGGCGTTGCGGGCGCGCTGGAGGGTGGCAAACGGCCGCTCAAGTGAACCGGGGTTGCTATCGTTGCCCCGCGGCGCCACGTAAAAGTTCACCGCGCTGTGATCACGCGGATAGAGTATGCCGCGCGCCGGGGCGACGGCCAGCTTTGGCATCGGCCGCGGGGCGGAGGCCGCTGTTGCGGGCCGGGTTAAATGGGCAACGGCGTTCTGGCTCGTTGGCGGAGTGCGCGGCGCGCCGCGCGCCAGGCGCGTCGCAACAGGCGTAAACGTTAACCCGAGGACGAACGCCAAGACCAAAACAATGGACCGGGGGACCATTGCCCGCACCCGGCAGACGAGGATCGTGGACATGGAACAAACCTCCGATATTGACATAGAACAAGCCTCCGATATTTCTTACGTCGCCGGGAGGGGCGGAACATAATGATGAGGTCCGCCATGCCGCTTCCAGCCACGGTAGACTTGCACCATCGGCACGATGGCCAGGGCGTCGAAGACCACCGTCACCAGGTAGGCCTGGCGGTAGTGGCCGTGGACATAATCCATACACCACCCCGCCAGCGGATAAGCGATGAGGGCGCTGCCCCAGCCCACGACGCCGAGGGTGGAGAAAAACTGGCCGAACTTTTCGGATGGGAATATCTGCAGGAACAGGGTGATATAGGCCACCCCGGATATGGACAGGGGGATCGTATTTATCACGGTAAGGATGCACCACGATTCCAGGCCGCGCACCACCACCATAAACACCAACGTGGCGATCGTTGTGACAATCAAACCCACCAGATAGACGCGCACCGCATTGAACTTTGTGCAAAGGTAACCCCCGAAGATGGTGAAGAGGGCGGCCTCGGGCGCGGTCCATGTAAAAACACGCCCCTGATCGGCCAGGGACACGTGGATGGTGTATTTCAAAAACAGCAACTGGAAAGGCCCGGTCGAGCCGGCGAACGCGAGTACGACGGTAAACATGAGGACATTGCGATACAGGGAGACGGAGAGGCACTCGCGAAAGTACGGGTAGTAGTTTTTGAAATAGGCCGCCAGGACCGATTTCTCCGACGGCGGCCCAGGGGGAGGGTATTGGCCTTCCTTGACCCGCCAGCACATCAGCATAAAGGCCCCCAGGTACGTAAGCCCCACGCCGGTGCAGACCCATTGGCGTTGGTCGAGCACGTGGGGATAGATGTAATAGGAGAAGAGCATGCTGGACGCCACCGCGACCACCTGGAAGTACGATTGGAACCGCGGGATCACTTCCAGCGGCACCACGTCCCGGGTCAGAAAACGAAAGAGATTCACCAACATCATGTTGAAGAATTGCCAGGAAACGGTGAATATCCACACCAGTGCAATCGTCAGAGTGGCGAAGGAAACGACGCGCAGCGGACCGACGGTGTGCCCGAGCCACTGGCTAATTTCCGGCGCATAACCAATGAGGATCATGGACAGGGCGAGGCATGGGGTCGTCCAGAAAAGAAAGGGAATTCGGCGTCCCCAGCGGCTGCGGTAGCGATCGGTCCACATGCTGATGTTGGGCAGGAACAAAACGCTGACCCCGCCGGCGAGGCCGCCGGTCAACAGCCCGATGACGAAGTTGTCGGCGTGCAGTTGCTTGAGGTACAGCGGCATGAACCGGCCGAACAGGTTTTCAAACAGGGAAAAACAGAAGTCACCCCACAGCAGCCAGGCGAACAGCACGACCAGCCCCCGCGTGGTGTAACGCAGGGTGCCGACGGTGTAGGTTCGACGTGTCGGCGTGGAACCGTCGCCAGGACAGGCGACCGGCTTGGCCACACCGTCGGGCAGGACGGAGCCAGCCTCATCGTCGCACGGTCGGATAGGGTTGGCGGTAAGCGTCATCCGTTATTTCCACGTATCCCAAGCGCCCTGTTTCCAATTTGCTCGACCATTAATTTGCATGCCCGGGTTGCGCGAATTGAGATAGCAATGCGACGAAACCGCATTGCAACGACGCCCATGCGCAAAGTATTCATAATCACCACGCCGACGTCGATCCGGACCAGTTGCCGGCGGCAGCCGCCACGCTGGGGTTGACCGCACGCGCCGGCGTCATGCAGGTGTCGAAGGGCGGAGCCAGGGTCATGATGGCCGGCGGCTCGGCATTTTGCCACGTCATCGTAAGCCCGTATTGCTTCGTGTCGGTGGTGCCGTTGATCGGCGTCACAGGAGTGTTCCAATAGTTGTGGAACGTGAAAATGTTGTCGCCGTTCTGGCCCACGTAGGGGGAGGTTTCCCACGTCACGTGATCGTCGCCAAAGCCCACATTCTGGCCGTCACCGGCATGGTTGCCGGAATTATAAATATAGGGCCCATAGGTGTTGGCCGTCGGCAACGTGGTGGTGACGCGTTGGTAAACGCCCACACCCGAACCCGTGTCGCCCATCGAGGCGTCCGAGGACCCGCCTCCGTCCATCGGTGCCATGTCGCTGACCAGCGGCACGTCGCTCGTGGCACCGTTAGTGGTCCACCAAAGGCCCGGCTGCAGCTGAAGATAGACGTCGGGCCAGGCGCCCGCGAGCTGGCCTGGCCAAGGGAAGGCTATCGAATAGCTCAAGCCGGCGCCGCTGGAGTTGCCCGACCAGCCCCCGGCGTGGTTTCCTCCGAAATTGGTCAGGTAATAGTTCCCAGGCGGCGGCTGTTGGATAGGGGACGGGCCAACGGCCAACGGGTCCGACGGGCAAATGAAACTGGCCGACGACGCGTACCCCTGCAACACGAGCAGCCACATGCAGGACGAGGGCGAGTAGGGCGCATCGACCCAGTCGCCGGGAGTATACATGTACTGCACCGCTTCCGGGGCCCAGCGCGCCCCGTAAAGAGGAGTATGGCCAAGGACGCCGTTGGTGTAGAACTTGGCGGAGGGCGTACTCGGTACTACCTGCACGAACGGGAATACCTGCTTGTTGGTCTGACCGTACGTGACCATCGCCTGGATGATCCCGCGGATGTTGGCCATGCACACGGCGCGATTGGCCAATTCCCGGGCTTTGGCTAACGCAGGTAGTAATATAGATATAAGAATGGCTATTATCGATATCACTACCAGCAGCTCAATCAGCGTGAACGCGGCGCGCTTCTTTGGCGCCGGGCGCAGGCGGGCGTCCAGGGCGGCCAGGAGCGGGGCGTCGGTGTAATCACCTGGCCGCCACGCGCCCACACGGTCCGACTCGGGGGGCTGCAGATCCGCCACGGCGGCTTCGGCCGCCACAGCCAGCAGGTTTGCGGGGGAGCTCTTCATGGGCATCTCCTTAAAAGAGGGAATAACTTTACCCGTCACAATTTCCAAGGCTCCGGGATTCAGTGAAACGGACCCCGTGGAGTCGTTGGAAAAACCAGGGCGAACCTTGGGGCAAGCTACGCCGCTTGCCCTACACAGGATATCCTAGTCCGCCGGCCCGATGGAAAGCAATACCATAAATTGCGGTGAGCTACCGGCTATTGCTGTTTGGGGCGTTAGGGTGTCCCGGGGTATATTGAGGGTGCCGTTGGAAAGGGTGGCGTGCTTTGCGCGGCAGGTGGACCGTCTGTGCGGTCACACGGTGCGCCACCTTGCATGCGCATTCGGCGAGCGTCGGCCGCGGTTAGCAGGAGGTGTCGGCCATGTCCGCGTGGTCCCTGGAGCAATACGCCGATATCCTACTGGACTTTCCGAGATTCCGATGGATCGGCACGGCGCTGGGCGGTGGAGTGGCGCCGGTGCGGGATGCCCGGCACGCGCGCTGGATGCGGCGGCATACCCACCAGCATCATTTTCGGGAAATATTGATTGGCTTGGCCGGGCGCGGCAAGTACGGCTTTCAGGGGAAGATTTACCCGGTTTCGCCGGGGACCGTTTTCCTGTTTGACGCCGATGAAAGCCACGATAGTTGGTATCCCTCCTTCGATCCGCCCTGTTGCCATCTCTGGCTGTGTGAGAGCTCTGTTGGCAGTCAGGCCGCTATCTTCTGGACTCCCTGCGAGGTTCGCCAGGGGCGCTTCAGCCTGTCACCGTCCACCCCGGCCGTCCTGCCGGCTGCCGCGGTGTTCTGGAAAAGCTGGAACCTGCTGCGGCGTGAGCCACAGGCCCCGGTTTCCCGCGCCCGCTTGTTCGCGAGCTTCACCACGTTGCTGCTGGAGTTGTACGAACAGGCCATGGCGGCCCGCCCGCAACAGGCCGCGGACGAGCGGAATCGCCGGGCCGTGGTGGCCGAGATCGCGGAGGTGATCAAGCGCAATCTGGGCGGCGATCTTTCGTTGGAACATTTATCCCGGCTGGCGGGCTACAGCAAATTCCATTTTCTACGGATGTTTCAAAAGTACCAGGGCTGCTCGCTGCGGCAGTACATTCACGAGCTGAAACTGCGGCAGGCAGGTAGGCTGTTGCGGCAAGGATTGAAAGTGGCGGCGGCCTCGGAAGCGTTGGGCTTTGCCAACCCCAGCGCCTTCAGCCGTTTCGTCAAACAACAAGCTGGAATGCCGCCATTGGCCTACGCCAGCAGCGGGGTGGCTTGAACGGCGGCGTGACGATTTTTCCGGGAGGGGGCCGGCGCCTCCGGGCGCGGCATGCGCCTTGTGGTGCGGACCTCCCAGAGGGGCAGGAGGAACTGCTTTGAAAATCCGGTCCCGATCCGCGGATCGGGACGGGCTGTTAAGTGCAGGCCCCGGCACTATTCCTGCTCCCGCTCCCGCTCCTGCTCCTGATCGAAAGGCCCTCGATCAAGAGCAGGAGCAGGAGCACGATCAGGAACCAGGAACAGCTTGCCATTACTCCAGCCTGCCGAGGGACGGCGCGGGTCGCCGGAGGCGAGTGGCCTATGGCGACCTGGAAAGGCCTCCAGGGGCGGCTCTTCGACCTTTCCCACAATCCTCCCGGAAAAATTGTCACACCCCTTGGACGGCGGCAGCACGGTCTGTTCCAATAATTTGTCCCAGCATACGACTTTGGACGCCGGATGCACTATATTGAGGCGCATGGTGTCGGCGGCGAATATTCGGGCGCGGGTTCAGGAACAGTTCCGGACCGGCGCGGTGGTGGCCAGCGGACCGCGGGTGGTGATCCACAGCGCGCCGGGGCGGCTGGATGTCCTGGGGGGCCTGGCGGTGGAGGCCGGTGGCGTGCTGGCGCAAATGGCGCTGCCCTGTCGCGCCGCGGTGGGTCTGCAAGGGCGCACGGATGGGGCCCTGCAATTCTTAAGCCGCCGCATCGGCCCGGCGCCGCAGCAACAGGTGTGGCTTCCCGCCGCGGAGTTTTTTTCTTCCGACGTGCTTCCGCCGCCGCAGAGCCTGCTGGCCCGTCTGCCGTTCGAACAGCGCTGGGTGGCTCCGCTGATAGCCTTGTTTTATCTGCTGGCGCAGCGCGGGTGGCTGGCCGGCAATCTGACGGGCGCCGCAGCGCCCCGCCCGATCGGGATGACGGTGGTGGTGGAATCGGATATTGGAATCGGCGCCGCGCAGGGGGCCTCCACCGCGGTGTTGGCGGCGCTGCTGCAGGGCCTGGCCCGGGTCCTGGCGTTGCCGCTGGGCACCCTGGACAAAGCCCGGCTCATCGCGCAGGCCGAAAATATCTTCGGTTTTTCCGGGGGGCATGCCGTCGATGCGTTGACTATTTTGTGCGCTCCCGAGGGACCGCCGGCCCATTTACTGCGCTACCGGGCGCAGCCGCATGAATTGCTCGGCCAGATCCCGCTGCCGCCGGAGGTGCGCCTGCTGGCTTTGAATACGGGCGTGCGAAACAGGCGCGGCGGTGAAATCGCCTCGGAACTGCGCCTGGCCGGCGCCATGGGCCTGGGGATTATCGAAACCATTTACCGCGACCTGGGATTGCGGCCGGACGCCTTAAACGGCTATCTGGGTAATTTATCCCCGGAGCTTTATCGCCGCTATTTTCGCAGTCTGCTGCCGCGCCGGCTGCGCGGCCAGGATTACCTGCGTGGTTTCGGAGGCCTGAAATCCACAGCGGGGACCATTGAGCCGAAACAGGTTTATCGCATTCGCACCGCAGTGGATCATCTGCTTTCGGAACATGAACATGCCGAGAATTTTTTACAGGCCATGGAAGAACTGGCCGAGATGCCGGCCGCGGCGCTGGCGCCGGCCCAGCGGCGTCTGATTCTGCGGCGCGCCGGTCGACTGCTGCTGGCCTCGCAACATAGTTATCGGCTGCGTCTCGGACTTTCCTGCCCGCAGGCGGACTGGCTTATCAATCAACTGCAGCGCATCGGGCCGGACCGCGGCGTGTATGGCGCCCGCATCAGCGGCTGGGGGGGAGGTGGGACCGTGGTGGCGTTGCTGGACAGCTCCCGCGCCGCGGGCGAGGCGTTGCTGGAAATCATCAGCCGCTATCCACGGGTCATGGCGGCGCCATTGCAGGTTCTGGCCGCGGGCGGCAAGGGCAGCGCGGGGGCGCAGATGGCGGCGTGAGCGGCTCCTGAAAAACCGCGGGCCGGTTCAAGGTTGAACCGGCCCGCTGGTTTGTCTGTGGTTTAAATTCGCCTGATCTTCACCGAATCGCGGGGATCAGAGCGCTCATCGTTGGCGAGACTGACTCGCCAGAAGGTGATGTCCGCCGCGGCGGACCCGCAAAGAAATTTGCCGCTTCTACATGAACCTCACGGTGCGGCAATCGCCGCGAAGTCCAGCCCCGGCCGATTCCAGCGAACCAGCCAAGGCGTTTCAGCGCCCGCCGGCGCGTTGGGCCTGGAAACAATCACGGCAATAAACCGGCCTGTTTCCAGAGGGCTTGAACGGAACCTCGGTGGCCTTCCCGCAAGACGCGCAGGTCGCCGGATACATCTGCCGGGGGCCGGAGGAATAGTCTCCCCGTCCGCCCGGTCGGCCGGCCGACGAGCCTCGACCGCCGCGCTGGCCGCCGTCGCCCTGTTGATTTTTGCGGGCGTCCCGGCAGGTCTTGCAACGTTTGGGTTCATTGGTGAAGCCACGTTCTGCGAACCGTTGCTGCTCATCCGCTGTGAACGTGAACTCTGCGCCACAATCGACGCATACGATGGTTTTGTCGTCATACGACATACACGTGCTCCCTTGGCTTTAACCAAAATGGGGTACTGAACTTGCGATGGGCGGTGCGGGAATGGCTTCGGCCAACCTCGAACTCGGGCGCTACAGCCCACAGACAAAGACTATTATAGCCTCCGCCTGGCACAATGCAAGGGGGTTGGAAACCGCGTATTTAGCGGCGGGGAATACGCAATTCCATGCCTACGTGGATCAGGCGCGGATCGTGGATACCATTTAGGCGCATGATCCGCCGGACGTTGGCCGGTGTGCTGGCGCCCAGAAAGCGCTGGGCCAACGCATACAGCGTATCGCCGGGGCGAATCCGGTAGCGCCCGGCCCGGCCGGAAATCGGCTTGGTCGGATCCAGCACGCGGGTCGGCCGCCAGGGCTTTCGCCCCGCGGATATTTTCGCCAGCGTGTGGTGGCGCGTGTAGGCGTCCAGGCGCATCAGCGGCAACCGCGGCGTTTCCACGGCCCTGGGAATCCGCAGGGTTTCCCCGATCCGCAGAATGGAGCGGGAGCTGGCGAGCTTGCCGCGATTGGCCGCGACAATTCTCCGGATCGTGATCGGCCCGACTTGACGATAGAAATGCCGGGCGATCCGGTCCAACGTGTCCCCACGTCGGACGGTATAAACGACGCCCGCCAACTTGGCGGCGGAGGCGCCACCGGAGCCGGCATTGGGCCGCGCTCCAGTCACGGCGGGAGCTGGCGCCGCGGCCGGGAATGGTTGCACCACCGGCGTGACATAAACCTGGCCGGAGCGCGCCCCCGACGCGGGCAGAGTCGTCACCAGCGCCTCCGGGGCGACCGCAACGGCAACCGGAGCGGAGGCGATGCCCGCGCCCGGCGCCGGCGTCGCCGCAGCCGACGGCGCGGTGGCGACCACCGGAGCCGTGGTTGGCGTTGCCGCCGACGCCCCAACGGGGGCGCCGATTGGCCCCGTGGGCTGGGTCGTCGGCGCCGGCAGCGGCACATACGCGATCCCGGCTGGATTCAGTAAATCGTTCCGCATCGGCTGGCCGAGTGTGCCGTAGACGCCAACCGACGAGCGGCGGTGCGCACGGCTTAAATAGCTCGAAAGCAGCGCTCCGATCAACACGATGAGTGTTAATCCCGTGATCAGCCCGATTTTGGTTTCCCGATTCATGTGACAGACCTCCGGTTAACTTTTCAGCCCGCTACAGCGGACTTTCTAATTTTCAGGTTCCCTTTCGCCCGCTTCCCAGCCTGCCTCCTTGGTGACTTCGGTGGGCCGCCCGAAACGCGCCACCCGCAGTTTGGCGCTGCGGCAACGGGGATTGCGCTGCAATTCCGCCTCCGATGGCGTCACAGGGCGGGGCGTGCGGACCACGCAGCGCCCCTGGCTTTGCCACTGCCGCAGGGCCTGCTTGACGAGGCGATCCTCGCCGGAGTGAAAGCTGACCACCGCCGCACGCCCCCCCGGCTTAATTCGGTCGACCATCGCCGCGAGCAAGGCCCGCAGGTTGTCCAATTCACCATTGACAGCCATGCGCAAGGCCTGAAAGGTCCGGGTGGCTGGATCAATGGGTCCATGCCGCACCGGACCGCCGGCACGGCGAACCAGCTGGGCCAATTCGAATGTCGTCGTTATTCGTTGGCGCCGCCGCGCCGTTACGATGGCCCGTGCGATGCGGCGGGAATGGCGTTCCTGAGCGTGGCGAAAAAGTAGATCGGCCAAATCCTGTTCCGCCAAAGTGTTAACCAGATCCGCCGCGGTGCGCCGCAGCCGTGGGTCCAGCCGCATGTCCAGCGGGCCATCCAGGGTGAAACTCAAGCCGTAATCAGGCGTCAATAGCTGATTCGTAGACACGCCCAGATCGGCCAAAATCATGTCCACGCCCCCCAGGCCGGCGGCGGTGAGAACCTCCGGCAATTCCGCGAAATTGGCCTGAAAGAAACGGCAGGGTGTACCCGTGACCGCCAGCCGATCCCGGGCGTAAGCGAGGTTCTTCGGATCCACGTCCAGCCCCACCAATAAACCGCGCGGGCCCAACCGTGGCGCGATGCCTGCGGCGTGTCCGCCCCGGCCGATGGTGCAATCCAGAAAGATCTCGCCCGGCTGGGGGTCCAGTAACCCGAGGACTTCCTCGAAAAGAACGGGGGCATGGCCATGATCCCCGGCGTCCATAAATTTCAGTCTGCCGCCAAGCCGCGGCCTCGCGGCCGCGCCTTTTCCGTATTCGCACTCTCAGGCCCTGGGGCGGGGGCGCCGCCCCAAGGCCTGGCTGAGTTCAAATTTGCGGGATCCCGGCGCGCCGGAATCCCGCAAAACCATCCTTGGCCAGGCGAGTCCGCCATCCCTGGACCGCCCATTATCCATCGCGCCACTCTTGCTCCGTCGCGGCGGAGCCGCGACGGGCCGCGGTCGCGCACACCCCATCCCTAAGGTGTACGGACCGCATTGGCCTCGTATGATCGCTGGCGGCAGATCCCTTCGCCGAACCAGCGATACCACCCTGGGCAACATCCCTGCCGCCGTTGGCGCTCCAGGCCAGCTAAGCCATCCTTAGCCGCCGCCCTGGGCGTCGTCCCTGTTCGTCCGCCCGGCGCTCCCGGCCGTCCGCAAAGCCCCGGCCCACGGTGAACCGCGGTGGGCCGGGGCTTTGCGGAAACCCCAGCCTCGAAATCCGTTTAAGTCGGCCGGTCCGCCGCGGCTTGCAGCGCCGCCTTCTTGGCCTCCCGGGCCTTTACGTATTCGATATAGTCAGATTCGTTCCAGACCGTGATGCGGTCGCGGTGGCCCGCCATGCGCACGTTGGTTCCGAGGAACCGTTTATTTAACGGATCTTCCTGTCCTGCCCGCAGCATCACGTCTTCCGGAATCAGGATTCGATTCTGGCTATCCAGCGTGACGAGGACCACGTCGGCATAGGTGGCGTCCACCAAGTCCACTTCCGCCGCGGATAAGTTGAGCTGATGTTCCGTCACGGCGAACCCTGTGCCTTTTTGAAAATAACTGAGCGGCATCAACTCCAAGTAATGCCGTGCCAGGCCGCCCGTATTGTCCCATCGGGGCCGCACCACCAAAGTACTCTCTCCCGCCTGCTCGAGCTGCTTGCGAAACGCCACCGGAATTGCCAACCGGTTTTTGGCGTCGATGGTGTGGCGATATGTGCCGGTAAAGAGCATCTTTGCCTTTTCAATCGCACCACATCATACCACTCGCTCCCACTTCTCCACACATCGGTCACACTTTATCGTCATTATGAGCCAATGTCAACACCTTTTCCGAGAGGTTTTCCCCGGCAGCGGCGAGGAGACAAAGCCAGCAGTCACATGCTACCACTAATGGTATACATAGGAAAAATTATAACTACATATAGCATTTTACGGTGTGTCATTCCGGCTGGACAACGGGCGACGCCGCGGGTGGGGAGGATGAAAATGCCAGCTGGTTCGTGTATCGAACACTCACCGGCGCGGTGAAACGGTTGATGCGACCTGCACCCGACCGCGCCGCTTCACTATGTTATTAACACCGTCTGAAAATCAGAAGCTGTTCAAAATATTCGTGTAACCAGCCACCATTTGTTCGGAGGAAAAACGTTGTCGCGCCGTTCGTTGGCCCGCTTCAGCCAGGCGCCGGCGCAGCGCGCTATCGCCCAGCAAGATCTCCAGGCCCTCCGCCAGGGCGTGGGGACGCTGAAAATCCACCAGGTAGCCCGTGACGCCGTGCTCCACAATCTCCGCGGTGGCGCCGCCGGAAAAAGCCAGCACGGGCACGCCCGCGGCCATGGCTTCGATCAGCGTCAGCCCGAACCCCTCCACCCGCGAGGGAACACATAATACATCTATACATTTATACCAGTGTTCAGGTGTCAGCGTTGGACCGGGCAGCGCCACGTGGGAGGCGCAGCCGAGCTCCCGGGCCAGCGCCCGGAGTTGACGCTCGGCCGGCCCATAGCCGATCAGGGCCAGGTATACCGCCTGATGCCGCGCATAATCACCCCGCCACAGCCACGCCATGGCGCGCACCAGCCGATCGATTTGTTTGACCGGATCAAAACGGCCCACGCAACCGACCACGCGGGCCCCGGGCGGCCAGGGCCGCTTTTCCGGTGGAATCGGCGCGGCCCTGGCCAGGGTTTCCACATCCACGCCGTTGGGCACCACGTAGCCGGCGGCGAAGGAGCCATAGGTTTCCAGATGCCGCAGAATCGCCCGGGAGGGGGCGATCACCCCCTCGCCGCGTCCGGCCAGCAGCCCCTGTAGGACCCAGTGCCACCGGGGTGTGGGTTGCAGCGTGTGCACCGATTGCAGATATACGCAGGGCGGCCCCAGCGGCGCCGCCGCTGCCGCCAGCGCATTGGCGTGAAACAACACACTGACGACCACCTCGGGCCGGATGCGGTTTAGCAGTCTCAACCAGCGGTAGCCGACGCCGGCGTCCGCCGGATGCCGGGCCTGCAGCGATACGACCTCCACGTCGTCGTGCCGCAACAGGGTCCCGACCACGCCGGACGGTTTCAGGCTTACCACGGTGGGCCGCCATTGCCCCGCCTGGCGCAGCCCGCGACCAATCCGCCGCACCACGAGCGGACCGCCGCCTAAGTCCAGATCGGTGATCAAAAACACTACCCGGCGCGCCATGGACAGCTCAGCTCTTGAAAGGATAAAGTTTATCGGCGCCAGCGTGCCAACGCGACTGGCTGGACTTCGATTATATTACACGGGTGGGACCAGTTGCGGGTCCCGGCGAAGAATGAGGCACGGGACCGGGCACTGAATGAGGATCCGGCCAAGGCGTAGCCGCGAAGATTGTTTGGCGCACTCACGAAACAGCTTCCCCATTTTTGAGACCGTTGCGCACCCCTTCAGGACAACCCCTAACGCGAATCTGCGATCTGCGGATGATGAAAACGAACTCAACCAACCCGACGGGCAAGTCCACAGCGCCAACCCTGGCTATGGTTTTAACCTCATGGGAAATGGGCGCTATTGCCGTGATTGCGGTGAGTGGACCGAAGGCGGACCAGGTACTCGCCGCACTTGGGGGCTCTCCGGCGACGTTGGCCACCGGGCAAGTGCGACGCTGCGACTTCAGCCACGCCGGGACTATTTTGGATCAGGGGTTGCTCATCCGTCGCGGCACGGCGGCTTGGGAGATGCATCTGCATGGCGGCTTGGCGGTGCTGGAGGCGGTGCTGAGGGCGCTCGCCGCCGCAGGCGCCACGGTGGTGAATTCACCATTCGGCGCGCCGCCGCGCGCGTCTGAATTCGCGCCGCGCCGCGCCGGTCGCGTCCGAAAGCGACCGGCACAGAGGCCTCCGTCTGGCAACCTGCCGCCACCGGAGCTGTTCGGCGTTAAGGCTGCACCGGCATTTTTCCAGGAGACTTTCGCGGCGGTTTGCCAATCCGCCAGTGACTTCGCGTTGGATATTTTTGCCGGGCAATTGGCTGCCGGACTGGCTGCTTGGGCGGACCAGTGGCTGGAAGCGCTGGCGACCGCCGAAGCGGATTCGAAAACTGAGGAACGCCGCCGTTGGCTCTGGCGGCTGCAAATGGAAACCCAGTGGGTTTTAGAAAGTTTGCCAGCGACGCGGTATCTGCTGCGGCCGCCCCGAGTGGTGCTCTGCGGACCGCCCAATGCCGGTAAATCCACCTTGGCGAACGCTTTATGTGGCCGCCCGGCCAGCATTACCAGCGCCCAGGCGGGCACCACCCGCGATTGGGTCAACGCCGCCGCACTCTTGACGGCCGACACGATCTGCCTGCCGGTGGAACTGATCGACACGGCCGGACTGCGGGAAACCACCGAAAGGCTGGAGGGCGAGTCGATCCGTCGCGCCTTGGAGCAAGTGCGACAGGCCGACCTGGTGGTGCTGGTTCTGGACGGAACCGTCCAGGACGTACCCTTTACGCAGGCCCATGGTCGAAGCTTGTCTCGTCAAACCAATGGGTCGCCGGGCGCTTCGTCGGATCCGCGGGATACAAACCTGACCGCCATGCTGCGCTGGCTCCATGACGATGCGACATGCCACCCGCCGCTGGTTCTTGCCATCAACAAAAGTGATTTGCCGCAGCGTTTTAAGCCCAGCCCGGGCCTGCGCTGGACGAGCGTCGCGATCAGCGCGCTGCACGGAGTGGGTTTGGATGAATTAAACCGCTGCTGTCTTGAAGCGCTGGGCCTGCGTGCGCTGGAAATGGCCATGCGCGACGGAACGCACACTGCTGAATCCCCCGTCCCGCCCAGGCCCTTGGTTTGGAGCCCTCGCCAACGCGTCGCCTTGCAGCAGCTGGCGCTGTGTCCCGACGTGTCCACTGCTCGCCACTGCCTAAAGGAACTTACCTCCCAGCCCGCGGCTGGCAGCTCTGGAGTACCGAAATATTCATAGCCCCAAACGTTAGCGCGGGGTGTGGGCCTGTGGCGGCAACCCCAACCCGTTCCCGGCTAGCCGGGACTTCGGGCTGGTATCCCGCCAATCGAAGTCAAGCGAAGGTTAACGGGACACTGGGCGCTACTGAAATTCAGAAGATCTCCGTAAGTGTTCTATTTTTAATAACCTCGGCACCCTTGATCTGACCATCCTTCAAAATCCTCGCGCCATGCGAAGATTTTTGTTTGTCATCAGAACAGCAGGTTCGGCGGCGGACCGCTACCCCCGGCACAGGTTACCACAGGCGACTCGGCGACGCGGGGGCTATGTGTTTGGTTGCGGCGCAGTTTAGTCGCCACGGCGACCCGCGCCGGGTAAGCTGGGGTGAAACGTTGGGGTTAACTACCGCGCTTGCCGCGGTGTCCGCCGTCCAGCCCAAACGCGGACGGGCAAAGCTCCGCCAGGGGGCAATGGCCGCAATCCGGGCGACGGGCGGCACACACCTGCCGCCCATGCCAGATCAACTGATGAGCGAAACGTGTCCACTGTTCCCGCGGAATCAGAGCCATCAAGTCCTGCTCCACCTTTTCCGGGTCTTCCTGTCGGGTCAGGCCCAGGCGGCGGGCCAACCGCCCTACGTGCGTATCCACCACTACGCCGACGTTCTGTCCAAACGCGTTGCCCAGCACCACATTGGCGGTTTTCCGCCCCACGCCGGGCAAGGCGGTCAGCGCGGCCATGGTTTCCGGCACCTGACCGCCATGCTGGTCAACCAGCTGCCGGGCGGCGGCCTGAATGGACTTGGCTTTGGCGCGGAAAAAACCGGTGCTGCGGATGATCGCTTCAATTTCGCCCGGGGCGGCCTGGGCCAGGGCCGCGGCATCGGGGAATCGGGCAAATAGAAGGGGCGTCACCAGATTGACCCGCACATCGGTGCATTGGGCCGACAGAATGGTCGCCACCAACAGCTGCAGGGGCGACTGATGGTGCAACGTGCAACGGGCATCGGGGTACAGCTTCTCCAGCTGGGCGAGAATTTCCCCGACGCGCTGCCCCCTTCGGTTCGTTTTGATGGTTTTGGGCGGCAAACCAACAGCCGGCAATCTGGCTTTGGTCCTACGCGGCATCCGGCGCGGATTCATCGTGGACAGCTTACCGGAACACCGCAGCGGCGTAAATGCCGATCCACGAAAAAGGGCGGAGGGCAGATTGGGTGCATGGCAGATTGGGCGGCAGAGCTTGGGGGTGTGTCCGTAGCCCCTGCGCCGCCGCGCACCGCGCTGCAGCGAGGTGCTTTCATCGGGGCGCCACGCGGCGCCGAGAGGAAATACCGCGCCGCTGACCGGGGGCGCGCCCATTCATTGCGGCCCGCTGAAACGGAACCGTGGTGCTTGAGTCCGGCATGCCGGAACTGCGGGTTATCACCGACCAGCCACGCGAATGAGGAATATTTGCTCCAAGCGCATCGTTTCGTGGTAACATTCTTCCGGCGGGTGTGGCCAGATTTTGTGGCAACCCTGGGAAATGCCGGCGTGCTGGGACCACAGGGTGCGTCCGCCAAGGACCCGGCGCCGCTTCTATTTTCAGCGGCCACAAAATTCAGCCAGGTTCCTTGGTCTATGACTATATCGGGGCTGCGGGATTGTGTGCGGAATCGCGGGCTTTATCGATCCCCAATTCGTGCCGTTCGCGGAAAGCGCGCGCTGGACGGTCCAGGCCATGGCGGATACGCTGGGCCACCGTGGCCCGGACGATCGCGGCGAATGGCTGGATCCCGCGGCCGCCATCGCGCTGGCTCACCGGCGGCTTTCTATCGTGGACTTGTCACCCGCGGGTCATCAGCCGATGGTCTCGGCCAGCGGGCGGTTCGTCGTTGTCTATAACGGCGAGATTTATAACGCCGCCGAACTGCGGCGCCCGCTGGCGGAACAAGGCGCTCGATTCCGCGGCCATTCGGACACGGAGGTTCTGCTGGAGTCCTGCGCCACGCACGGCGTGCGGGCCACGGTGGAACGTCTTTGCGGCATGTTCGCCTTCGCCCTCTGGGATACCCGGCAACGCACGCTGACTCTCGTACGGGACCGGTTGGGAATCAAGCCGCTGTATTGGGGGCTTTGGGGCGGTGCCTTTCTTTTCGCCTCGGAGCTAAAAGCTTTCGCCAGACATCCGCGCTGGGCGCCGGAAATTGACCGCGACAGGGTCGCAGCGTTTCTTCGTTTTGGCTATGTGCCCGCTCCATGGAGCATTTATAAACAGATCCGAAAACTAGCTCCTGGGACCCTGCTGACGGTCAGGTCCGGCGCGGAACCGGAGATCACGCGTTATTGGGATGCCCGCCAGCTCGCCGTGGCCGCCCTGCGGGAACCGTTGCCGCTATCGGACCAGGAAGCCACCGATCAACTCGAGACTTTGCTCAGCACAGCGATTCAGAGGCGCATGGTCGCGGATGTGCCACTGGGGGCATTTCTGTCCGGGGGGATCGATTCGTCCACGGTGGCGGCGCTGATGCAGGCCCGGTCGGGGCGGCGGATACGCACCTTTTCCATCGGATTTGGCGAGCGGGGATACGACGAGTCGGCGTACGCCAAAGCCGTCGCCGCCCATCTGGGTACTGAACATACCCAGCTGTACGTGGGCGCTCCGGAGGCGCTGGCGCTGATACCCGAACTTGCGAAGTGGTACGATGAGCCCTTCGGCGACAGCTCGCAGATTCCCATGATCCTGCTGTCCCAGTTGACCCGCCGGTATGTTACCGTGGCCCTCTCCGGTGATGGCGGCGATGAACTGTTCGGCGGCTACACCCGGTATGCCTTGGCCGACCGGATCGTGTCGGTCGCGGGTCGCATCCCACGTCCATTTCGCGTGGTGGGCGGCACGGGCATCAGCCTGGTGCCGGCCGGCGTTTGGGACGTGCTGGAGCGGCTTCTGCCGCGCCGTTTGCGGGCGGGCCGGCTGGCGAAATTTATGCGCCACGCCGCGTTCGGACTGACCGGCGCGGCCTCCAATGGCTTGTATCGGGAAATCATGAGCATTTGCCCCGACGCGGAGACGTTCGTACCGGGCAGCCAACCTATGCCCGACCTTTTCGCGGATTCCACCCTGGCCGTGGAAATTCCAGAATTTTTCCGGCGGGCACAATTTCTGGACCTGGTGACCTATCTGCCTGACGACATTTTGACCAAGATTGACCGGGCCAGTATGGCCGCCAGCCTGGAGGCGCGGGTTCCGCTGCTGGATCACACGGTCGTTGAATTCACCTTCCGGCTTGCCACCTCCCTGCTGCGGCGTCAGGGAAAGGCGAAATGGTTGCTTCGCCAGGTGCTCTATCGGTATGTGCCGCCGGCACTGGTGGAGCGGCCGAAAATGGGGTTTGCGGTCCCGTTGGAGGCGTGGTTGCGCGGGCCGCTGCGGGCTTGGGCGGAAAACCTGCTCAACGAGCGGCGTTTGCGGGAGAGTGGTTTTCTGGACCCTGTGCCCGTACGCCGCCTCTGGGGGGTACACCTTGCCGGCGGCAGTGGTCTGCAGCATGCCTTGTGGAATCTGCTGATGTTCCAGGCTTGGCACGAGCGCTGGATGCGCCCGGCCAGTTAAACCGTCGGAATATCGCCAGCTACGGGGCCACGGTGTGCCCAGCGGCCGATTCGTCCCTACCACGTCCGGAGCCTGGGGCGGATTCAACCTGGCCTTTGCCTGCCGCGGGCAAATCAAAATTAATCCGTTCCTTTTCAATCACCAGCGGCCGGCGTTGCACCTGGGTATGGATGGCGCCAATATACTCTCCCAGGATGCCGATAAAAAACAACTGCACCGACCCAAAGAAGAACAAACCAATAATCACCGGCGCCATCCCCAAGGTGAAATGACTCCAGAACACGAGTTTTGCGATCAGGTAACCCAGCGCGATCAGTCCGCTGCCGGCTGATAAAGCGAACCCCGCCATCGTGGCCAGACGCAACGGCACTTTGGAATGGTTGGTAATGCCCAGCATGGCAATGTCGTAAAGGGTGTAAAAGTTATTTTTGGTAATGCCCCGGCGGCGGGCCGGCTGATGGTATTCGATAAGGGCGGGCGGATAGCCCAGGTCCGCGATCAATCCCCGAAAATATGGATACGGATCGTCGATTCTGCGCAGGGCCTCCACCACCACGCGATCGTAGAGGCCGAAGCCGGTGGCATTTTTGACCAGGTCTATTTCGGCCAGGCGGTTGATGAGGTGGTAATAGGCCTTGCGGATGGCGAACATGATCGCGGATTCATCGGACGCCGTTTTCACCCCCATCACCACCTTGGAACCCGCCTGCCACTTTTCCAGCAGCACGGGAATCATCTCCGGCGGGTCCTGGAAATCGCAGGCCAGGCCAATGACGGCGTCGCCGTGCGCCGCCAGCAGCGCGTGATACGGTGATCGGATATGACCGAAGTTGCGGGTGTTCAGAATCACCTTGACGTTGCGGTTCCGCGCGGCGAGGTCGCGAAGCAACGCCGCCGTGCGGTCCGTAGAAGCATTATCAATGAAGATATGTTCGTATTCGTACTGCGGCAGGCCGGCGAACACTTTCCGGACCGCTTCGTACAGCGGACCAACGTTGTCCTGCTCGTTGTAGCAGGGGGTTACTACGCTGATAAGTTTGCCGGTTGTCTGCTTCTCCATGAAGGGGTATTATAGCATCCTTTCGTGGCGCAGGTTCCTTAATAAGGAGAGGCTTTAATGTCCAATCTCACGGCCGTCCTCAACGATCAAATCCGTCGGCTCGCCCGACGGGAAAGCCGATCCGATACCAGAACCGTCAGGAGGGCGACGGCCCAGTACCGTCGGGATATTGCCTTCCTCAAACGGCAGGTCCACAGCCTGACTCAACGGCTCACCTACTTCGAAAAGACGGCGCGCCAAACCACGATGGCCTTTACGCCACCCGCCGAGGTATTGGCGAAGGGACGCTTCCGGGCGATGGGGGTCAAGGCGCACCGCAGGAAGCTGGGACTCTCCGCGGGCGACTACGCCCGGCTGGTCGGGGTTTCCAAGAAGACGATTTATCAATGGGAGGGGGGAAAAGCCAAGCCACGCAGCCCGCTGACGACAGCGAAGTGGCTGGCCGTGCGCGGTCTTGGAAAGCGGCAAGCCATGGAGCGGCTCGGGCTGGCGGAGTCCAGGCCCTCGGTTGGAGGCGCGCCCCACACGCTGCTTCCGCGACCGGAGCGCCAGCGCGGCGTATTCCGGCAGACCGCCGAGCAGGTCATCCTGTCGCTCTTGAAGGGGGGTAAAATGCGGACGACGCGCCAGATCAACGAGGCATGGCGAAATAGAGGACGCCGTGGCGCCGCCGACACGACTTTAGGTCGCATGGTGCAAGCCGGGAAACTGGAGCGGGAGAAAATCAAGGACGGGCGCGGCAGCATGTATTGGGTGCCATCAGGCAACAGGAGAATCCGATGAAAAACGTGGACCTCAAGGTCGAAGGCCATATCCTTACCATCAAAGTGGATTTGAGCAAGGAGTTCGGACCTTCCGCCTCTGGCAAGACCATTATCATCGCTTCGACCGAAGGCAACGTGGCCGTGCCCGATCGGGCTGAGAAAATCGGGCTGAACGTTTATCGAAAGAAGCCTTAATCAGTCCAGGCAATAGCTGGGATGCCAGGGGTCAAGGTGGGGGGGTGGCGCCTGATACGGTTATTTTTACTGCACCAGCCAGGGCTCGAACCTGGGACCCGCTGATTAAGAGTCAGCTGCTCTACCAACTGAGCTACTGGTGCGCTGGTTACGCCTTATTCTAAGATTTCCACGGGCCTAAGCAAGACCGCCCCTTAAGCCGTCCAGATCCGGCGGGAACATTCCGGCTTATGAACACCGGTTGTGGACGGTTTCATAGCCCCAAGCACCAATGCCGGGTTCATGTGCCACGCGGAGCACGAGGCGTCGCTGCAGCTTCGTCGCCCCCGGGCGACCTCCGGGCCATGCCGACCCGTTGAAGGCGATTTAATACTCCCATCCTCAGTACGCCTGGCGCAACGCCTGCTTGGCCAGGCGCAGGGTTTCCGCCGCCACCAGGTTAGCGCGGGCCGCGCCTTCACGCAGCACCGCTAAAACGTGGCCTGGCTCTTTTTCGAAATCCAACCTCCGCCGCCGCATCGGCTCAATCAGTGCCGTCAGCACGTCCACCAGTTTCTTCTTGCATTCCACGTCACCGATAGCCCCCGCCCGATACTTTTCTTCCGCGCTCCGAACCCAGTCCTGGTCCGGATTGAAAGTTTCATGGAAGATCCACAGAGGATTGTTTTCCACCGTGCCCGGATCCGTGGCCCGCAGCCGCTTGGGGTCCGTGTACATCGCCATCACTTTCTTGCGCACTGTGTCGGGAGTGTCGCTGATGAAAATGGCGTTATTCAGGGACTTGCTCATTTTTAACAATTGCCCCTCGGCATTCGGCGCCCCCGTGCCCACCAGCCGCCGCACCCGGCCCAGCTTCGGTTCGATGATCGGGAAAAGGCCGCCCGCCTTGACATAGTCCGCATCCGCCGTCCGCGGATCAATGCCGCAATAGTACTGGTTGAACCGCCGCGCCACTTCCCGGGTCAACTCCAGATGCGCCAACTGGTCTTCTCCCACCGGCACCAGCTTGGGCCGAAAGGCCAAAATGTCAGCAATCTGTCCCACTGGATAAAGCAGGAACCCGAAGCTGTAGTTGTCGCCCAATTGCTTATCGCGGATTTCATCTTTCAGCGTCGGGTTGCGCATCAGCCGGCCGAAGGGCACCAGCATCGCGAAGAAAAACGTCAGTTCGGCGATGGCCGGAATTTCCGACTGTACGAAAATGGTGCTGCGCTGGGGATTAATTCCCGCGGCCAGATAATCCAACGCGATGTCCAGCACGCTCTGCCGGATGGCCTCTGGCTGGTCCGCACGGGTCGTGAAGGCGTGGGCGTTGGCGATAATAAAGAAGCAGTCGTAGTCATCCTGCATCGCCACGCGGTTCTCCAGTGAGCCAACCCAATGGCCCAGATGCAGCCGTCCTGTCGGCGTGTCGCCGGTGAGAAGCCGCGGTTTAGGGGGCGCCGGTTCCGTGGGCGGCATAAATGAACTCCCGTCTTGTCTTGCAAGGCCATAGTGCTCGGTCCAGACTGTAATGATGCAGCTATCTTTACAGTCTGGACCGAGCACTAGAATACCGGCAAGACCACGGCGCGGCCAATGGAGGAAAGAGCGGGAGTCAATGGCCCGGGGCATCGGTCCACCGCCACCTGTGCGGGAGCAAGTTCAGCGGGGTTCGGACGGAGCGGCCCGGCGCCGCTGATATCCCGTCGTGGGTGAAGCGGTTGGCAAGCGAAAAGCTTGCGGGTTCTGTTGGCGCCCCGGGACGCGCCTGAGGCTTCGCTACCAGTGGTGCGGCTTCGTGCGGCCCGATAAATGCCGCCCGCTACGGCGGGAAATACCGCACCTGCACGCCATGTGGACCGTGGACCACTGCGCGCGTTGGGATTCCACCGGGACCAGCGGGAAGGGCGTGGTCATTCGGTTGGCCTTCGCCGGGCCGGGTTGAAGCAACGTGGTGGATCGATTGGACGACGAAATGCGCACAACCGGATTGACCAAGAGTTCTCCCGGAAAGGGTAAGATACAGGGGCGCCGCGCCCCCCCGGGCGCCGCGAAAATCAGCGGTTCATACACGGTTTGACCCGGCGGAGCCACCGCCCTTCGCCAAGCGTACCACTGCGGTGCGCCATGTAGGACTCCGAATAGCGCCATTCGGAACGCGCGTTCCATCGCTTCGTCGCTGCATGGAGGGGCACAACCCATGACTGCCTCCGGCGGAATCCGGCGCCGAGATTTGTTCACCGCATTTCGGACGGGACGCCTGGCCGGACATGTCCGCATTCCTAAGGCGCGCGGCGAGATGCCAGGCTGGTATGAGCCGAGCCGGCAATCACGAAGCAGCAGAGGAATCATCCTCCTGGAGCGCCGTGCGCTCCGCGAACATGCGGTATTCCGCTGGTTCTTTTTCCTATTCGGCGTACGCGCCAGAACGAGAAAGCGAAATCCTGGTCCATGCGACAGCCGCTCAGATGCCAGAGCATCGGGCCGGGCCGCTCGGTCAGAGCCACCTGGCAGAACTCCAGCAGGTGCCGCAGCAACCCCAAACACCTCCAGCCAGACAGAACGCGCCGGCCAGACCGGGGCGGAAACTGAGTAAGAAGGCGGAATGTCCGCAGTAAGCCGAAGATCCGCCTTCGTGGACGCACTTCGCTGTGCCATCGAACCAGTGGACAAGCCGTGGCACTTCGGGCTGGACCGGCTGCTGGAGGAGGCCACGGGGCGCCACCGGCGATCCAATTGATTCATTCCGCGTTCTCACTTGAGTTGACATCCACCACCGCCTGATCCATCGGCACCGGTTGACGCGTGCCGCCAGAGGCGTTGATATCCGGCTCGCCACCGCGTGCCCGGCGCGATTTGACAGGCGCGTTGGAAACGGATAGGAATAGGCGTTACAGAACTGCCATGGCTCCACGGGAGGTCTATATGAAACGGTATGCGGCATGGGGATGTCTGACCTTTTTGGCGTTAACGCTGCCGCTGATGGCGGGTTGCCAAACCTTCACGCAAACTCCGGGGGAAAATGCGGTGACCGTTGAGCACGCCATGAACACCAACATGCTGCAGATTCCCGACGACGCGGAACACATCATGTTGCTGGATCGGCCGCTGGGACTCTCGGAAGTGCCCATTCAGCAGTGAAGTCTCATGCAACCTCTGGAACGATTGCGGAAAAACATCGAATCCGTCTATTTCGGTCGGCCGCAAACCATCGTTCACCTGTTGGTCGGATTGCTCGCCCGCGGCCATGTGTTGATTGAAGATGTGCCCGGTGTCGGCAAAACCGTCCTGGCCCGGGCGCTGGCCCGCAGCATTAATTGCCAGTTCAGCCGCATCCAGTTGACACCCGATCTGCTGCCCAGCGACATCCTGGGCGTTTCCGTGTATAACCAGGAAAAGCAGAACTTTGAATTTAAACCCGGCCCGGTGTTCGCCAACATTGTCCTGGCGGACGAAGTCAACCGCACCACGCCGCGGACGCAAAGCAGCCTGCTGGAAGCGATGAATGACAGCTCGGTTTCCGTGGACGGGCGGACCATGCCCTTGCCGCAACCGTTCATGGTGGTGGCCACGCAAAACCCGTTCGAATTCGAAGGCACTTATTTTCTGCCCGAGAACCAGCTCGACCGCTTCCTGCTCCGCCTGCAATTAGGCTACCCGCGTCGGGACCAGGAAGTCGCCATTCTCCGCGAGCAACCCGGGCGTATCCGCCTGGAGCATCTCGAGCCGGTTCTGTCCACCGAGGAAGTGCGGGCGCTGCAGGGACAGGCCGCGCAGGTTAAACTGGAACCGGTGCTGCTGGACTACATCCTGGACGTGGTGCAGATGACCCGCCAGCATGAAATGCTCCACACCGGCATCTCGCCGCGCGGCTCGCTGGCCTTGATGCAGGCGGTGCAGGCTCTGGCCTTGGTGAACCAGCGCGACTACGCCATCCCGGATGACGTCAAGGAATTGGTCATCCCGGTGTGCGCCCACCGCGTCATCAGCCGCAGCTACATGGCCAACGGCGACTTGAGTGCCGCGGAGCGCATCATGCAGGAAATTTTGCAGAAAGTGCCCTGCCCGGCATAAGCAGTCAGCACTCAGCGGTCCGTCGGACGGCACGGGTGCCGGCGAGCCGCCCCCGAGATCCTAACCCGAGCGTTTCGCCACAGAACACCGAGTGCGCCGAGGTTGTTGAAAATAAAGTGCCTACGGATGTTGCATGGATTTTTCAGGTGCGCCCCCGATAGCCATCGGGATTCAAAGCGGAAAATATGACAGTTTGTTATAACTCTGTATCACAATCTGCGTGTTTCTTCGCGCGAGGCGAAGTTTTTTTGTCGCAGGGATTCCGAGGTTTGGCGGACCGCTATCCCCGGCAGAGGTCACCCCGGCGACTATTCGATCCGCCGAAGGTCGCCGTGGGCGACTAAACTACTCTGCCTCCGTGCGGACCGGGGACTATATACTTGGTTGCAGCGTCGCCGCGCTGGGAGCTCTGGCGCTTCGGTCGGCTCGGTGCTGAAAAGTCCGGGCTAATCGCTGCACGCCGATTGCTGAAAGCTGAACACTGGCCATGAAACGCCGCCACAGCTACACCCAGTTTACGCGGACCGGGGGAATTTTCGCCGCAGCCATCGGCTTCATCCTGATCGCGGCGCTGAACAGTCAGATGAACGTTCTGTTCTGGGCCTTGGGTGTCGTCAGCGGTGCGCTGCTGCTGGCGGGCGTGCTGGGCCAGATGGCGCTTAAGCCGCTGCGGGTGTCGCGTTTGGCCGCCGGTCGGGCGATCGCCGGCCAGCCGCTGACCGTGCACTATCGGCTCAGCAACCGCAGCCGGTATTGGCCCTGCTGGGCGATTCGCATCACCGAAGCGCGGTTGACGGAGGAATTGGCCGCTCCGCCGCGGGGCTACTGCCTTTACCTGGGGCCGCGCCACAGCGAGTTGGTGATCTCGCAACTGACGCCCCGGCGGCGCGGCGTCGTTCAACTGCACGCTGCCCGCCTGGGGTGCTCCTTTCCCTTTGGATTTATCAATCGGACGGTGGACACCCCGCAACCCCAGCGGATCATTGTTTATCCCCGGCTGGGCATCTTAAACCGCGCCCTGCCGGGGCGCTCCCGTCAGGCCGCCACCGCCGCCGGAGATGGCCGCCTGAACCGCAGCGGTACCGATGAATTTTTCGGTTTGCGCGAGTACCGGCCTGGCGACGCCATTCGTTCCATCCACTGGCGGCGCAGCGCCCGTACGGGGGAACTGGTGGTCCGGGAAATGACCGGCAACACCCTGCCCGCCTTGATGGTCGTACTGGATTTGCGCCCCTGGCGCGATCTGGCCGACGGGCAGCTCAAGTGCGAGAAGGCCATCGAGTTAGCCGCCGCCTGGATCTGCCATGGGCTGCGGAATCATTTCGCCGTGGGCTTGCTGATCCCCGGCCTGGCTGAGCCGGCCGCCCTGCCCTGGCGCGGCGGCGCGGTACAGCGCCAGAAACTGCTGGAAATATTGGCGCTCTTGGACCTGAAGCGTATTCGTCGCGACAGCACCGCTGCCTCGCAGCACCCGCCGCAGTCCGGCCGCCGACGGGCCGATTATATTGTCATCGCCCTGACCGAAACCGCCGCCACCGTGGACATGATTCCACCCGGCTGCGCCTTTACCCTGTTGACGATGGATGATCCGCAAAGCGATAATTGGCTGTGCTTCCCGGCCGCGGCGGTGCGGGCGGCGGAAAATCTTTCAAATAAGGAACCCGTGGTATGAAACCCGAACTGATGGTGGAGCGATTGGATGAGTTGGCCATTGAACTGCCCTCTTGGGGTTTTGCGGATACCGGCACGCGTTTTGGCAAGTTTCAGCAGGATGCCGCCGCGGTCACGATTGAGGAAAAAATCGCCGATGCCGCCCAGGTGCACGCGCTCACCGGCTGCTGCCCTACGCTGGCCGTGCATGTGCTCTGGGATTTTCGCGACGATCTGCCCGCGGCCCGCGTGGCGGCGCTGGCCAAACAGCATGGCCTGGCCATCGGAGCGATCAACCCCAATGTGTTTCAGGACCAGCAATACAAATGGGGCAGCCTCACGAATCGCTCGGCGCCGATCCGCAAAAAGGCGCTGGATCACATCCTGGACTCGATTCGCATCGGCCGCGCCACCGGCAGTCGCTTCCTGTCGTTGTGGTTTGCCGACGGCACGAACTATGTTGGCCAGGCGGACCTTATTGAACGCAAGAAATGGATGGTCGCCGCCTTGCGCCAGACCCATGCCGCACTGCCCACGAATATGACCATGCTGTTGGAATATAAACCGTTTGAGCCGGCCTTCTACGCCACCGATATCGCCGATTGGGGCATGGCCCTGCTGCTGGCCCGCGCCGCCGGCCCCCGGGTCAAGGTGCTGGTCGATACGGGGCATCATTACCAGGGGGTGAATATTGAACAAATCGTCGCCTGGCTGCTGGATGAAAATATGCTCGGCGGATTCCATTTCAACGATCGCCGCTACGCCGATGATGATTTAACCCTCGGCTCCGTCGACCCTTACCAGATTTTCCGCATCTTCCATGAAATCGAAAACCACCGTTTTCGTACAGGCCGCACGCCGAAAATCGCTTATATGGTCGATCAGAGCCATAATCTCAAGCCCAAGATTGAGGCGATGATCCAGACCGTGGATATGGCCCAGCAGCTTTATTTGAAGGCCGCCCTGGTGGATCGTCCGGCCCTGGCCGCGGCCCAGAAAAATGAAGACCTGGTGCGCAGCGAAAATCTGGTGCGCGACGCCTTTCTAACCGATGTGCGGCCGGCCTTAAGCCAGTGGCGACGACGACATCATCTGCCCCTGGATCCCCTCGAAGCGCATCGCCAGAGTGGCTATGCGGCCCGGGTGGCGGCGGAGCGACGCCAGCGCCATGGTCCCAAGGGCGGCGGGGTGTATGCGTAAAAGCCGCGCGCGGCTTCGCAATTGGCCAGAGCGATGACAGGGAACGGTTGGTGCATCCTACGTCGAGCGGATGAAGTTCCAGAGCGAATCGAATGCAGCATTGTTGAAGGGCCAGTAGCCGGCGGCGGCCGCCTCACCAACGCGCTTATCCGGTTGCGGGCGGGAGGCAAGCCACGCCTGCGCCCGGGCCTTGTCGAATGGCCGTGGAATCACGCCTCGCGCGCCCAGGCAGTTGAAATAGCAGCGCAGACAGCCTGCTTCAACGCTCCCGGCAACCGAATCCATGCAAAGTGTCTCCAGCATTCCGTTCCTTTGGCCGTCGGGCATGATGAAGATGCCCGCCCGCGGCCAGCCCGATGAGAAGGCGGCGTGCGCGTCTGGCGGCATAAAGTCGTGGCGCCGGAGCGCGCCGCAGACGGATTGGAACGCCGCGTCCGCCGCGGTGTCCGCGTCTCGGATCACCGCCAGGGACGTCACTTCCACAAACTTCGGATCTCTTTTCAGCGCCGCGAGATTGCGGCTCAACTGCTCCTTTCCCGCGAGCGGGAGTACCTGGATAGAACCGATTCCCAGGTGCTTCTCCAGGGCGGAGGTGAAAAACAGGTCCTCGTCCTTGCCCTCCACGAGGAGCAGCTTGGTCTTCTCAATTTTGAATTTCGGGGTCTTCGTGTAGCCAGCTCGCCTTGTCGAGTCGCCCTCTTCGGCGACCGGAGCGGGGGCGGTCTCATCGGTGCTCATGCGCGCACCTCGAAATTCGACTCGAGCACCGCCTGCAGCGCCTCATCGTTGTAGCAAGCCGCCCGGTGCTCGCCGTGGACCAGGTCCAGCCGGAAAAGGCCCAGTGGTTCTGACCGTGCTCGTTGGCACCGCGCCGCGGACCGCATCATTTCGTCGCTGTGTGTGGTCGCGATTACCTGGACGTCGAAGGCCTCAGCTTGGTTCGCCACAAACTTCCAAAGTTCGTCTATGACCGAATGGTGCAAGCCATTCTCAATCTCGTCGACCAGAAGCAGGCCGCCGCGAACGATCGCGAATTTTAGCGCGATCATGAACAGCCGCACTACTCCCGCTCCCGCAACCGCCAGCGGCAGCAACCTCCCTAAACCCAAATCGAGGTGGAGGGTCGGAAACATCCCCTTAAGGAGCAACTCAACACGCTTGATACGCGGATCGATCGACTGAAGAGCTCGGACCACGTCCGCCTCGCGTTGGTTTTCCAGCAAAGCGCTAAACTCACCCGCCGCCTCAAGGGTCACCGGCCAGCTGGCCGGAACCAGGACCGTCGGAATGATAGCAGGCCTTTCGACCAACGACGGCACTCTATTAATACCTCCGGAGTTCGGGTCCCGGGTCACCATAGTCTCCAGTTTCCTTCCGTCCGCCAAGTGATGGACAAATCGGAGCCTTCCGATTTCGGAATCTTCCCGCAGGGTTGTGATCGGCGCGGGAACCTGGACGCCCGCCTCGCCGGCAACCGGGGTCGCATCGTACGCCAGCCCCTCAATCGTGACGGCGCACTCTTGGCCGCCGCGTATCCCTGAGATGCGCACGGGATGATCGGGCGCCATTTGCCAAAACAATGCCCGCCAGATTTCATCGGTTCTTTGAGGGAGTTGTCCGCGAGCCTGGCCGAGCGCGAGAGCGACATTGGGGCTGTTGCCCCCCCCCCCAAGCAGTATCGCGGCTTCGAGCAGAGATGTCTTACCGGCATTATTGCGTCCCACGACAAGGTTGATTCGCTGCAAATTATCGATCCGCAACGACCGGATACCCCGGAAATTCTCGATCGACAGGCTGGAATACATCTGCCATCCCTTCTGGTCCGCTCGGGGCGGGCCCCGGCAGCACGGGCTATTGTACCCTCCCGGACTGTTCCTGTAACCGTTTGGCCGGGTCGCCGAAGAGGGCGACTCAACAAGGCGAGCTCGGCGGCTACCCTGACGCCGCGCCCGTCGAATGTTCAACCCTCGTTCCTTCCGTTACAATTCTTTCCATGACTACGGCAGGTTTTTCTTCCGCCCAGCGAAAACGATTCGCCCCTTGGATGGGGACGGTTTACGGTCTAATTTTTCTCCTTGCGCTGCTGCTGGCGCCGGCGCTGGTGCTGGCCCGGGCCGGGGGCGGAGAAGGTTTTGGCGGTGGCGGCTTTGGGGGCGGAGGAGGAGGAGGGGGGGGCGGCGGCGTTCTGGTCTTCGAGCTGCTCTATTTCCTCGTGATTCTGCATCCGGCGGTGGGCATTCCAGTGGTGCTGGTGGCTGGCGTGTTTTATCTGCTCACGCACCGTTCCGTCGCCGGCTATGTGCGTGACCAACGCACGCAGCGCGGCCTCGACGCCATGGATGATAACCGCGAAGCCGCCGCACTGGCTGCTCTGAAGCAGCGGGATCCGGCGTTTAATCTCGACCGTTTCTATGCGCGCGTTCAAACCGCTTTTCTGAAGATTCAAAACGCCTGGTGCGCCCAAAATCTGGAAACCGTGCGGCCGTTCATTTCCGACGGCATCTATGAGCGTTTCAACCTGCAGTTCCTTGAACAAAAAGATGAAGGCGTGCGTGACCGTATGGCCGATATCCGCGTGGCGAGTGTGCGGTTGGCGCAGCTGACTTCGGATAATGTTTTCGACACCGCCGTGGTGTGCGTGCAAGCCAGCGCGGTGGATCAACAGGTTTCGCTTAGCGATGGCCGCGTGGTTTCCGGTTCCAGCCAGCCTGCCGGTTTTACGGAATACTGGTCTTTTCTGCGGCGGCGCGGCGCGGCCAGCATCGATAAAGACGGCTTGATCGAAGGCCATTGTCCCAATTGCGGCGCCCCCGTCGCCCTTAACGCCGCGGCCCAGTGCCAGAGTTGCCATGCCCTGCTGCGCGACGGTCAATACGACTGGGTCCTGGTGGAGATTACGCAGGAATCAGAGTGGCGTCCGGAATCCGGCCAAACGCTGCCCGGGGTCTCCGAATTACAGCGGCGTGATCCGGATTTCACCGTGGCAGACCTGGAGGATCGCGCCTCGGTGATGTTCTGGCGCACCGTGCGGGCGGATCGCTTAGGGAAGGTGGATCCGCTGCGCAAAGTCGCCACGCCGGGATTTGTCCAAATCTACCAAAAACTCCTTGCCGGCACCGCACCGGGCCCCCGCGCCTTCTGGGGCGACTGCGCGGTAGGCGGGCTGGAAACGCTGGGGGTCATCTGCGCCGCGTCCGCCGGTGAAGCCGGCGGAAGCCCTGTGGCCGCCGGAGCACAAAGCACCCCTGGCGCCGGCGCGGCGGAGGCGCCAGCTCCGCGCTCCGGCGGAACAGCACCGAATACTCCCGGCCAGGATCGCGCGCTGCTGAGCATCCGCTGGTCCGCGCGGCGCTACCAGGTGGACACCCACGGCCGGTTGGAGCGCACGGCCGAAGCGAATGTGGAGCATCATTTGCTGGTGCTCATGCGCCAGGCCAACGTCAAGACCGATGTCGCCGCGGGAGTATCTTCGGCACATTGTCCCGCCTGCGGCGCCCCGGTCGTGGATGATGTTTCTGATGCCTGCAGCTATTGCGGAGCGGTGTTTAACGACGGCTCCCGGGGCTGGGTACTCGCCGAGATGTTGCCCGCCTCTTCGGGGCAGGCCCAGCAACTGCTCGCGGAACTCGCCGGCGGCGATGCCGGCGTTGGCGCGTTGACCGGGTCCCAAATCGCCGCGGCGCCGGGTGCGTTCGCCGCCGCGCCGCCTGAACCGAGCGGTTTGCTCGCCTGGATGGTTCAGGCCGTGGTCGCCAATCGTGGCCTTGATACGGCCCAGGAGCAAATGCTGCGCACTGTCGCCCAGCGGCAGAAGATCTCCGACGAACAGCTGCACCGCCTGTTGGATGCCGCCCGCCGCGGTCAGTTGCATACGCCGCAACCGCGCTCGCCGGCGGAAGTTCAACAATGGTTAGGCGCAATGATCGCCGCCGCGCTGGCCAACGGCGATCTGACCGCCGCTGAGCAGCGGCTGATGATGGGCGTGGGTTTTCAGTACGGCTTAAGTGTCTACGATGTAAAAATGCTCGTGAAACGCCAAAAAGATCAATTGTATACCAATGCGGTCAGCGCCCTGCGGCAGCGCCGCACTCTGGCCGCCGCGGCCTGACGCCTTCTGACCGTTCTACCACCACCGTTGCCGTTTCATACCGCGGGCCATCGATCCGCGGTGGGAGGTTCAAAGAGCCGCTGCGGAAATCCTGCCACCGGTGGAATTGCCGCGGGCGAACTGGCCCACCCCTTTTCAGAACAGCTGAATAGGAGGCTTCGCCGCATCCGGAGGGAACGAAAATGGCAAGCACGGATTCCATTGATTTCATCGGTGTCATCGGTGTGATCCCCGCCGCGGCGAGTAAACGGTGGTTCTCTTCTTGTTCTCGAGACGGTTTCGACTGGCCTTGAACAGCGGCCACCCGGGGCTAAGGCCTTGACCGTATGTGATGAGCGCCGCGCCACACTGTGGCCAGGGTGCGTTGCACCAAGGCGCGGTTGGCCGCCGCCGTCGGGGGCAGCAGCTCCAGGGTCCGGCGAAACTGCGCCGCCGCTGCGGCGGGATGGCCGTGCGCCAACAGACATTGCCCGTACCGGAAATGGCCCTGGGCCCATCGCGGTGCTATCCGCAGCATCTGCTGAAAGCATCTCAGCGCGGCCGGCCATCGTCCCAATTTTTCCAGCGTTAAGGCCAGGCGATATAGGGCCACCGGATTCCCGGGCCGGTATCGCAACGCCAGCTGATACTGCCGCGCCGCGGCCCGGTAGTCGGGCTTGGAAATCCCGAACGCCAGGGCATTGGCCAGGGCCAGATGCAGGGAAGCGGAACGGGGGAACAGCTTGAGACCCTCACGCAACTCCGCCAGCGCCTGTGGCCAGCGCCCCAGCCGGGCGTAGCACTGCACAAGTTGTCGGATGGCATATGGGTAGCGCGGATTCACCTCGAGGGCGCGCCGATAATAACCGGTGGCGGCGGCGTATTGATGCAGCAGGTTGCAATACACATCACCGACGTTGGAATCAATTACCGCAATATTCCCTTGCGAGAGCTTGAAGGACCGCAGCAACAAGGGCGTGCCGGCGGTGACATCCCCGTGGTTGCATTCATAGGCGCCGACATGCTCCAGTGCCGCCGGACAATTGGGGTAATATTCCAGGACGTGCGTCCAGACATGAATCGGCGGCGAATAGATGCGACTTTGGACATTCGTCCGCCAGGCGAGAATCAACGGCAGTGCGCTACCGACCACAACGGTGACAATAAGTTTCCGGTTCTCGGTTCCCGGCTTCTGGTTGCCCCCACGATTTTCCAACCAGAAACGACAAGCCAGAAACCACAAACCCTCCGTAGCCAGCGCGATCAGTCCAACACACGCCAAATATTGCAGATGATCCGCGACAAAGGAATAAACCTGCAGGTAGAAGGAAATAAACCCGAGCACGGGCGCGATGGTGATTCCATAAAATGCGACCGCGGTAAATGGTCCGCGACCGATCCGGCGCCACAGCAGCAGCAAGACCACGGGCAGCAGAAACGCGGTAGCCGGGAAGATCCATTGCCAGGTGGCGATATGGCTCAGGCTCCACCGCGGGTAAATTTCCAGCAGCGGATGCGGCCAAAGCAGCTTCCACGGATAAAACCACAAATCTTTCCCCGCAATAAACAGACGCTCTGCCAGCGGCCACTGGAACCGGGACCCATGGGCGCCCACTTGGCCATGTTCTATCGCCACCGTCTCCGCGGCCGCCAGTCCGCCAATAACCAGCCAAGCCGCGACGGCGCCGACGACCGGCCAGGAAAAGCCGCCGCGCTTCCACCAGAGCAACAGCAGCAAAACCGCCGGCAAGGTGCAGGCATCGGTTTTGGCCAACAGGGCCAGCAAATAAAACAGCGTCGCCAGGAGGTACCAGCCCGCGTCTCGCGTGAGCACCGCGTGATAATGCGGTGGCGCGGTGCGTGGTCTTGAATCAACCACCGGGTTATCAGCCGGTGCTATGCGCGCAAAGCGCATCCACGCCAACACCGCCGCGAAATAAAACAGCGCCGACAGCAAATTCTTCTGTTCCACCACCCAGCCGACGGTTTCCACCTGCACCGGATGGACCGCGAAGATGGCGGCGATAAGCCAAGCCGTCCTTAAGCCCAGCCGCTTTAGAACCTGCCAGAGCAGAACGGCGTTGGCGGCCTGCAACAGAATATTCACCAGGTGGTAGCCCAGATGGTTCAGTCCCCACAGCTTGTATTCCAGCAAAAAGGCGGTGAAAACCAGGGGGTAATACTGAATGGAATCGCGCGGGTGCAGCCAGATATATCGCAGGCCCCACCAGTGCTGCACCAACGGATTGTGCACCAGGCAGTTGTCATCGTCCCAGATGAAGCCGGCGTGCAGCAACGGCCAGTACGCCAGCAGCACCAGCAGCACCAAACCGGCGGCGCCGGCGAAAATCCGCAGCCAGCGATGCGGGGCGCGCGCCGGCACCCCGGCGACCGACCGGATTCGCGGCCCGTCAGAGGCGGGGCTGGTGGTAAGTGGTGCGAAGCTTTCCAGCGCAGGGTCGATCACGATGCATCTATTGCACCACAATTTCGAGGTGGAAACCACCCATCACCGCAAATGCTCACCGTCACCCTGCGTGTTCTGACAATCGCCATAGCGCCTCCTTCATAGTCCGGAGGTTGCCCATGCCGACCTTGGGACTATGAAAGTTTCCATTCTCCGCATGTTGGAAACTCGCCTCGGAGGCGTGTCTGCGGGAGGCAGCTGACGGTTCTCCGCGCGGCCCGGATACAGACGGCGGGGCCGGATGGCGCTTTCCGTCACGCCAGCTTAAGACTGATGATCTGGTATGGGCGGTAGGGGATTTCGAGCGCCCCCGCCGTCGCCTTAACCGCCGCGCCAGGCTGCTCCAGCAGATCGCAAAAACAAGCCGCTTGGAACGGTAGATCCACGTGCAATTTCGCGGTTCCCCTGGCCCCATGGCACTCGTAGAGCCGGAGAATCACAGCGTCGTCATCTTCGGCTTGCTTGATGGTATCCAGGACTAAATTGCCGTCATCCACCCAGGCCACCGAGCGCGGTTCGCCGGCGGCGGGGACAAACAAGATCGGCGAATTGAATCGCGCGGCCTCGGCCACCACATCCGCTTCGTGCCACGTGCCCGGGTGCGGCATGATGGCATAGGCGAATTCATGCCCGCCAATGTCCGCGTGCGGATCCGGGCTGGTGGTGGCACGTAGCAGACTGATGCGCATGGTCTGGCCGAAGGTGCTGAACCCATATTTGCTCTCACTAAGCAGGGCGACACCGAAGCCGTGTTCGCTTAAATCCGCCCATTTATGGCCGGGAACTTCAAACCGCGCCAGATCATACGGCGTGTTGTAATGGGTGGGCCGCTGGGCGTTGCCAAACTGCATTTCGTAGGCGGCGGATAGCGCGCGCACATTCACCGGGAAAGCTACCTTTAAATGTTTCTTTTCCTCACGCCAGTCCACGCGCGTGGAAAATTCCAGGCGCGGGGCGTTTGCGGAAAGGCTTACCACTTGAATCAGCTTACTGGCGCGACCAAGGCGGCGCTCAAATTCCACCGCGCCACGCAGCGCATCCGCCTGTACAATTTTCGCTGAGCTGGCCGGGGGGCACGGGGCTTCCGTTTCCAAATCTTGCGGGTCCAGATCCCAGGCGTCGAAGTTGTTCGGTTCATCGCGGTAGAGCAACAACTGATTGCCTGGCCCGGAAAGAGCCTCTCGCCCCGTGGTTTTTTCCACCAGACTGGTCAGCGTGCCGGCCACGCTTAGTTCCGCGCGGAGCCGGCCATTTTCCAAAATAAACCGCCCGGAGCCTGAAGAAACCCGCACCTGATCGGGCGCCGCCACAAACCGTCCGACGCCGTAGCAGGGTGCTTCCACATAAACCAGTGATCCATCGGGGGCCGGGGCAACCTCGTGGCGGGCGAAGCCGATGGTGTTTACCGGTCCCGCAGCCCCGGGACCTCCGCCGGAAAAGGCCGCGCGCAGCGCCTGTTCCCGCAGGGCGCCGCCTTCCGCGGCCAGCTCTTCCATTTGCCGCTTATTGTCTTCGTAAACCAGGCCGATGGAGCTGCCGGGCAGGATGTCGTGGAACTGGTTTAACAGCAGAATTTTCCAAAGGCGCTCCAGCTCCAGCCGCGGATATTTCAGCGCCCCTTTTCGCGCCGCGGTCGCCGCGAGAAATTCCACATCATGCAGCAGCCACTCCGCCTTGCGGTTGGCCTTTTTGGTGGCCGCCTGGGTGGTGTAGGTTCCGCGATGCAGTTCAAAATACAGCTCGCCAATCTGGCGGACCGGGTCGCGGTAATCCTGTTCCAGCAGCGCGAAGAACTCCGCGGAGCTGCGCACGGTGGTCGGTGGCAGCCCTTGCAGGTCCCGCGCCCGACGAATGGTTTCGATCATTTCCTTGGTCGGCCCGCCGCCGCCGTCGCCGAAACCGAACAACATCAGGCTGTGCCGCGACCGGTCATGGTCTTTGTAGTCGCGGGCGATGCGCCGCAGTTCCGGCACGTCGGCCATAGAGTTGTACGTATCCGCCGGCGGAAAATGGGCGAGCACCTCACTGCCATCGAGGCCCTGCCATAGAAACGTGTGATACAACGGTTTGTTGAACTGGTTCCAGCTTAGCTTCTGCGTCAAGAAATGGCGGATGCCGCACAGGCGCATGATCTGGGGGAGCTGCCCGTTGTAGCCGAAGACATCCGGTTGCCAGAATTCTCCGCAGGTCAGGCCGAATTCCTTTTGAAAAAAACGCTGGCCATACAAAAACTGTCGAACCAGGGCCTCGCCGCTGGGAAGATTGCAGTCCGGCTCGACCCAGGTCCCGCCAACCGGTACAAACTGGCCCGCCTTGACTTTCGCCCGGATGCGCTCATATAGATCTGGATTGCGCCGCTTGATGATGTCGTATTGGCAGGCCTGGGAGCAGGCGAATTTGTATTCCGGGTATTGGTCCATGTAGGCGATTTGGCTGCTGAAGGTGCGCTCGCACTTGCGTTCGGTCTCGGCCAGCGGCCAGAGCCAGGCGGTGTCGATATGGGCGTGGCCGATGGCTGAAACCTGATGCACCAGGGAAGCATTGTGATGCTGGTACAGCGCCTTAAGCAGCGCCTGGGCCGGCGGCCAGGTCGTGCGATCGGTCAGGTCGATGGCGTTGACGAAGCGATTCAGCTCCGCCAGCAGCTTCCCGCCCCAAGCCTGCTCCATAGGCCCACCGCCGCGGACGATTTCCGCCTGCAGTTCCTGCAGGATGCGGAAATCGTAATAAAGTTCCCAGGCCAAGGCATCAAAAACCGCGATTTCGCACTGCTCCAGGAAGTAATCGCCCTGGCGAAAATCGTCACAGGTCATGGTGACGCCGAATTTGCCGTTGCACGCCATTTCAATTTGAAAGCGCAGCGTCTCCCCGCCCTGCGCCTTCGGCAGAAGGATGGCGTCGGGACGGTCGCCCATGTGGAAATTCAGGCCCTGGATCGTCCGTTCGCCTTTCCAGAGCGTCGCCTCGCTGTGGCTGTTCCAAAGCAGGTCCACGCGGGCCCCGGCCCATTGGCGGGGCACTTGCGCTTCCACTTGAAACCAAAACGTGGCCCATGGCGGGCCAAAATGTTCGCCCAGTTTCGCCGGCCGATAGACCAATTTTTCTGCCGCCTGGCGGCGAATTCGATCCACGGGTCCGCTGACCGAAAGTGAAGTGGCTGGACATCTTTGCTGGTAGATCAATTCGCGGATTCGGTCGCTGAATTTCTTAAGACGTTCCCGTGTGTACTGCGGATAGCGCTGCACTGCCTATACTCCGGAAAAACCCATTGCAATATACATGGGCCAAGCCGCTTTGTCATGCTGGCGCTTTTGGCGGCGACGCCATTTGCGGTTCCGGCCGCGGTTGGGCTATCGTAACGCGTATGAAACGCACCTTGCTGCTGCCATCGCTGCTGTTGCTGCTGATTGGGGCGCTGGGTTATGAATGGACCGCCGCCCCGCCCGCAGGGCGCCGCCCGCTCGTCTTCTGCCAGGCCGGCCAGATCCATACGCTGGACCCGGCGAAAATGACCTGGTTGCAGGATATCCGCGCCGCTCTGGCGCTGTGGGAGGGCTTGGTCCAATATAATCCCCGGACGCTGGCGCCCATGCCGGGAGTGGCCCGGCGCTGGCGGATTTCAGATGACGCTCGCCGCTATACGTTTTTTCTGCGCCGCAGCGCCCGCTGGTCGAATGGCTCCCCGGTCACGGCGCAGGATTTCCTTTTTGCCTGGCGGCGCATGTTGCATCCGGCAACCGCCGCGGGATATGTCACCATGTTCTTTCACGTGGCCGGAGCCAAAGCCTATTTTGATTCGCGGGCGCGCCGCTCCCAGCATCCTGTACCGTTCTCCACAGTCGGCGTGCGCGCCCTTAATCGCCGCACCCTGCGGATACAACTGCGCTATCCCTGCCCTTATTTTTTGAGTCTGCTGGCGTTTCCGCCCTTTTTTCCCTTGAATCCTCAAGCTATGCGGCTTTTCGCCGTGCGCCACGGCCGCCAGATAAGTTACAATCCCCGTTGGACTCGCCCGCCGCACCTGGTTACCGACGGACCGTATGAGCTAACCGCCTGGCGCTTCCATCAATATCTGGCGTTGCGGCGGAATCCGTATTATTGGGACCGGCGGGACGTACGTTGTCGGCGGCTGCGCATCGCCAATTATCCCGATGCCCAGGCCGCCTTTCTGGCCTACCGCAGTGGTATGGTGGATGTACTTTCCTTTTTGCCCGGTAATTTCGCCCCCGAATTGGTGCGCCTGGCGCAGCAGGGCCGGCGGCACGATGTGCATTACCGTACGGTGTTTGGAACCTATTACTACTTGTGTAACTGCCGGCATAAGGCTCTGGCTGACCCACGGGTACGGCTGGCGCTGGATCTGGCGCTGGACAAGCGAGCCATCGTGCGGGACATCACGCGGTTGCCGCAGCGGCCTGTGAACGTGTTGGTGCCGCCGGGAACCATCGCCGGCTATCACAGCCCGCGGGGACTGGCCCGGAATGTGCACCAGGCGCGGCGGCTCCTGGCCGCGGCCGGATATCCGGACGGGCGCGGCCTGCCGCGGTTGAAAATTTTAACCAACACTGCCGCTCCCATGAATGCGCGCATCGCCGAGGCGGTCGCCGCCATGTGGCGCGCCCAACTGGGTGTACGCAGCAGCATCACCCAGGAGGAAAGCAAGATTTTTCATCAAGATATGGTGCAGGGGCATTTCGATATCGCCAGCGCCGATTGGTACGGCGACTACATGGATCCGACCACGTGGCTGGATCTGTTCCGCACCGGCAACCCCAACAATTTATCGGGCTTTTCCGATGCGCGGTACGACGCTTTGCTGGAGCGAGCCGGCCGCACCGCCAATTCGACCCGGCGTTTCGAACTGCTGCGGCAGGCCGAAACCATCCTGGTGGAACAGCAGATGCCCGCCTTGCCGCTTTTCCAGGCCCTGGATGGGATGTTGTATAACGGCCGACGGGTCGGGGGCTTGAACCTGAATGTACGCCTGATTACCCTGCTGAAATATATTCATCGGCGTCGGCCACGAGAGGTTCCAAGCAGGAGCACGCAACGAATCGGTAGTAGATCTTCAACCTGCCGCCAGCGATCCCACGATTCATTCGGCGTTCCCACTTAGGTTCTAAGGGTTAGGTTTCAGGTTAGAGGCGGGGGGACACAGCCTTAACCTAAAACCCGAAACCTATAACCGAACGGTATTGGTTACTGACAAGACTGCGATGAAAAGCTTTATTCTGCGGCGCCTGCTGCAATCCGTTCTGGTGCTAGGGCTGGTGTATACTGCAACGTTCTGGCTGTTGATGGCCACGCCGGGCGATCCATTTATTGGCCAAAAGCAGCCGCCACCCGCCATCCTGCGGGCGTTGCGCCAGCGCTACGGTCTAAATGATCCAGGGCGGGCTTATTTTGCCTACGCCTGGCGCCTCGTGCGCTACGGCGACTTCGGGCCGACGATCAGCTACGAAAACTTCAGCGTCGGGGACGTGATCCGCCAGACGTTGCCGGTGTCTATGGCGCTCGGAGCACTGGCCTTGCTGCTGGCGCTCTGGCTGGGAGTGGCTGCGGGTACGGCCGGGGCGCTGCTGAAGGGTCGCTGGCCGGACGTGGCCCTGACCGTCGCGACCCAGTTCGGCATCAGCATGCCCAATTTTGTCATCGGCTCCGCCTTGCTGCTGCTTTTCGCGGTCGATCTGACCGTACTTCCGCCCGGCGGCTGGGGGACCTTTCAGCAGCTTATTCTGCCGGCGCTGACGTTGGCGCTGCCGTATCTGGCCTACATCGCCCGCCTTTCCCGAGCGGGGGTGCGGGACGTGATGACCGCCGATTTTGTGCGCACGGCCCGGGCCAAGGGGCTACCCCCATGGCGGGTGGTCAGCAGGCATATTCTGCCCAATGCCTCGCTGTCCATACTGGCGTTTCTGGGGCCGGCAGCGGCGAGCATTTTGACCGGTTCGTTCGTCGTGGAAAAAGTTTTCGCCATTCCGGGCCTGGGGGAAGTTTTTGTCAACGCCTGCCTGGACAAAGACATTCCGCTGGTGCTGGGAATTGTGCTGGTCTATACTCTGGGACTGGTGCTGCTGAATCTGTTGGCGGATCTCGCCTGCGCCTGGGCCGACCCGCGGATACGGCTGGCCTGATGCCGCGGTGGTGGTTTTTCGGACCGGCGCCGTACAAGGGGGCGGTCGTGCCATTATCGGAGGGCTGATGCTGAATCGGAAACAACATTGGGAAACCGTTTACACGAGGCACCAGGATCACGAACTGGGCTGGTATCAATCCGATCCGGAACTTTCGTTCAGGCTTATCGAAAAAGCCTCGCCCAGTCGGGGACGCGTGATTGATGTCGGCGGCGGAACCTCCCGCCTGCCGGAAAAGTTGTTGGATCGCGGCTACCAGAAGATAGCCGTGCTGGATATTTCGGCCACCGCTGTGGCCAAGGCCCAGGCGCGGCTGGCTCAACGGGCGGACCGAATCCAGTGGATTATCGCGGATATCACGGAGGCTCAGAATCTCGGTCAATTCGATGTCTGGCATGATCGTGCGGTTTTTCATTTTCTGACGGATCCGGCGGACCGCAAGCATTACGTGGAATTGGCCGGCCGCACGCTGCCGAAGGGCGGCCGCTTAATTGTCGGTACGTTCGCTCTGAATACGCCACCGCGTTGCAGTGGTCTGGATACCTGCCACTACGATGCGGCAGGCCTGGCGGCCCAGTTCGGTGCGGAGTTTCGTGTCGTTGACGAAGTATCCCACCTGCACACCAAGCCCACCGGTACGCAGCAACATTTCATCTTTCTGACTTTGGAACGGGTGTAGTCAGCTATCAGCAATCCACTCGCGGCGGTCAGCCGTCAGCTTGCAGCGCTCAGCTTTCGGTGGCGCGGGAGCACGCTGCGGGGCAAGGTGGTGGTCGATCGCCCCGGGCTTGAGCCACCGGGCTGCCGCCCGGTTTGCCCTGGGCCTGAGTCGCACGGCGGGCCAGCCTAAAAACTATGACCTGAAACCTGTCCTGAAGATGAACCACAATTTTATGGCCAGATCCCGGATTTTTGCTCACGGAACTGGCTCGGCGCCATGTTCAGATCGTGTTTGAAGACGCGGGTTAAATGTTCCGCGTCGCGGAACCCCGCGACGCGGGCGATGCTATAAAGCTTCTGCCGGCTGGTCAGAAGAAGTTGGCGGGCGTGATCCACACGCTGTCGCCGGATTTGGGCCTTGATGGAGCGGCCGATGTGCTGCTCGAAAAGTTGATACAGGCGGGAGCGGGTAGTGAAAGTGGTTTTGACCACATCCGTGACCCGCAAGTTTGGTTCGCGGTAATGCTCGGCAATGAAGCGCAAGGCTTGGGTTAAATCCGGATCATTCACGGCCAACACATTGGAGCTGCGCCGAACGACCACCGGGCCGGGAGCAACCCGAATGGGCTCCAGCGGCCGTTTTTCGCCGTGCATAAGCCGGTCCAGCAATGCCGCCCCCTGGTAGCCGTGCTCGCGCCGCCGCCGGTCCACGCTGGACAGCGGCACCGGCCCTAATTCGCAACTAAGCACGTCGTTGTCTACGCCCACCACCGCCACGTCCTCTGGAATGCGCAAACCGGAGGCCTGGCACGCCTGCATCACCAGCAGTGCCTCCTCATCGTATTGGCCCAACACCCCCAGTGGCTGCGGCAGGCGTTTCAGTTGCCGGACCATCCAGCTTCGCAACACGTCGTCGATGGCACGCAGCCGATGATGGGGATGGGGCGTGAAGTCAAGCGGGTAAAAATTTCGGCCCGCTTTCTCCACGGCCTGCTGGAAGCCGCGCATTCTTTCTCCTTCCACCCAGTTGCCCCATAGATAGCAAAACGCCAGGTGCTTCAAACCGCAGGAGAGCAAATGCTCTGCGGCGACCCGGCCGATAGCCTGATTGTCCGCCAGGACGCGTGGCACTTTCAAGCCGGGCACTTCGCGGACCAAATCGACTGCGGGCCGCCGCCAATGGCGCAAAAAGCGCGCCACGTCGCCGTGGGGGTCCACCACCAGGCCGATAATGCCGTCGCCCCGCCAATGCGCCGGGATTCTGCCGAAATGCACCATCCAGTTATCGAGCACCCAACCCGCCTGGCGCGCATATTGCGCCACACCGCTGTGCATTTCGTGGTCGTACCACTCCAAGGCCACCAGGATGCGGGGAGGATGAGGCATGGGCAACTTCTTCCGCTCTATGTCAGGTCGGTCACCGCCGCGGCACGGAATCCGCCTGCCAGCGGAAAACCGTGCGGCACGCGACAGACCACAGTACCACTGGTGACGGCGGTTTTCCCCAGCGCTGTGCGTGCGAATTCAAGATTTACCGCGTCGCGATCCGCCGGCAATTCAGTCCATTTGGCTTCATAAAGCGCCAGCCCGGCGCCGGAGTCGATCACAAAATCCACCTCGCGGGTGCGCTCGCGAAAGAAAAACAATCCACCGTCCTGCCCGGCGCGGCGCTGGCGCTCCCGCAACTGGGCGAAAACGAAGGTCTCCCATATCGCGCCCGCGGTCGGCGCCTGCGGTAAGGCCTCCGCCGAGTGGACGTTCAGCAACGCACACAATAACCCCGTGTCGGCCAGGTAAAGCTTCGGGCTTTTCACAATCGAGGTGGTGCGGTTGGAGAACCACGGCTCCAGAAGTACGATCTGTCCGGACGCCTGCAACGTCGACAACCACTGATTGGCGGTGGATGGCGCCACGCCCACGTCGCGCGCCAAATCGGCTTTGTTGAGCAGATTTGCGGAACGCAACGCGCAGGCGCGCAAAAAGCGCTCGAAGTCGCGCAGACTGCCGACATTGGCCAGCGTACGCACATCGCGTTCCAGATAGGTGGCAAGGTACGAGTGATAGAACCCGACCGGATCGATTTCAGGATTGGCGTAAAGCTCCGGAAAACCGCCGCGGACGATGGCGGTTTCCAGCGGCGTCCGGGGCAGGGCACCGCGGATCTCGGCCCACGACAGGGTTTCCAGTTTAACGATATCCGCCCGGCCGGCCAGTGACTCCGCCACGCCCTTCATTAACGTAAACTTCTGCGAACCGGCCAGCAGGAATCGTCCGGGACGGCCGCGATCGGCGTCAATCGCCGCCTTCAGATGGCGAAACAACGCCGGCGCATATTGCACTTCATCGATGATCACGGGAGGCGGATGGCGGCGCAGGAAGGCGTCCGGTTCTTTTTCGGCTTGTTCGGCCTCGGTGGGCAGATCGAGCGATACGAAGGCGTAGTCCGCAAATAACCGTCGCAGGGTGGATGTTTTTCCGGTCTGCCGGGCGCCGGTCAACACGACGGCGGGGCGGGTCTTGGCGGACCGTTGCAAACGCGACTCCAGGGTGCGTGAAATCCACATAATGCAAAATATACGATGCCATCGCATATTTTACAAGTTAATGCAAATGCCCTTTACTGGCTTTTTACCCCATTGCCGTCCTGGACGAAACGCCAACCGAAATGGACAAAACGCCATGGCTCAAGACCGGACAAGGCTGTATGCTTGAGCGGGATAAATCCGTGTGGTGTGCGGTGAAGGAGTAACGGTTTACCGGCTGCACCCGCCTCCACGCCTATCCCGATAACGATCGGGACGGCTATGAAATATCGCATCGGGGCGAGTCGCTCGCGGCGACCTGCGGCATTGGTTTCATAGACCGGGGATCGCCGTGGGCGACTAAAGTGCAGTGACAGGTGAGGGTTGCGCCGCCCGCCGCGACCCGTGACGCGACCTGTGAATGGTTACGTGAATGAACCTGTGCACTCTGTGGATTTTTTTAACTTCTGAAATCGATTGTGCGACATGCGGCAAATTTTTGACTTATCGGAACTGTCCTGGCATTTAACCGGTTGGCACCCGAACTATTGGCGTGGCGGGGTGGTCGCGGAGTCGACGCTGAAGTTGCAGCCGGACGTAGGGCCGATTCCCGCCGCCGTTCCCGGCTCCGTCCAGCAGGCTCTGCGCCAGGCCGGTCTATTGCCGGATTGGAACGATCAACTGAATTCCCGCCAATGCGAATGGGTGGAAAATCGCCACTGGGTTTTCCAAACCACGCTGCCGACGGAATGGACATCCGGGCCTGCCAATGCGGGCAAGATGGGGGTTCCCAATCGGCAAACACCGCGATTGAAAGCCCCAACAGCGCTACCGTCCGGCGGCATAGCCGGCGCATCGGACCGCAAGATTCTTCATTGCGCCGGCCTGGATTACCAGGGAGTCATTCTGGTCAATGGCCAGGAAGCCGGTGCCTTTGCCAACGCCCATGTTCCGTACGCTTTCGACCTGACCGCGCTGTTGCGGGACGGCCCCAACCAGTTGGCCATCGTTTTCACCGATATTCCCGCCTATCTCGGCCAGATCGGTGCTACGTCCCAAATGCGCGAATTCAAGCCGCGTTTCAATTACATCTGGGATTGGGTTCCGCGGCTGGTGCAAGTCGGTATCTGGGATGAAATGCGCCTTTCGATCGATCACGGCGATGCGATCGAGACCTTGGCGCTGTATACCGAATATGACGCGGTCGCGGCGCGCGGCGCGATCGTGCTGGCCGCCGATTTACGTGTCGCTGCCGCCCGTAGCGTGGAGATTATCATCAACGGCACGGAGGGCGTTATCCATCGGGAGATTCTGCCGGTCGCGGCCCAGCTGCACCATGAAATCAGGGGGCTGCCGGTCAAGCCGTGGCAACCCAACGGCGCCGGCGCGCCGGGATTGGCCGATCCCCTTGTGGCGCGGGCTTCCCAATCTGCAGGTAGCATCTCCGCAGGTCCGCAAGGGCGAATCGCCAATGGCGACCTGGAAACGCTTCCCGAGGCGGCTCTTCGACCGGCGCTACAAAATCCAGCGACAAGCAGCGTCGATCCCGGTGTGCCGAGATCCCCGGATGAACACCCCGACGGTAAGTGGGACGTCTGCGCGATGGCGGGTGAGGGTAGGCAACCGCTGTATCAGGTGCGCTTGCGTCTAATTGACGATGCCGGCCGGTGGCTCGATGAAGCCAATCGCCGCATAGGTTTTCGTCAAATCACCTGGAAACCATGCGCCGGGGCGCCGCCGGAGGCGGATCCCTGGATTTGCAATATCAATGGCCTTGATATCTTTCTACAGGGCTTTAACTGGGTTCCGTTGCGGCCTAACTTCGCGGATGTGACCCCAGATGATTACCGTCAGCGCCTGGAAACCTACCGCGCTCTGGGCACGAATATTCTGCGCGTCTGGGGCGGCGCGATATTGGAAAAGGAGTGTTTTTATCGGCTCTGCGATGAAATGGGCATTCTGGTCTGGCAGGAATTTCCGCTTTCTTCTTCCGGCCTGGACAATTGGCCGCCGGAGGATGCCGCCTTCATCGCCGAAATGGGGCGCATCGCCGCCAGTTATATTCGCCGCCGCCAGCATCATCCCTGCCTGCTGCTCTGGTGCGGCGGCAATGAATTGCAAGGCTCGCTCGAGGGCGGCAAACAGGGCACGGGCAAGCCGGTGGACCTATCCCATCCCCTGCCGGCCCTGCTGGAAAAGCTGGTGCGTAAATTGGATCCTACGCGGCGCTTCCTAGTCACTTCGGCCAGTGGGCCACGTTTTATGGCCACCAAGGAAAATTTCGGCAAGGGCTTGCATCACGATGTTCATGGCCCCTGGAATCATGCTGGTTCGCTGGAAAGCTGGTTCGATTACTGGCGCCGCGACGACGCCCTGTTCCGGTCGGAAATCGGTATGCCAGGCGCCGCCAACGCCGCCCTTATTCGGCGCCACGGGCGGGAACTGGCGTGGCCGGCCGATAAAACCAATTTGTTTTGGAGGCATAGCGCCGCCTGGTGGCTGCAATGGGATGAGTATTTGGCCGACGGCGGCGATGCGCGGAGCCTTGAGGCCTTCGTCGCCTGGAGCCAGCAGCGCCAAGCGACGGCGCTAGCCTATGCGGCCCGCGCCTGCAAGGAACGGTTTCTTCGTGGCCGCCAGGCTCTTCCGTGTAGAGACGAGTCACCGCTGGCACAAGGCGTTCCAACGCACAATGGTATCACGCCGCAATGCGGCGGCCTGATTATCTGGATGGGCCACGATTGCTTCCCCTGCCCCGCGAACACTTCCGTAATCGACTTTGACGGTTCACTCAAGCCTGCGGCCGTGGCATTGGCGAAAGTATTCAAGGTGCCGGGCAACGTTACAACCGAAATAGATGGCCCCCGCCTTTTGAGTTCCGATGGCTATCGGGCAAGCCGGTCATCGGGTACCGAAAGTAATGGCCTGTCGGACAACCAGAATCTTGGCGTGGAGGAAAAATCTTCTCGCCATGCGAAGATATCCACAGCGCGGCGGAGCCGCAACCAAAATACATAGCCCCCGGTTCGCACGGAGGCAGAGTAGTTTAGTCGCCCACGGCGACCCTCGGCGGATCGAGGAGTCGCCTCTGGAGACCTTGCCGGGGGTAGCGGTCCGCCGGATAAAAGGATGTTCTGGTGACGAATAAAATCTTCGCACAGCGCGAAGATTTTGACGGTTTGTGGCACAGATTCCGGGCCAGCGCGACCTGGTTGCCACGGCGACTAAACTGCAGCGGTGGGTGGGGGCCGCGCCAACCACCGCCACTCGTGAATGGTTACAAACCGCGAATGCTCGTTAAAGAGCGCTAATAAACAGAAATTTGCCTTAATTAGCATCCCTTAGCTCAACTTTTGCCATTTTAGCGGAGTATAAATGGTCGAATCCTTTGGAAATCGCGGTGGCATAGCGAATTCTTGCCCTCCCCCGTCCTCTGTACGGGTGTGCAAAAAGCCCACGCCATCTTAAAAGGCCAGTGAAATCACGCTTTCCGATTCCTCCGCAATCGGCAAAAGCCGACCCAAGTAGGAACGCAGAATGAATCATGGGATCGCCGATGATGCTCCATGGCGTCCTTTAGCGGCAGGTCGAAGATCCGCCCCGGTGGAGACAGCCCGAAGTGCCGTGGCTGGTTCGCTGGTTCGACGGCACATTGGAGTGTACCCATCCTCGCGGAGCGAGGACCGGGTGGCATTCCCGGTGTCGCGTCAACCCGGCGATTGGTAGGACAGCGTGAACGAGGCGGCAACGCTCGCCTCGCCCGGGGCGAGCTGGACCTGGTCGAGTCGCCTTCACTTCGTGGCGAACGGAAACTGCGTTGGTTGATGCCACCGTGGAGCAAGTTCTCCATTTTCATGGCTCCGGGTGGGCTATAGCGCAGACCCCGCTCCGCAGAGGCGGCGCTGCTGCAATAGATCAACCCGGGCGGCATGGCCGCCCGTTAAGATCCCAGCGCGGCGCAGCCGCAACCAAAGCATAGCCCCCCCCCGGTCCGCACGGAGGTAGAGTAGTTTAGTCGCCCACGGCGACCTTGGGCGGACTCTGCCGGGAGTAGTAGTCCGCCGCCGAACTGCGGTCCTGATGACGAACCAAAATCTTCGCAAGGCGCAAAGATTTTGAAGGATTATGATATAAAGCAGGCCGGCGGCCAGCGCTGCCTGACGCTCGCGGCGGCGATCCTCCGCGAAAAATGGCCACCCCTCTTTTGATTGCGGACTGCCGGAGCGGCTTGGATTGATCGGGCGTCTTTGATAGCATAAATGTCGTCTTGGGGAGCTTGGCTGACATGAGCGAATGGCAGGAAGCGGAGCAGCGCGTCGAGCGCGCCCACGAACTCTACGAAGGCGGACGGTGGGAAGAAGCGCTCTCGGAATTGCAACGCGCGATTGCGATTAACCCGCACATCAGCGCCTGGTATTACAACCTCGGTATGACGCTGGACATGATGGAGCGTTTTGAAGAAGCGCTGACCGCGTACCAGCACGCCCTGGAGATCGATCCCGACGATCTGGAGCTGCTTTCCGCAGCGGGCGTGGACACGGTGCGTCTGGGTGAATACCGCCAGGCCATCCGCTACTTTGAGCGGGCCGAAGCACTCGATGCGTCGTTCGAGCCGGCGTACTGCAACCGCATTCTGGCGTACAGCGAACTGGGGGAGCACGAACGGGCGGAGGAAATGTTCTATCTAGCCCGTCAATATCGTGAAAAATGCCCCGTTTGTTATTACAATCTGGGGTTGTCATTATTCGCCCGCGGCTCCTACGACCGGGCGCTCTGGTGTTGGCAACAGGTGCTGGACAGCGAAGCACAATATCCCGAGGTCCACGCTCGGATCGCGGATGTGTATTGGGCGAAGGGCCAGCTGCCCGACGCCCGGCGACATCTGCTCGAGGAACTCCGCGGTGATCCCGGCAACATCGACACGCTGTTGGACCTCGGCGAGTTGCTCATCGAGATGGGGCAGGGCGCCGCAGCCGCGGAGAAGTTCCGCCAGGTGCTCGATCTGGACCCCGGGGAGACCACGGCGCACTATCAGTTGGGTATCCTGGCCGAGGGCGAAGATGATCTACCCGCCGCCTTGGAGCACTTCCAGTTCGTACTGGCGCAGGACCGCCAGTTCGGCGGAGCCCATTGGCATATCGCCCGCATACAGCATCGCCTTAAGAAGCACGCCGAAGCACTATACCACGCTAACTGCGAATTGGCCCAGCCGGAGCTGGACGACGCCACGCTGCTGGGCCTGGGGCACCTTTTCATGGATCTGCACCAGATGGATGCAGCGCAGGTGGCGCTGCGCCGGCTGCTGCAGGCGAATTCGCACCATGCCGAGGCCCGCCACAGTCTCGCGGTCATCCTTCTACTGGGCGGGCGTCTGGATGAAGGCATCGCCAACTGCCGGATGACCTTGGCGATCCAACCCAAGCATATGCCGGCCATGTCCAATTTGGCTGTGGCTTATCTGCGCAAGGGGGATCTGGCGCGGGCCCGCTACTGGTTACGGGAAGCACTAGATATCGCCCCGAATGATCCGCAGCTGCGGCAGATTCAAAGCCGGCTGCGTCTCGCCGCACTCGGCCGGCGCCTGCGGACGCTGCTGTCGCCCCGCTTTTTCCGGCGCGCCGCAGGTGCGCCGAGCCCGCCGCAGGCGTGTTAGACCAGTTTAAATTTTTAGTGTAGCGAATACCGATAGAGTAGGCAGGAAGACCTACCCGATGGCTGTACGGGATCGTGTCGTGGCGGCTTGCGACGCGGGGCTGGAATCGCGGATCGCCTAAGCGGTTTGACGTATCGA
>JAJYFE010000137.1 GCA_021785435.1 Planctomycetota bacterium
AACGCGATCGGTCGTGGGCCGGTCGCCGCGTCGGCGTGACTCCTCGCTGCGCTCGTCGTCCCGCCGACGCGACAGCGAATTCTAGGCTCGATGGAAGGATGGTTGGCCATCTTTTTAAACATACAAGGCGCGTAACATCGACCTTGTGCACTGGTGCGGCGACAGCGAATACACCTTTTTCGAATTAAAGGTAGACCAAGGTGCGGGCACGCCCATTGCCGCCGCAATCCAAATCACGTGCTACGGCGCGTTGAATGTCTTCACGCGCCTGCACATCCAAGATATGACCCCGAAGGTCCGGCAAAGCCCAATGCTCAGCGCTGGAACAGTACACCTCCGCGTCCTCGCACCCCGTTGCTACTACCACGCTGATCATATCGACCTGTCTTGGTTCGAGGATCGGCTGGATCGCGGAATCCAGGACTGGCTCGGAACCCTGCGCACGCCCGGGCAACCGGCGCTGGAGCCCTGTCTGCCTAAGATGGATTTCTCATTCCTGATGTTCCCTGACACCTTCGACGTCAACATGGCGGACCCAAAGGATATCAAATGGGCGATGGAAAACCGACGCTCCGTGTATCAGTCGGCGCGTTCGCATTAACGTCCGCGCCGGGTCGCGGAAAGGAGTCTCAAATGGAAACCTGCACAATGTGCGGCCGCACGATAGGCAACGCAGAGACGCCATACGTGTGGCAGGAGGCCAGCGTCGTCTGCGCTGAATGCTGGAGGGCCTTGGCTGCCGCGGCGGCCATCGCCCAAAAAGACCGGGCTGAGGCGCAGAGCACCCCGACGGAGCCCACACCGCCACCGCGCCAACAGGAGCCGCTGCGCGTGGCGCGATTCCCTGGACCGCGCCCGGCGTGGCAACTGTATTCCGGCGCCGTCCTATGGGCGACGATCTTCGACGATGCCCCCGGCACGATCTATCGGGAACCATCCATGTCCAGCGAAGATTTCGCGGCTGTGAAAGACCTTTTCTGCGAGCATGTGCGTTTCCGCCGGTCGGAAGCAGCGGCACGGCCCGGGACCGCCACCGCGCGGTCCGACGCATACTTAGGACTGGCTGCTGCACTACTCGGTATGCAGTTGGGCCAATGGAATCCGCACTAGTCCACTCCCGTCGCGGGCCAGTATGGACTTTCCCCTAAAACCGGTCCAGGTGGAATGTCATAATGGCGACCCGACCGACCAGAGGTATTGGGTCTTGGAGTGCCTCCCGACGCGCCGTGCTTTTGGGAGATACCATGCACAAATGTCGCCGGTGACTATAGCGTTATGCGAATAGTCGGCTTATGAAACGGTTGCCTTCGGGGGTGCGAACGCAACTGCCTTGTTAACTGGATCGGATATTTCGGGGTGGGAGTCAGAGAGTTTTTGGCAACGGACGACCCCGGTCTTGCCACCGCGCTGTTTTGTGGCGATCTATATCGCTCTCACGCCACTGGCGGCTGCCTGCCAACGTAACGCAAACCCCTGTCCTTATTGGCCAAAACGAACCAAACACGCGGCCTCTCGGCGCCGGGGTTTTTCGTTAACCGGTTGGTACGGTATTTCCGCACCACCAACTCAAACTCCGCGAACGCAACCCGCTGCATAACCATTCTCACGCGGAGGCGCCCGCAGGCATCTCATCCCAGGTCCGGCCGAGGAACGTTCGCCCGGTCTTCCTCTTATTCCAGCCTCCCCACTGCTTGAAGAAAAAAGGCACTTTGGCTGCCGCACACTGCTCCTTGATCTCCACAACCCACGCTTTATCCATCGGCCGCGCGCGAGGACCGGACTCCCCGCCAACGATAACCCAGTCGATTCCAGCCAGGTTGAGGTTCGGCAAGGGACCGAGTAGCGGTTCCAGCGACAGGAACTTGATGGCCGCTCCGGTGCCGCGCAAATCATCAATGCGCGAGGTGTACTGCTCCGATTCGACCGAAACCCCCATCCAGATGTTCTTCGCCCATGGCAACTGCGGCGACAACTGGAGCAAACGGCCGGATCGTTTCGTGAGAATCTGGAACTGGTGCCAGTGCGCCCGGTTCATGACGTCAAACACCCGCAAGATGAACTCCACGGGCACGTCCTTGTGGAAGAGGTCGCTCATCGAATTGACGAAGATCATCTGCGGCGTCTTCCACGACAACGGTCCGTCGACCACATGCGGATGAATCGTCAGCGAGAAGCCCTTCGCGTAATTCGGCTGCCCCATTGCCTCTAACCGCTTGGCCATGCGCTCGGCGTAGCAATGCTTGCACCCCGCGCTGACCTTCGTGCAGCCCGTGACCGGGTTCCAGGTCGATTCCGTCCACTCGATCCTTGACCTAACGGCCATTCGGGTATACTCCGTTCCGGTACCTATCAAAGACTGCCCGTGTAATCATATCCCCGGTCTTGTTGTGGGATGCGAAGAAGAGGCAATAGACCACCGCTCCCTGGCTATTCCTCATCGGAATCGGATCAGGAACGTAGGTGAAGTCCGCCACCTCCTTGAGTCGCTTCTGGTAAGCCCTGATGACGTCGGCATTGGTCCGCTTCTGTTGGATCGCACCGAATAGCCCCGGATTCGTCTGGTATGCCGCACGCCGCCACGAATCATCGCCCCAGAAGGCGTTCATCCGCACGATTTGAGATTCCCCCACACTATCGGGTTGCTCCCACAACACGTTCATGTTCGCGTCCATGATCATGAAATTGAGGAAGATCTCGACGCCCTTCATCTGGCCGGCGGTCCGAACCACTTCCCAGTTCGGGTTCAACCCATAAGGATCAAGCACGCAGAGGGCGCGTCGGTAGTCCCGGTACTGGCAGGTCGGGAAGACCTTCTTGAGCAGAACGTCGTTGCAGTCGCCGTGATGCACCGTGACGTTCGTTTTGCCGTCCGCCAGTTGCTGCAGTCGCGTCGTTCGCTGAGGGTTTAGATCGATGAAGTGGTAGTGGGAAAACTCCAGACCCAACGCGATCACCGGACTGCCGTCGATCTCTTGGCCGGTGGCCTCGGAAATGTGCGTCCCAGCCCCCGCAAATCCGTCAATGTACGCATAGTGCCGAATGTTCTTCTGCTTTTTCAGAATCGTTGCATAGGCAGACGCATAATCCCTGAGAATCTGCAGTTTGATCTCGGTCCAGATCCCAACTTCATCGAGTTTCATGTCAGCCATGATCCAGTCCTTGTATCGGCCGTGCCCCTAATCCGCCCCAGTCTCTGCGTCCGCTTCCTCTGCCTCGGCCACTGTCCATATTCGCTTCAGCGGCAATTCCGCCCGGAGGTCCTCATCGAGCTTGTCATAGTTGGCCAGGAACTCGTCGATTAGGTCGTTCTGGTCCCACAGCCGGACCTTGAAGAACTGGCGCGGCAATTCCCGCTTCACCGTCGGTTTGAACCCGCCCCAGCAGACCAGCAGCCCTTGCTCAGCCCCGACATTCTGCATGGTGCCGACGAGTTGGTCGAGAACGGCGCGTTCCAGCGGGGTGTCCTGCGACTTCACCTGGACGCAGATGCGAGGCTGACCGAAACCTAGCGTGCCCGGGGCCGCGAGGATGTCCACGCCGCCGTCCGATCCCTTCTCGCTGTGGTGTGTGGTGAATCCCTGGGCGATCAGGATGGCTTCCACCAGGTCCTCCATGCCGTGGCTGGCGTACTTGCTGTAGATCAGCCGCGCGATCTGGTCGCGGCCGATCTGTTCGAGGTCAAGGTTCGCCGTCGCGGTCTCATCCGTGGTTTCGTCTTCCTCATCCACCGCGATGGCCTTTGGCTTGACGCCCGCGGACTTCCAGTTGTTGCCCTGCATGGCGCGGATACGGGCCTCGGAATCGTTGCGTTTGACCTGGCAAACGGTCGTGCATGCACCGAGGGAATTGAGGATGTCTTGATCGAAGTTGGTGCGGGGGATGTCGCGCTGCAGCCACTTCACGTCCCGGTAGTGGTAATACGGATTCGGACCGGCGGTAGTGAAGGAGTACGCGCCGGTGATCTCGCCGATGTGGATCGTCTTACGCTTGCTGGGAACGGCGACCCAATCGCCCGGAGCCATGCGACGGACGAATGACCAAATCTGCCCGGAGTTCTGGACGCGGTGTGCGTGCGTGAACTTCGGGTACACCTCGCCGAGTAGGTTGTATAGCGCCTTCATGTCGGTGATGTTGCTCAGGTCGCGGTCAAGTCCGCCCCAGGTGAGATAGATGCGATCATCGTCGAGGAATTTGGCCTCGTGCTCGCCGTGCCGACCTGTCCTGCAAAGCCATAGCGCCACGTGATGCTCCTGCGTTGGTCGATCATGCCTTCGCGGTCTTGTCTCCAAGCCAACGGTCGATCACGACCTTGTGGAACCGCCAGTGCCGCCCGACCTTCTGGCCGGGAATCTTGCCCTCGGCGCACAGCTTGTAGAGCGTGGACGTCGAGAGCTTCAGGTATTTCGCCAGGTCATCGATGGTCATGACCGGGTCTTGCATCTGTTTGACCATCTGGTTCCGTCCGCGTTGAAGAAGGGGCAAAGCCACCCCGTCGGCCTCGCGGCAACCCGCATATTTCACCGTTATTGGCGGTTGGTGTCAATGCCAATCGGACGAGGAGTGAGACTCAAACTCCGCGGGTAGGATTCGAACCTACAACCCGCCGGTTAACAGCCGGCTGCTCTACCATTGAGCTACCGCGGAAAATAACTTCGCGCTTTCGTCCCTCCGCGCTTCCGACCCGCCGGTGAATCCCGGTAGCCATCGGGACTCCACCCTTGAGCGTAACCGTTCACGGGTCCCGACGGCTATCGGGATTGGCGCGGCCCAAACCCGTCGCTGTAGTCTAGTCGCCCACGGCGACCTCCGGGCTAGGAACCAGAAACCGCGAGTGCCTCATAGCCCCAGGGTCGCCGCGGGCGACTAAACTGCAGCGCGGGGACGGGTGCAACCCGTGGGCGGTTACCCTTGGAGCTACCGTCGCAACGACTGCATCACCCCAGGGCGTTAACCCTTGATGATAACGGTCAGCCCGCCGAAAATAAAGCGTCCCCCGGCCACTACGCGCTGCTGGCGAACCTCTATTACCAGGCCGGACCGGTGGAGCCGCTCGATGCGGCGTTGATATTCCAAACCGGGCCGGAGCGCGACCCGCCGGCGGACCTGGCCGCTCGCTCTCGCTTACCGACGGGTTGCTGCGGAAACCACGCCGGGAACGCGCAGGTACTTCGTCGGGGGCCACATTGGCGCAAACGAAATTCCACTAACAATTCCTGACGGAGCAACTCGCGGTATGTTGGGTGGAAAACAAATAGGCGGTCTCACGGCGAATCGAAGCTCTATTCGCCGCAAATTGTACGGTGAACAAGGGCTACAGCTCCCCCATATGGCAAGGTTCGGCTTGGAATGATTCCGCAAGGCAGCGCACCAAGGCATCCTGGGCCGCGGGCATGGGGCCGGGCACACGACACCCCGCGGCCCGGGCGTGTCCGCCGCCTCCAAATCGTCCGCTGATGCGGTTCACATCCACATCGCGTTTGCTGCGCAGGCTGGCGCGAATCACTCCCTCCGGCGTTTCCGTCAGCAGCACCACCACCACCACACTGGCCACCGTCAGCGGTAAATCCACTAATCCCTCGGTTTGCCAGGGGGCGGCCCGGCATGCCGTCAAATCGGCCTGCGCAAGGCGCATCACCGCCAGGCGATCGTCATAGAACCACTGCAGGCTGCGCAGAGCCGTCTGGATGAGGTCCAGCTTGGCACGGGACTCGCGTTGCGCCAGATGGGCATAGATTTCCGCCGGCGCCGCCCCGGCCCGCAACAGGCGCGCCGCCAGTTCATGCGTTCGTGGCGTAACATTATCAAACCGGAACCACCCTGTATCCCCCGCCAGGCCGGCCAGCAACGCCGTCGCCGCCGGGCGTTGCAGTGGCGTCTGCCAGACCTCGAATAACTCCGCGATCATTTCCACGCAGGCCGCGGCGGAAGTGTCACGCCACAGGCTCCGGCAGGGCATGTTGCCGGCCAGGTGATGATCAACCACGAGGACTTTATCCGCCAGGGCGGTCAAGAATTCGCGGGCCGGTTCCATCTGTTCCAGTGCGGAGGTATCCACCACGATCACGCCGTCCAGGGCAGCGCCAGCATGCTCCCGCGCCCAGGCCGGGGAAAACGGCTTAGGCGGCGTCGGCGCCAGGGCGGCTAAAAATTGCAGGCTGCTGGGCAGTTCCGAAAGCGTAAGGATACTGCAGGCGGCGCCGCGGCCGGTCAGCAACAGGCTCAGCGCCACCTGGGCGCCGAGGGCGTCGGAATCAGGGCGAACGTGCGTAAAAACGGCGGTGCGGCGCAGGGGCGCCAGTTGCTGCGCCAGGATGGACCGATCGACCAACTCACTCATAAACTATAATCCCGAACCATTTGTACATCCGCGGCAATGCGGCGCCGCAACGCCTCCGGATGGGCGTAAGCGCGCTGGTCGCGCAACCAGCGGGAAACTTCCAATTCCACGGTCTGTTCGTACAAATCGCCATGATAGTCAAGGATAAACGCTTCCACCGTCACCGTGGATCCGCCAAAAGTCGGATTGGCACCCACGCTGACCGCCGCGGCGAAACTCTGGTGGCCCAGTTGGATCCGGCCCGCATAGACCCCCGCGCCGGGCATCCGTTGTTCCACCTGCAGATTAACAGTGGGAAAGCCGAGTTGGCGGCCCCGACCGGCGCCACGAACCACGCGCCCACGCAGCGCATACGGCCGACCGAGCAGACGCGCCGCATCCATCACCCGTCCGGCCGTTACCAACCAGCGAATCAGGCTGCTGCTGATGTCTACGGCCGATTGATTGCCGAGGACCCCTTGCACGGTGGGAACCTGCACCGTTTGCCAGCCCAGCATCAGGCCCGCCTGGCGCAGGGTGTCCACATTGCCGCGGGCGGCGCGGCCAAAAGTAAAATTTTTCCCCTCCACCACCGTCCGCGCCGCCAGGCGGTCCTGCACAATGCTCCGTAAAAAATCCTCCGGCGTCAGCGCCAGAAACGCCGGTGTCGGGGTCAGCAGCAGGATGGCGGCCGGTGAAAAATTTTCCAGACGCTCCAGCCGTTGGGCCAAGGTGGTCAAGGGCGGCCGGGGCGACTGCGGTTTCAGGACCGTCAAAGGATGCGGTTCAAAGGTCATGATGATAAAAGGCCGGCCCTGCGCCGCAGCCAGTTGTCGGCCGGTCGCAAGCATCTGGGCGTGGCCCAGATGGACGCCGTCGAAGTTGCCAATGCACAGTACCCCTTCCCGTAAGGCGGCCGGAAAGGCACGCAGTTCCCGAATGAGCAGCATGGTGGAAGCTATGGCGCCTTCTCCCTGAAGATTTCCCGCGGAGTTGGGCCATCGACTTGATGGCGCAGCAGCAGATAGATGATGGTGTTCACCGCAAAAAAATAAGAAATGACATAAGCGCCCAACAGGCTTACCGCCAGGTACAGCCAGAAGACCAAAGCGGACGCGCCCAGAAATTCGGAAAGGTTCATCGCCCACCAATTGATCGGGCTTATTAAGTGGCCGAAAGTCGGCGCCGCCCAGAGCAGGTCCAGTTTGCCTTGGCCCGCATACCATCCATGCGCCAGGCCGAAGGCGCCCATCCCCCATCCCACCAGCAGATGAGTGGCCGCAAGCAGCACATACAACGCGAAGGATAAGAACAAGTAGGTGGCGACGCCGTAGAACAACGCCAGCAGGCTGTACAGAAGCATGCGCCAGGGACGGCTGTAAAGGTAGCTGAAACTGCGACTGATGGCGTCAAACGAGTCGGCTCCTTCCACGGCCAGGGCGGGGTAGATCAAACCCGTACCGCCGAGCAGGCCGAGTATCATCAGCAGGATGATCAATCCGCCCGCCAGAAAGATGATGAAACCGACGCCAATCAATATGTTGCCGACGACGGGTATCGCGCCCGGCAAAGCCAGGAGCACCAGGCCCAGACCGAAGCCCGCCATGGTCGCCACGGGCAGCAGGGGCGCCTTGATAAAGGTGACCAGCCGGCGCCAGGCGAAGCCGACAACGGCCTGACAATCGGGATTTTCACCGGCGAGGGAAAGCCCGACATACCGGCAGATGAAAGCGCCGGTGAAGGCCCAGGCCACGATGACCAGAAGGGCTAGGATGATAACGCCAGCCTCGTAGCCGAGCCGGCGCGGCCAGAGTTGCCCGGTCGGCTCTCCCGGAAATCGGCGCACCGGCGCGGCCCCGAAGGCCAACCAGCACGGGTCGCGAATGATCATTTTGGCCAGAGAGCCTGCGATACTGTGGCCTCGCCAGAAGGTCGACCGGGAAGCCGGCAGCAAGGCGGTGGAAAGATGGGCCGGTCTTCCGCGGCGACCCACAGACGAGCCGGGGCGGATTTGCAGGAAAGCGATGGTCTGGCCGACTAACCGCGAAAATTGCCGGGTTTCATCATGCAGCAGCGCATCGAACGGCCCCCGGCCTACCACGCGGCGCAAGGCCGTCATACGTTGCCAGAGGCGGGCGACGGCTTGGCGCCGCAGAAGTGCCGTGGTGGGCAGCCTGGATCCGGTTCGCCGGCGAGTCGCCAAAGCTCGCCAGTCTGCGAGTCGCCCCCTGGCGACCTGCTCGCCCACCGGTCGCGGAGGAGGGCGACTCGACAAAGTCCTGCTCGCCCGCGGCGAGGCGGGCGGGGTGACCCGAAGCGCGGCACCTTTCTGGATGACGCCGGTGGGGTCCGGCTCGCGCTGCGGCGGGGTCTCAGCGCCGCGTTGCAACGCGATGAACGGCCGGTGGGGCGCCACGCCCGCGGGGGAAAGGCTTGGGGCGCGCATCGCCGCTCGGAACTGCTGTTCATATTGGTTGCGCAAGAAGGCGTAAGCCGCCTCCACATGAGCACTTAACCACGCCCGTCGGCGCGCTGGCAAAGAAGCGCCGCTGGCCCGGAGCAGGCGCCGCAATTGTTTGCGCCGATCGACCCGGTCTCGCACCAACCGCGTGGCATAGCGCGCCGCCTGCCGCGGCGCTGCGGCCACCTGAAAGGCGCGGATTTCCCCGGGCAACACCTGCGGTCCCCAGAAGACGTCAAAGGCCCGCCCCGCGGTGTAAACCAGCACGATCGCCAGCAGGGCCATCAACCAGCAGGGCGGCTCGATGGCCAGGCGAAAAGCGCGGAATATAAGGCTCAGTCCGAATACGGCGGGGAAATCCACATGCCGCAGTGTAAATTGTTCCGCCGGTGGCTCGACGGCGGGTGGCAGCGGCGGTTCGGTTGGATTCATGGCGCCTCCAGCACCGGCGGGTTGCGGGTTATGGGTTGCGGGCACGTTTCTATTTCCTCATAGCTTTGGTTTCTCGCTATCCCGGACGCGCAACCGCCGGCGCACCACTTGGAACCCACACCCAGCCACCAACTATGCTTGCGGGCTGCGCGCCCACGCCAGTTTATCCGCCAACAGCCGCCAATGGGATAAGGCGGGGTTTTCCACGAGCCGCAGCGGTTTGGCGGCGCGACGCACCAGGACGCATTGGTGTTCCCGCAGCGGTTGCACCACCTGGCCGTCGAAGCTCACCGTGGTGCCGGCATTGACGCGCCGCGGCTGCAGACCGATAACCGCCTGATCCGGCACCACCACTGGCCGGAAGGAAAGCGAATGCGCACAAATGGGAGTGATCACCATGGCATTAACGTCGGGAGAGATAAGCGGACCGCCGGCGGAGAGGTTATAGCCGGTCGAACCGGAGGAAGTGGAGACAATCAAGCCATCACCGCGAAACGTGGTGGTATCCTGGGCATTGATTTGCACGGTCAATTCCACCATGCGAAACGGCCAGCCCGCGTTAAGGACAATGTCGTTTAATGCCACACATTCAAAAAGGGGCTGTTCCGGCAGCGCCGCGGACCGGGGCGCTGCGGCGGGCCCGTCGGCCGGCCCAATGGCTCCGTGCAGCATCAGGCGCTCGGTGATCGGCGCTCGGCCGGCCAGAATCAGCTCCAGATGTTCCTGAAACTGATCCATGGAAAACGCCGCCAGATAGCCCAGCTTGCCGAAGTTAATGCCCGCCACCGGCACCGTAAGACCGACTATAAAGCGGGCAGTCCGCAAAATAGTACCGTCGCCGCCGAGCGCGATCAACAGGTCCGGCCGCCATTCGCGCAAGGCCGGTTCAGACGCTTCCGAGATAAGCTCCGCCACGTGGCATTCGCGGCGCTGACGCAGCATAGGCAGGAGTGTTTGCGCCGCCGCCATGGCGTCCCGGTTCTCGGAATTGGCGATCAAGCCGATACGCATGGGCGTCTATTGTGACCGAAGCCGTCAATAGAGCAAGCACGACGTCGGGGGAAAGTTTTTTATCTCCAGTAAAAACCAACATCCCGGCAGTCAGCATGATTCCAAAAGTTTAATCGCCACGGCCGCCCGTGGTGACCCGGTGCAGGCCGGCCACGGGGCAACCCCTGCCCGACCCCACCCCGGCTATTTGCCGAAACTCGGTTGCGCGCAGGATAGGAAGGTGTGGCCGGATTTTTTGGCGAACGCCGGCCAGCAGCGATAACACCAAGCCCCCAACGTCTTAGCGACGGCATTCATGCCGCCCGTGGGTCTGTCCCCTCGCCTCAAAATCCGGCCACACCCGTAGTAGGAAGGCGGTACTGCCCCTTCCGGTTAAGATAACAGCACGTTACCGGAAACCTTCGGTCAAGACCCAGCGGGAAGCGGAATGAGGCTGGAATCGCGGAATTTGCTTAAGGGTCTGGCGTTCTTGTCGCCTTGGCTCATTGGCCTGACCGTTTTCACGGCGGCGCCGATTGTGCTGTCGCTGTATTTCAGCGTGTGCAACTATTCCCTGCTGCAGCCGCCCTTATTCATCGGGGCGGCGAACTACCTGCACCTGGTCCACGATCCGGTGTTTTGGAAATCATTGGAAAACACGCTGTATTACGCCGCGCTGGCGCTGCCGGCCGGCATGATCGTCGCCATCGGGGTGGCCTTGCTTCTTAATACCAACCTCCGGGGGCGGTCGTTGTACCGTACGCTGATTTTTCTTCCCTCGCTGACCCCGGTGGTGGCCTCGGCGATGCTGTGGCTGTGGCTGTTTAACGCCAAGCTGGGGCTGATCAATGTGGTGCTGGAGAAACTGGGGATGGCGCATCCGCCGGGCTGGCTGGTTTCGCCGCGCTGGGCCATGCCCGCCTTGGCGTTGATGAGCCTCTGGGGCGTGGGCAACACGGTGGTGATTTACCTGGCGGGTTTGCAGGATGTGCCGCGGGAATTGTACGAAGCCGCGGACCTGGACGGGGCCGGGGCTTTGGCCAAAACCTGGCATGTGACACTGCCCTGCCTGTCGCCGGTGATTTTTTTCAACGTGGTGATGGGTATTATCGGCACGCTGCAGAATTTCACCGCCCCCTTCATTATGACCGGCGGCGGACCGGTGCGGGCGACCTACTTTTACAGCATGTACCTGTACGACAACGCCTTCCGCTACCTGCGGATGGGCTACGCCAGCGCGATGGCGTGGGTGCAGCTGCTGCTGGTGTTGGCGCTGACCGGGCTGGTGTTCTGGAGCGCGAAACATTGGGTGCATTACCAGGGCAGGTAGTTCGGCTATAGGCTCTAGTGCGTTGTCAAACGATAAATTTCGGGTTGGAGAAAGAGCCCCGGACCCGCCACCAAACCCCAAGCACCGGCCTCCGGGTCGCCGCGGCGAGTCGCCCGCGGCGACCCGGTGAACGGCGGCGGCCGCGATACCCGATGGTTAAGTGGTGACAAAGCCCTAGGCTTCCAGTTCCATAACCGCG